>JBBPZA010000052.1:0-20519 GCA_038199375.1 Solirubrobacterales bacterium | reverse complement strand
CTTGACCGGCGCACCTCGCGGTGGTTTGCGATCTCCCCCTGCAGGGCGACCGCGGAGGGCCAACCTCCATCTCTCGTGCAGCACCGCATCCGTCGGTATCGCCTTCTACATCGATCCCTCCTTCAGCGTTCTCGGCACACGGTCGTCGGCGTAGCGGGTGTAGGTGGCATCCAGCGCGGCGGCGAATCCGGCGAGCCGGCGGTCGAGCCTGAACGCGGCGAGATTGGCGAGCGCCGGGGAGGTCGGAGCTCCCTGAGGAAGGTGCGGCGTCGCAAGTCGGCGGCCGAGGCGGTCGTGCGCGTAGACCAGCGTCGGGGTCGCCGGGCGCGGGACCGCCGCCCACTCACTCACCGGAACCGCGTTGGTCGTCAGCGCCGTGAGCGCGTGGGCGACCGGCTCCGGATATCCCGCGGTCCTGAAGATCCCGAAGATCCGACCGGCGCTGACCGAGGCGAAGAAGTCCTCGAGGTCGAGGCGCATGACCACGGGCCGGCCGACGTGGGCGGCGGCGTGGGTGCGTGCTGAGCGCCCGCGCGTGAACCCGTGCGCCGCATCGTGGGCGGGGATCCAGTCGAGCACTTCGTGCAGAATGCGGCGCTGAACCTCCTTCAGCCGCGCCTTGGGCCGCTCGATCACCCGCGGCGGACCGCCCGGGCGGGCCAGCCACCCGTAGCGGTAGTGACGAAGCCGCTCGTCGACGACCGACCGTTCGAGCCCGCGGGCGTCCGCGAGCCAGGCCAGATCGCCGTCACCGACGCCGAGGTGCTCCGCCAGCGCACCGACGGACGCGAGCTCGGGCACCGGCCAGGGTCGCCTGCCCATGGCGAGCGCCGGCAGCAGCCGGCGGCGGACCCGTGGCGGTTCGCCGCCCGGGAGCCGCGGCCGGCGCTCCAGATCCACTGCGATGTAGGCGGCCAGCTCGCGCGGACGGTCGGCAGGCGGTCGGTGGTAGGCAGCGAGGATCTCGCGGACGAGCGGTCGGATCCATCGAGGCCGCGGCTCCAACACCTTCCCGGCGCGCGCGACGAGCCGGCGCTCGTTCCAGACGCCGGCCAGGAACGCGTCCGCCAGGCAGCGGGACAGGTACGCGCGCGTGCGACGGTCGTACATGGAACCAACAGCATGGCGACGCCGCACGCCGACTGCTCTCCGTCGTGCGCGCCCGGACCTGCCCCCTCGCGGGCGCAGCCGCGGGCTCGCGATGCGCTGCTCTGGTCACACCGGTGTCCCCGGGGTATCCCCGGAGAGGGAGAGACGCGCCCGAGAGCGCGCCCACCCGACTCGTCACGCGGCGTCGCGTCGTCAGCCTAGCTGAGGACCGACAGCGTTCCGTTCCCATTGCGTGGGGTGGAATAGCCGACAGCGTTCCGTTCCCTCGGTAGGGACAGAGCCGCCGCCTCGAAGCGAGCCGTAGGCGAGCGGAGAGGCGGCGGCTCTGGTCATGACCCTGGGCGGGGGATGGTGTGTGTGGCGAGCAGCTCGCCGCGAACGCCGGGCACTCTCTTTCCAAGGTGCATCGGGGCGGCCGGATTTGAACCGGCGACTTCGGCCACCCAAAGGCCGCGCGCTACCAGGCTGCGCCACGCCCCGCTACTCGGCGAGTCTAAACCACTCCTCTCGCGCCGAGTCCATCCAGCCTTGCAGCCGAGCGCGTAAGAGGGTGTCGCTCACAGTGACGGTCAGTACGCCGTACCGACATCGCCAGGTTCGTTTCCGCAGCTGACTGCTGTTCGACTTTCGTTGGACCCGAATGGTGGCGCCCGAAATGCCAAGCAGCCGACCCCAGAACACCCGAAGATCCTCGACGTCCTGGTCCTTGTGGTACTGGACAGCGCAGCTCATGCGATGCGTCGACAAACGGCGATACCACGCAACCGCCGCCACGATGACCGCAGGATCTGAGTTGGCAAGCGAGACAACATTGCGATCCCGCTTGTAGCCCTCAGCAACGTACAGCGCGACGAAGTCGCGGAACATTGGGTCTACCGAGAGCACGGCGAATGACTCGACGCCTTCCTTGTAGGCCGCCTCGCGCAAGCGCTGGTACTTGGCCTGCATCGCCTGAGTACCAAGGCCCTGCGCCGGGGTCTGCCTTTTCGGCGGTATGGGCAGATCGCGGACCCACGAGAAGATCGTCGTCCGCGGCAAGGCAAGCCGCTCCGCGAGCTCGTCGATCGTCAGACGCTTCTCGACTCGGAGCGAGCGTGCCTTGTCGCGGAGGTAGGCCGGATGCGCCATGAGAACATATGTTCTCATGGCGACCGGATGCCACTCGGCCGCCGCCGGCCGCCCGCGCCGCCTCGCGCCCGCGTGTGAAAGGCTGCCGACGTGCCCTCGGTCATCCAGCTCGTCGGCGGCTCGAGCATCATGGTGGAGGAGGAGGCCGAGGCCGTCGTGCAGTGGCTCGACAGGGAGACCGCGGTGTTCGTCCGGCTCACCCGCATGTCGATGCACGACGAGCCCGACACGCTCGACGGCCAGCCCGTCTACATCCGCACCGCGCAGGTCGCCTCGGTCTCGCCGTCGGGCTAAATGACCGAGCGGCGCGGCGCGCGCTCCGTTGGGCTCGGCTATGCCCTCGCCGCGACAGCGGCCGCGCTGTGGGCGCTCAACGGATCGATCGCGAGGTTCCTGCTCGACGACGGCGTCGATGCGTTCCGTCTCGCGCAGCTTCGTTCGCTGCTGACCTTCGCGATCCTCGCCGTGGTCCTCGCCCTCGCCCGCCCGGCGCTCCTGTGCGTTCGCCGCGAGGACCTGCCCTGGCTCGCCTTCCTGGGAATCGCCGGACTCGCCGGGGTTCACGCGACGTATTTCTTCGCGATCGATCGCCTCCAGATCGGCGTGGCACTGACCATCCAGTACGTCGCACCCCTCCTCGTGCTCGTTTGGCTCAGGGTGGCCCTCGGTCGGCGGGTGCCGCGCACGCTGTGGCTGGCGGCAGCGCTCTCGCTGGCCGGCTGCTTCCTGGTCGTGCGCGCGTGGGATGCAGGATCCCTCGACGGCCTCGGCCTCCTGGCGGCACTCGCCTCGGCGGCGGCCTTCGCGACCTACCTCGTGGCGAGCGAGCGCGCGGGCCACCACTACCCGACCGTCACCACGCTCGCCTACGCCGTCGGCTTCGCCTCGCTCTTCTGGGCTTTCGCCCAGCCGCTGTGGAGTTTCCCCCTCGAGCATTTCCGCTCGCCCGGCAACGTCGCGCTGGGCGCCGGCGTCGCGATCGTGGGGACGCTGCTGCCCTTCCTGTGCATGGTCGAGGCGCTGCGTCACATCCCGGCCTCGCGCGCGGCGGTGATCGCGTCGCTCGAGCCGGCGCTGGCGGCGGTCATCGCATGGATCGTGCACGACGAGGCGCTCAGCGCCGGCCAGATCGCCGGCGGCCTGCTCGTGGTGGCCGCCGTGATCTGGGTTCAATCCCAGCGGCTTTCGATGGAGGCGGAGGCCGCCTCACCCGCCAGCGACTCGAGCCCTCAGACGACCGTCCAGGCGATGCGCGAGGCCCGCTAGCCTGAAGCTGGTGCGTTCGCTTGCTCTCTTCGTCGCCCTCGGCCTCCTCGTCGCCGCTCCCTCGGCGGCACAGGCGGCGTCGTGCAAGGGCGCCGATGCTCTGCCCAAGGCCAAGACGGTCAAGCGTGCGCAGGCGGCTGCCCTCTGCCTGATCAACAAGGAGCGCACGAAGCGACGGGTCCCCGCCCTGAAGTCCGAGCGCCGGCTGGTCAAGGCAGCCGGAGGGCACTCGCGCGACATGGTCCGCCGCGGGTACTTCGCCCACGAGAGCCCCGAGGGCAAGGATCCCGGCGACCGGATCGCCGCCACGGGCTACCGGTTCTCGACGTGGGGCGAGAACATCGCGTGGGGCGGCGGGAAGTTCGGGACGCCGGCGAGCATCGTGCGCAGCTGGATGGGAAGCCCGGGGCATAGGGCCAACATCCTCAACGACGCCTTCAAGCAGAGCGCAATCGGCATCGCGGTCGGGGATCCCGATCCGAGCAAGAGCGGGTTCGCCGCCGCGACCTACACGCAGGTCTTCGCGACTCCCCGCTGACGGGGGAAGAGCGGCAAAGGAAGGGCGGGCCGGCGCGTTCCGCGACGGCATGAGCCGGCCGCCTCCGGGCGAGACAACGCAGAGCGCCGCCGATCGCCCGCCGGCGCCCTCCCCGATAACCTGCCCCGCCGCATGGCCGACGTCCAACCCCTACGTGCGCTCCGCTACGACCTCGACGGGGCCGGGCCGCTGCAGGACCTCGTCTCCCCGCCCTACGACGTCATCGACGAAGCGCGGCGGGCGGGGCTCGCCGGACGGTCGCCTTACAACGTGGTCGGCGTGGACCTGCCCCGTTCCGAAGGCGATCCCTACGCTGCCGCCGCGGAGCTGCTGCACCGCTGGCGGGAAGAGGGTGCGGTGGTGCGCGACGAGCGCCCCGCGCTGTGGGCGCTGACCCAGGACTACCGCACGCCCGGCGACGGGCGCATGACCCGCAGGGGCTTCCTCTGCCGCGTCGGAATCGAGGAGTACGGAGCCGGCCGGGTGCGCCCGCACGAGCGGACCCATCCCGGGCCCAAGGAGGATCGCCTTCGGCTGACCCGCGCGACGCGCGCGAACCTCTCCCCCATCTTCGCACTGCATTCCGACCCCGGCCGGCAGGCGTGGGCCGCGATCGCCCCGCACACGAGCGGCGAGCCGTGGGACACCGTCACCGACGAGGACGGCACCGAGCACCGGCTCTGGCGCGTCGAGGATGCATCCGCCGTCGAGGCCGTCCAGGCCGCGCTCGCCGACGCCGAGCTTCTCATCGCAGATGGCCACCATCGCTACGAGACCGCCCGGGTCTACGCCGAGGAGATCGGGGGTGAAGGGGCGCACCGCTACGTCCTGGCCTACCTGGTCGCCCTCGAGGACCCGGGGCTGACCGTCTTTCCCACCCACCGCCTCGTCCGCGGCCTTCGTCCCGACCAGCACGAGACCCTCGCCGACGCCATCCGCGCAAGCTTCGAGATCGAGGAGGTCGCCCCCGAGGCGCTGGCCCCGGCGGCGGGGGAGGGCCCGCTCGAGCTCGGGTACGTCGACGCGCATTTCAAGCGCCCCTTACGTTTGACGCTGCGCGACCAGCGCATTGCCGACGATGCCCTCGCCGACCACGCCGAGCCCTACCGCCGCCTCGACACCGCCGTGCTCGAGGCGCTGCTCCTCAAGGGCGCGCTGGGTATGACCGACGACTCGATCGCCCACCTCGACGGCCTCGGCTACGCGCGCGACGCCGCCGAGGCGATCGAGCTCGTGCAGGCCGGAACCTACGATGCGGCGTTCCTGATGCGCCCCGCACCGGTGAGCCGGATCCGCGAGATCGCCGCGGCCGGTGAGACGATGCCTCCCAAGTCGACGTACTTCTTTCCGAAGGTCCTTACCGGGTTGGTCTTCAACCCGCTCGACCAGGACTGACCACGAAATGGCTGGTCCGGAGTACCATCTACCGAACAGCTCGCTCTATGCCAAGGACTAGGGGTAGCCGTCGATGAAGGTCACCGCAAGGCGTCGGGTCACCGGCACCTACCAGCACGACGTCAAGGTGCGCCAGCACTATGTCTCGGCCGACGAGCCGCAGGGAGCCGGGGGCGACGACTCGGCGCCCAATCCGCAGGAGCTGCTCGCGGCGAGCCTCGCCTCCTGCACGGCGATCACGATGGAGATGTACGCCCAGCGCAAGGGCTGGAACATCGGCCCGGTCGAGGTGGACTGCGAGTACCAGGCCGCCGAGCGCGGCTGCCCGACGCGCTTCGAGCTGATCCTGCGACTCCCCGAGGGTCTGACCACCGAGCAGATCGACCGCCTCCGGACGATCGCCACCAAGTGCCCTGTGCACCGCGTGCTCGACGGCGAGGTCATGTTCGAGGAGCGCATCGAGATGCTGAACCCGGTCCCCGCCTGAGCGCCCGCCGCTCAGCCCTCCACGACCTCCACGCCCGCCGCTCGCAGCTCCGCCACCGCGCGCTCGCCGTCGTCCGGGTCGCCGTTGACCGCGCGCGTGGCGTCGTGGTGCACGACCGTCTCGAAGCCGGCGCGCTTGGCGTCGAGCGCGGTGTTCTTGACGCAGACGTCGAGCGCGAGGCCCACGACGTGCACGCGGTCGACGCCCCGGTCGCGCAGCAGGCGCTCGAGCTCGGTGTCCTCGAAGCCCGAGTAGCCCTCGGTGGCAGCGTCCTGGCCCTTGTCGACCACGATGTCGAGGTTCTCGCGCTCTAGATCGGGGTGAAGCTCGGCGCCTTCGGTGCCGCCGACGCAGTGGACGGGCCACGGTCCACCGTGCTCCGCAAACGATCCGTGGTCGGGGGGATGCCAGTCGCGCGTCGCCACGACGAGCTCGTACTCGGTAGCCATCCGGTTGACGATCTCGACGACGTCGTCGCCGCCTTGCACCGCGAGCGCGCCGCCCGGGCAGAAGTCGTTCTGGACGTCGACGACGATCAGGGCATCCATCGAGCCGCGACTATAGTCCGCCGCCGATGGCCTCCCTGGCGGCCGAGCTGCGCTCGCTCCTGATCCCCGAGGAGGACCTGGCCGGGCTCGACGTGCACGGCCGCATCGACGCCGCGGTGCTCGTGCCGCTCTACCTCCGCGACGACC
The DNA here is from genome assembly GCA_038199375.1 of Solirubrobacterales bacterium. Classification (GTDB taxonomy): domain Bacteria; phylum Actinomycetota; class Thermoleophilia; order Solirubrobacterales; family Solirubrobacteraceae; genus JBBPZA01. Next base: position 13,900 of record JBBPZA010000052.1, on the reverse strand, counting down.
AGCTCCACGCGGTGTTGACCAAGCGCCGCGACGACCTCCGGCGCCACGCCGGCGAGATCTCCTTCCCCGGCGGTCGGCAGGACCTCGAGGAGGAGGACCTGCGTGCGACCGCCCTGCGCGAGGCCGAGGAGGAGATCGGCCTCCCCGCCGGCGCGGTCGAGATCGTCGGGGGGCTTCAGCCGACCCCGACCGTCGTGACCAATTACGCCATCTACCCGTTCGTCGGCGTCATCGAGGCGGGCCTGCGCTGGACGCTCAGCGCCGCCGAAGTCGACGAGGTCCTCGAGCTGCCCCTTCCCCGGCTGCGTGACAGCTACGAGCGCCGCCGCCTGCTGCGCCGCGGGGTGCCCTTCGTCACCGACGTCTACGTCGTCGACGACCACCTGATCTGGGGCGCCACGGCCCGCATAGTCGCCGACCTCCTCGAGCGCCTCGAGCCGCTGCTCGACCGCGCCGCGCTCAGTCGCTGAACGCCCCGCTCAGAGGTCCTTCTCGATGGGGACGTTCACGAGATTGCCCCACTCGGTCCACGAGCCGTCGTAGTTCTTGACGTCGTCGCGCCCGAGGAGCTCGTGGAGGACGAACCACGAGTGGGCCGAGCGCTCGCCGATCCGGCAGTAGGCGATGATGTTCTCGCCGTTCAGGACGCCCTTGTCGCTGTAGAGCTCCTGGAGCTCCTCGCGTGGCTTGAAGGTGCCGTCTTCCTGGACCGCCTGGGCCCACGGGATCGACGCGGCGCCCGGGATGTGCCCGGAGCGCTGGGCGCCCTCCTGCTCGTAGCCGGGCATCGCGATGAGCTCGCCCGAGAACTCCTGGGGCGAGCGAACGTCGACCAGCTTGGTGCCGGCGTCGAGGGCGTCGAGGACCTCGTCGCGCTCGGCGCGAATCTCAGGATTTCCCTCCTGCGCGGTGAAGGTCGCGGGCTCGTGACTGGGGACGTCGGTCGTCGTCGGCCGGTCCTCGGAGATCCACTTCTCGCGCGGGCCGTTCATCAGCTTCACGTTGTCGTGGCCGTAGAACTTCAGGTACCAGTAGGTGTAGGCGGCGAACCAGTTGTTGCGGTCGCCGTAGAGGACGACCAGGTGGTCGTTGGAGATGCCGCGCGAGCCGAAGAGCTCACCGAAGGCCTCGGGGCCGAGGAAGTCGCGGCGGACCTGGTCCTGGAGATCCTTCTTCCAATCGAACCCGATGGCGCCGGGAATGTGGGCCTCGGCGTAGAGGGCGGGATTCTCGTCGACCTCGACGATGCGGACCGAGTCGTCGTCGAGATGGTCCTCGACCCACTGGGTGTCTACGAGCACGTCCTTCGCATAGTCCCCCACGGCGTGAACCTCCCAAATTCCAGTCGCCTTCGAAGTGTTTCGACTATAGCTCAGTGGGCCCGGGGCCGACGAGGAGTCCGTCGACCTCCGCACGCGCGACCGCGACCCAGCGCTCGAAGTCGCCGGGCGAGGCCTCCAGAAAGGCCACCGGGATCTCCCAAGTGGCCCGCGCGCGGTGCGCTATCTCGCGGCCGCGGCGCAGGAGCGCCGGTTCGACACTCCCCGCGGCTTCGTAGAGGAGCCCTCGCACCGTCGTGTCGACCAACTTGGCGAAGAGCATCTCCAGGCGGGTCCCGTGCAGGGCGCCGACCCCGTCGGACCCGCCCCTGGCCGACCCCAAGAGCCAGCACACCACGGTCACTCCGTCGAAGGCGTAGAGCAGCGAGCCGATGCGATCGGGATCGCCTCGGTAGGGCTCGGCGCCCACCCGCTCGATGGCGGCCAGCCGCTCCGGGTCGCGCGAGGTTCCCCTCACGGCGTGCCCGTCCTCGATCAACGAGCGGGCCAGAGCCTGCCCGCGGCAGCCGCAGCCGACGATGAGCACGCGGGCCATCAGGCTCCCGGTAGCTCGCGGGCGATCTGCGCCCGGTAGTCCTCCTCGGCGATCTCCGGCAGGCCGCGCGCCCTCCGGCGAGCGTTCTTGGCCTCGAGCATCTGCTCGGCGTCCCCGAACTCGTTGAGGACCTCGGTCTCGACGGAGCGCGTCGGGTGCCAATCGAGCACGTCGGCGCCCGACCGCGGGTGATACCGCCCGAGCAGCACGAGCACGACGATCAGTCCCGCCAGCCCGCCCAGCATGATGACCGCGAAAGGATCCACGCCCGCGGGCGAGTGTACTCCCGTGCTCCTGAACTCTTTACCGGTGTGTCGGCTCTGCCGGCAGGCCTGACCGCTCTGTCTAGGCTGATCCGATGTCACGCGCCACCGCGGGCGCACGTTCTCATGGCGTGGAGCTGCCCCCCTTCCAGCGCTTTCTCGACATGCATCGCGACACCGTCTACCGCTACCTCGTCTTCGCCGCCGGCCCTCAGGAGGCCGACGACGCCTTCCAGGAGACCTTCATGGCCGCCCTTCGAGCGTACCCCGGGCTGCGCAGCGCCGAGAACCTGCGGGGCTGGATCCTTACGATCGCCCACAACACGGCGATCGACGCCGCACGAGCCCGGGGCCGGCGACCGGTCCCCGTGCCCGAGGCGCCCGAGCCACGCGAACCATCTGCGGCCTCCGCCGTCCCGACGCCCGAGGGCGTGGACACCGAGCTGTGGTCCCGTGTTCGCGAGCTTGCACCCAAGCAGCGCGGAGCCGTACTTCTCCGCTTTGTCGGAGATCTCGAGCACGCCCAGATCGCCCGAGCGCTCGACTGCTCGGAGGAGGCGGCGCGGCGCAGCCTGCACGTGGGTCTCCAGCGCCTGCGAGAGGAGTGGACCAGATGACCGTCGACGACGAGCTCGCGACGATGCTCGAGGCGGCCGGAACGGCTCCGCTCTCAGGCGATCCGGCCCGGGCAGCCGGCCGGTTCGCCGACCGCGCCGCCGCCGAGGGCCTCGCCGACGTGGCCTACGCGACCGTCGACTCGCCCCTCGGGCCCCTGCTCGCCGCGGCGACGCCGCGAGGGCTCGTGCGGCTCGCCTACGCCGACAACGGCTTCGACGCCGTCCTGAGCCGGCTCGCGGCGCGGATCTCGCCGCGCGTGCTCGAGGCGCCCGAACGCCTCGACGAGGTCCGCCGGGAGCTCGAGGGCTATTTCGCGGGCCGGCGCCGCCGCTTCGAGCTGCCCATCGACTGGGCGCTGGTCGGCCCGTTCGGCCGGCGCGTGCTCGAGGCGACCTCCGGCATCGCCTACGGCGAGGTATCCACCTACAAGGAGATCGCCGGCCGCGCCGGCAACCCGCGGGCGAGCCGCGCGACCGGCAACGCGCTCGGCGCGAACCCCATCCCGATCGTCGTGCCCTGCCACCGCGTGCTGCGCACCGGCGGCGGGCTGGGCGGCTACACGGGCGGGCTCGATATCAAGCGGGCGCTGCTCGCGATCGAGGGCGTCGAGACCTGATTCACGCCTCGCGCGAGGCGCTGCGTGCCGGCAAGGGCCCTCCGTCGCCCGGCGGCTCGCGCAGCTGGAAGCGCTCGGAGTCGGAGATGCGCGCGCATCTTCCGGCGAGCTCGTCGAACGAGTTGGATGCGTGCGTCCGTGCGACAGGCGCGACTCTATCCGTCGCGCCTGGCCGACAGGTTGAGACGAACGTACGGGAGTGACGCCCGTCCGGGGAGCCGTGCCATCACGTCGTCGAGGAACGGCTCCCGTAGCCGCTCGGGCAGAGCGTCGAGCTGGACGCATACGACCGCGCTCGCGACGAAGGCGCGCATGTCGGACGGGCGGGCATCGCGATCCTCGAGCCAGCAGCGCACGCCGGCGAAGCCCGCGTCGCGCAGCGTCCCCTCAGCGTCCTCCGGAGTCGCGAAATGCCATGGGACGCCCCCCTCCCCGAGGTACTCGGCATAGGGCTGGGCGGCGACGAGCTCCTCGAGCGCCGCCGCGACCGGCGCCACGTTGCCCCGCCCCCCGCACTGCGCCTCGAGCCGGCCGCCCGGGCGCAGCAATGCTCCGAGGCGGTCGAAGAGGCGGCGGTGGTCGTGGATCCAGTGGAACGTCGCGGTAGAGAAGACGAGGTCGACCTGTTCGTCGAGCTCGAGCTCGAGCAGGTCGGAGACGATCACCTGAGCGCGGGCTCCGAGCGCCTCGCTCGCCTTGGCGACCATCGCCGGCGAGCCGTCGACGGCAATGACCCGGCCACGGGGAAGGCGGTCGAGCAGCCGGCTCGTCACCCGACCCGTTCCGCAACCGGCGTCGAGCACGGTCTCGTCGCCGCGGAGCTCCAGGCGCTCGAGCACCTCGAGGCCCCAGTCGAGCTGGGGAGAGGAGACGCGGTCGTAGGTCGTCGCGTCCCAATCGAGCGGAGAGCGGGACATGCCGGTAGATAGTGTACGTGATAACATACGCACGTGTGCGATCACGGTTGATGCTAGCGCGCCTCGATGCGCCCGTAGTCGATCCCGCCGTAGAGGAAGGTCGGCACCACGGGCCAGGAGCGCTTGAGGTGTGCGACCTCGCTGGAGGGAAACACGTTGAGCCACCGCGGGTCGCGGCGGTTGACGTCGGCGACCGCCTTCTCCTTGATCATCGAGTCGTACTGATCGACCGAGTCCTCGAGCGTGCCGGCGTTCATGACGACCTCGCGGCCGAAGAGCTCGGCCCAGCGGCGCACCCCGGGGATCTTCGAGAGGTGCGGATGCCAGGAGTCGGCGGCCACGCCGTTCTTCGAGCTCACCCAGATCCCCTCTGGAGTGTTGAGGCACAGCGAGTGGTTGCCGTCGGTGTGCCCGGGCGTCCACAGCAGCGCCACCCCAACCCCGAGCTCGACGTCGCCGTCCACGAGCACCAGGTCGTCCTCGATCACCCCGTCCATGCCGCCGGGGACGTACCACGCCCACTGGGTGGGATGCACCGACCGCAGCGTGTCTACCTCCCTGCGCTGGAGGACGAGCTTCGCGTTGGGAAAGAAGGGCGGGACGGGCTCCCCGCGACCCGGCGGCGGCGCGGTGGTCCCCATGATGGTCCGCAGGTCCTGGAGGTGGAGATGGTCGAAGGACACCACGTCGACCTCGGCCGGCGCGAGCCCGACCGTCGCCAGGGCCGACTCGACGGTGTGGTACTCGGTCGCGTGGAGACGGTAGGAGACCAACGCCCCGACCCGATCTACCAGGTGGCGGTAGAAGGGTGCCTGCGCCGGGCCCTCGGGAACCGTCGGGCCCCACACGAGCGTCTTGAGGTCGCCCGCGAAATCCTCGAACTGGACCACGACCAGTCGGTCGATCAGGCTCAGGAGCGGATTGATCGGACGAGCCGCCCCGTGGAAGGCCAGCTCGACGGGATACCCGGCCGACGCGAGGTCGACCGTCCGGAGCGCGCGGATCCGCCCCTGCTCCTTGAAGCGTGCGCGGAACGCTTCCGCCGCCTCGCGCATCGCCGCCGGCCGGTCGCCGCGCGGCCAAACCGCGTGGGCCTCCTCGAATTCGTGGGTGGGCCGGAGGCCGACGGCCTCGGGGCTCTCGATCGCCGCCATCCTGCGCTCCTTGGAGTGGACGAGCTCAGCCTACCGCTACGGTGAGGCGGTGCCCGGGCCAGTCGACCTCGCCTGCGTGGTCCACTGCCACTCGACCTACTCCGACGGCACGGGGACCGTCCCCGAGATCGCCGCGGGTGCCGCCCGAGCCGGAGCCGACGTGGTCCTGCTCACCGACCACGACACGCTTGACGCCAAGCACCGCGGCGAGGAGCGATGGCACGGCGACGTGCTGGTGTGCGTCGGCGAGGAGGTCTCCCCCGTCGGCGCCAACCACTACCTCGCCTTCGGCCTGGACGAGGTGATCGACCCCGGCCTCCCTTCGGCCGACGTCCAGGCCGCCGTCCGCGCGGCGGGCGGGATCGGCTTCCTCGCCCATCCGTTCTCGAAGGGCTCGGAGCGGTTCAAGCGGCCCGGCATGCCGACCGACGAGCTCGGCGGCGAGGACTACACCGGCATCGAGCTGTGGAGCTGGGTGACCGACACCGCAGAGAAGCTCGCGAGCGTCTCAGACGTCGTGCGCTTCGTCGTGGCGCCCGAGCGCGTGGTCGACGATCCGCCGGCGGCCAACCTCGCCGCCTGGGACGTCCTCCTCAGGCGGCGCCCCGTGGTGGCGCTGGGCGGGATCGACGCCCACCAGATCGGCATCCGCGTTGCCGGGCGCGTGCCGCTGCGGTTGATGTCCTACACCCGCTCGTTCCTGCACCTGCGCACGCACGTCCTGGTCGACGAGCCGGTGACCGGGGAGGCACCGCGCGACCGCGACGCGATCTACGCCGCGCTGGGCGCCGGGCGCTGCTACCTGGCGATCGACTCGATCGCCCCCGCCCGGGGCTTCTCGTTCGCCGCCCCGGGCGCAGCGCCCGTCGCGATGGGCTCCGAGGGGCCGCTCGACGGCGGCCGCGAGCTGGTCGCCCGCGTTCCACGCCCGGCGTCGCTGACCCTCGTGCACGAGGGCCGATCCGTCGCGACAGCCTCCTGCACCGAGCTGCGCCACCGCGCGGAGGAGCCGGGCGCCTGGCGCGTGCAGGCCTCGCTCCCGGCCTTCGGCCGGCAGAGGACCTGGATCGTCTCCAACCCGATCTACCTGCGCGCCTGAAATATGGTCATGCGCGTGGCGTTACCACAGCACCGCAACGTCGTAAGCGGACAAGGCAACATCCGCGGTCACCAGCGGAACTCCGAGATCCCGTGCTTGGGCCACGAGCAGCCGGTCGAACGGATCATGGTGATGGAACGGCAGGTTGCGAACCGCCCACACCTGAGTCCGCGTGATGGAGACCTGATGAAAGCAGAGCTCGGCGACGATCTGTGGCAGGTCGTCCGGAGTCCGCAGCTTGCCACTGGAGCGCTTGATCGCGATCTCCCACAGGGAAACGTCGCTCACACCGAATTTCGTCGGGTCTCGCTCGATGTCCCGGCTGAGCCACGTCGCGAGCCGGTCGTCGGCGGCGAGTGCCCACAGCAGCGGATGCGTGTCCAGCAGTCCCGCGATCAAGCGTAGGGGTCCCATTCCGGGCCCAGCTCGTCCACGTCTTCGCTGATCCAGATCTTCCCTCGCAACGCGCCGATCGGAGAGCGCCGAGACGAACTAGGCGGAACGATCGCGACGAGCTTCGCAACGGGCATGTTGCCGCGGCGAATCGTGACCTCTTCCCCGCGCTCGGCTCGCGCGACGAGCTTGGACAACTGCGTCTTCGCGTCGCTGATGCTGATCGGCTCGCCCACCGTGCTGAGGCTACCACCTACTGGCCAACCTGGCCAACCCTCGTGAGCCTGGTTATCGGCCGCTGCCGGCTACGTGCGCGCCGGCGCCGCCACGGGTGCCCAGTGCGACTCGGGCACGGGCGCGGCGTGCATGCCCTCGGGCGTCGGCACCTCGGGCGTGTCGCGCAGGTACCACTCGGCGTCCAGGGCGGCCTGGCAGCCGCTGCCCGCGGCGGTGACCGCCTGGCGATAGGTGTGGTCGACGACGTCGCCGGCCGCGAAGACGCCCGGAAGCTTGGTCCGCGTCGACTTGCCCTCCGTCACGACGTAGCCGCCGTCGTCTACCTCGAGCTGGCCGGCGAAGAGCCCCGATTGGGGCTCGTGGCCGATGGCGATGAAGGCGCCGTCGAATGGGAGGTCGCGGGTCTCACCCGTCTCGGGGTTGCGCAACGTCGCGTGGGTCAGCGGGCCGCCTTGCGCCTCGGCGAGGAGCTCGTCGACGAGGTAAGGGGTCATGAAGACGATGTTCTCGCTCGCCCGCGCCCGATCGAGCATGATCTTCGAGGCGCGGAACTCCGCGCGGCGGTGGACCACGGTGACCGTCTGGGCGAACTTCGACAGGAAGATCGCCTCCTCCATCGCCGAGTCGCCGCCCCCGACGATCAGCGTCTCCCTGTCGCGGAAGAACGCGGCGTCGCAGGTGGCGCAGTAGCTCACGCCGCGCCCGCTCAGCTCCTCCTCGCCCGGCACGCCGAGCTTCTTGTGCTGGGCGCCGGTGGCCAGGATCACCGTGCGCGCCTGGTACTCGTCCTCGCCGATCCACACCCGATGTACTCCGCCCGGTTCGGTCGCGAGGTCGACGCGCGTCGCGTCGTCGGTGATGAACCGCGTGCCGAAGCGCTCGGCCTGGTCGCGAAGCTGCTGCATCATCTCCGGGCCCATGATCCCCTCGGGGTAGCCCGGGTAGTTCTCGACGTCGGTCGTCTGCTGGAGCAGGCCGCCCCACGCGAAGCCCTCGATCACCAGCGGCGCAAGGTTGGCGCGCGAGGTGTAGAGCGCGGCGGTATAGCCCGCCGGGCCGCTTCCGATGATGATCACCTGCTCGACGTCGGCCATTGATCTGTGGACTCCGTTTCCGTCCTCGTTCACGAGGAGCTGGTCTTTACTTCACTTTGTATAGTAGCCACCGCGTCAATCCGCGAGTCGTGCGGAGCACGTTCCAGCCGCGGCGACTCACGCCAACGCTGGACGGTCCGTCGCAGCTGGAAGTAGGCGACCGTGCCGGGGATCGTCGGCAGCCAGAACGCAAAGGCGCGGTAGACGAGGACCGACACGACGGCGAGCCCGGTGTTGACGTCGAAGGCGACGAACGCGCCGATCATCCCGCCCTCCACCCCTCCGATGCCGCCCGGGATCGGGAGCGCGTTGGCGATCATCCCGACGAAGTAGGCCATCACGATCACCGCCCAGGGGGGAGCTTCGCCGAAGGCATGGAACGCGGCCCACAGCGTGGCGGCGTCGAAGCCCCACCACAGCACGCCGCCCAGCAGGCCGACCTCACGCTCGCGGATCAACCGCATCGCGGTGCGCACACCGCTGGCCACCGAGGCCGGCGCGGCGGCGATCCGCTGCGCGAAGCGCCCGAGCCGGCCCTGGCGCTTGCTCGCCTGGCCGATGCGGCGATCGAAGTCGCCGGGGAGCAGCGCGATGGCCAGGAACACGGCGAAGCAGACCGCCCCGAAGATCGCGGGAACGACGGTGACCGCGAATGGAGCGGGCCCCTCCAGGATGCCGGCCCGCAGGCCAAGCCCGAAGACGATCAGCGCGCCCATGTAGACGGAGTAGAGGATCGCGAGCTGGGCGACCATGCGGCAGGCCACGATGCGCCGCTCCATCCCCGAGCGGCGCAGTGCCCACGCCGTCAGCGCGACACCGCCCGCCCCGGCCGCCGCGAAGAGCCGCGTCGCGGCCAGCGACGCCATGGTGATCTCATAGCTCTCGCGCCAGTTGATGCGCGTGCCCCCGCGGACGAAGATCGTCCGGAACAGCCACACGTAGCCCGCGAAGGAGCACAGCTCGAAGACCAGGCACATCGCGATCCACCCGGGATTGCCTTCGTCGAGGCGGTTCCAGGTGTCCTGGAGGCCCGCGATCTGGGGCAGGACGAAGTACAGGAAGCAGACCGCCGAGACGGCGAAGAGGCCGAAGAGGAGCGCCATCCGCCTCGTGACCGGGCGGCGCGGCATCTCCTCGTCGTCGTGCTCCTCCGCGTTCGGGATGTCCGTGTCGACCGGCGCCGTCCGCGCCTCCTCGCTGGTGACGACGCGGTCGGCCATGACTCAGGCGTGCGCCCGCGCCTCCAGCGCGGTGACTCCCTGGGAGACCGCCCGCAGCACCGGCGCGACGGTCGGCGCGCCGCGCCAAACCGCCTCGGTGAGCGCGGCGCCGGCGAGGAGGTCGACGACGTAGTGCTCGCCGAGGTAGACGAGCGCGATCCCGAGCGTCACGGCGTATGCCCAGCCGACAGCTCCCCCGACGGGGCCGGTTTCGGCCAGCAGACGAGCGGCCATCACGGAAGTCGCAAAGTGCAGCGATGGCATGGCGGCAAGCGGATTCCCCCCGAGAAAACTGTAAAGGGGCTGCCAACCGTCCTTCCAGAACTGCTCGCCGTACTCGACCATCATCCTGCGGACCTGCACGAGCTCCTCGCGCTCTGGATCGGGCGCGAGCCTCCCGTGCTGGGCGGCGTGCCACGGCGGAGCCGTCGGCAGCGCCCAGTAGAGGAGGACCCCGAGGTCGAAGACCGCATAGGTGAGCGCGGCGGCGCGCGGAAACCCCTCGGGGCGGCGAAGGCGTACGTAGACCAGCGAGCTGTGGGGCACGAAGAACCAGAGCCAGTGCGCCCAGACGAGGACCTTCTCTGCCGGCGCGAAGCGCTCGGGATCGGACAGTCGCTGGAGGCGGATGGTCGGGGACGTGCCCAGCCCCAGCACCTCGTCGACCGTTACCGGGTAGTCGACGTGCACGCGCGCGAGCAGCCGCTCGGGGTCGTCGTTGGGCATCTGGTAGGTCGCGATGTAGGCCCACATCTGGAGCACGCAGGTGCCCACGTCGCGGGCGAACGAGCGCCGGACGGCGACGCACAGGGCAAACGGTGCGGCCGCCGCAGTCACCGTCACCGCGGGCGGCGGCAGGCGAAGACGGCGGCGCACGAGCGGCGCCGCGATGCCTGCGGCCATCATCGCGACCGCCGCGACCCGGATGGCGCTCGACGCGCGCAACGTGCGCGGAGTATGTCGAGCGGCGCGGACGCGGGCCACGTCGCCGTCTCGTTCTCGGGAGCGGCCGGTTCCGCGGAAGCGGCGAGCTTCGCGCCTCGCCGGGCGCGGCGTAGGATCGAGCGCGATGGCCGAGCGCGTCCGCTACTTCGCCTACGGATCGAACCTCTCGCCGGGCGTCATCAAGGTGTGGGCGCCGGAGGCGCGGTTCGTCGGCCCAGCGCGGCTCGACGGGTTCCGACTTGCGTTCCTGCGGCGCTCGGCGCGCTGGAAGGCCGGCGCCGCTGACGTGATCCTGGCGCCCGGCCACGCCGTCTGGGGCGCGCTCTACGCGGTCACCCAGGAGCACCTGACCGCGCTGGACCGCAAGGAGTTCGTCGCGCAATCGGGCTATCGCCGGCGAGAGGTGGAGGTCGTGTGCGAGGGCGAGGACGTCCACGCGGCGACCTACGAGGTGGTCGACAAGGCGCAGGACGAGCTGACCCCCAAGCTCGAGTACCTCGCGCTCATGCTCCGGGGCGCCCGCGAGCGTGGGCTGCCCGAGGAATGGCTCACGCACCTCGCGTCGCTGCCCGAGCGATTCGGGCTCGACGGGGAGCTGCGGTAGACCGCATTGCTACGGCCATAGGTCCCTCTTCCATTTGCCAAAGCCTCCGAGGAGATGAGAGACCTCTCCGATCAGCTCGTGGCAGAGATCCCATACGTCCGCCCCTTTGAGTGGATGGAGGTCTGCGTAGTCGTGCTGAAAGTCGTGACGAGCATCCTCGAGGTCGCAGATCCGGCGGGCTAGCGCCGAAGAGATGTATCCGAGAGGAGGACTGGCCATGCGCGCCCAGCGGCCGCCTGGCTGCCCCTTCGAGCGCAAGTTCGGCCACTTCTGTTGCTCGGCCTCATGCTCATAAATGTCGAACAGATCGTGCCCCGATCCCTGTCCACTACTTGGCCGCTTCCGCGTCGCAGCGGTCAAGAATCCGCTCGGTCTCGGCGACCAGCGTTGCGTCGGCTGCATGGGCCTGTTGTTCGATGTCCCGACGGCGACGCTTGATGGAAGCCCACTGCCGATCGCGGTCGACGAGGACGCGGCCGTCGTCGAGGGCATCGAGGAACAGGGGCGCGTTGGCCTCTGCTGACTCCATTCGTACGAGGTCAACCTTGCGCCCGAGGGCCTCGACAAGACGTCGCCTGAGACGGATCACCTGGTGCGGATCGCTGTCCTTGAGGCGGACGAGCAAATCGAGATCGGACTCGTCGCGCGCATCACCGCGCGCGGTCGAACCGATGAGGACGGCGAGGCGTACGTTCCGCTCGGTGCGCAAGAGCTGGCGTAGCTGAGAAAGCAGTGGCCACCAGCGGGCGACGTAGCGCTCTTCCTCAAGCGGGAGCGTCGTCCTGCGCTCTCCTCGTCGCTCTCCGTGCAGAAGGTTTTCCATGACACCGCGGCGCAGTGTCCGCTCACTGACAGCGAGCTTAGAGGCGAGCAGCTCGAGTTGCTTCATGCGTCCATCGTACACAGTTGGTGTGTCCAATAAGCTCTGGCTTCGCGACGCCGCTCACGGGGATCTCCTCCGGTTGGGGTGAACGACATGGAGCACTCGAGTAGGGGGCTCATCAACCGCGTCTTCGACGACGGTGCGTTCGAGGACGAGCCCTACGCGCTGCTCGAGCGGCGGGCCAGTCAGCTCGTGAGAGTCGCTACCGCGGCCCGGTCGAGGGGGTCGACCCTGCGAAGGCCCGGGACCACGTCGAAGTCGGCGTCCGCGCTGACCACCACCTTCATCCCGCGTTGCAGCGCGGTCGCGGCGTGCAGCGCGTCGCGGGTCGGCAGCTCGGGATGCCGGTCGATGAGCCCGAAGGCGACGAGCATGTCCTCCGGCGTCAGCTCGTGGACCGCGAGGCAGATGGCAGCCGCTTCGCGCCCCCGACTGGTCGCCTCCAGGTCTCCCCGGCGACGCCGATGGTGCACGAGCTCCTGGAGGACCTCTACCCCCACCTCCCCCCGAAGGCGGCGCGCGGCGGTCGCCTCGAGCAGCGAGCGACAGGCGTCGCGGTAGCGGTGGGGCGCGCCGATCGCGTAGAGGAAGACGTTGCTGTCGATGTAGGCGCGAATCACTCGGGCGAGAGCGCATCGCGGTCGTAACCGGCCTCGATCTCCCGCTCGAGATCGTCGGGCTCGCCCACGGGCAGAGGGCGCGCTGCCAGGAAGTCGGCGACCGCCCGTCGCGGGGCAGCGTCCTCCCCCAGGGCGTCGTCGATCGCCGCTCGGATGAGCGAGCCGATCGACGTACCCTCCGCCGCGGCCCGCGACCGCAGCCGCTCATAGCGCTCTTCGTCCAGGAGGATCTGCGTTCGTCGCGAGAGCAGCGGCACATGCACAAGTTAGCATGTGCCGCATTCCTGTTTCGCGTGCGAGGCTGGCGGAGCATCGATCATCGACCGCCGACCAACCCCTTGCGCCTACCGTCCGGCCAGCCTCGGTCGCTCTTCTCGGTGATCCGATTACTTGCCCACCCCGAGATCAAGCTCGGCCATCACGGCTGCGCTGGCTGATCACCGTTGCCACCCGCGAGGCATAGACCGCCCGCCGGGGGCGCGAGCGCGCGGAACGCTCTCACGCCCTTGCCCAGAGCTCGCCGAGCTCGCCGAACCCGCAAGCGACCCTGTCGATGTGGCGCTTGGGCATCAGCGCTCTCGCGGTTCTTGGGACGCAGAAACGCGCACGAGCGAGGAGCGCCGTAGGCGACAGATCGCGCGAATCGCGCCGGTTGGGGTCACAGAAAGGCGATTCTGGGACCCATTCCGTCCGGGCCGCACAGGACACCACGAAGCGTACTTGAGTTCGACTCCTCCCATCCCGGCTCGGTGCCGTCAATCCCGCTCGACCGACCGACTACGACTACCTGTGCGCCGCGCATGCGCTGGGCTGACCGTCGAAGGAGGTACGCACCGTCCAGCGCGAGCGCTCTCACGCCTGAGGGTGCGCACAACCACAGCCAAGCCCGGTCATACGATGCCCATCTCGATCACGGAGTCTCGAATCTTGTCCCAGTGAGTCGTCCAGTGGCCGTCACGCGCGATGGTCCACACCCCTTGGTCGATGAGCTCAAGCCACGCGAGCACGGTCATGTCGGTAGATGTTGATCTCCCGCACAGCAGATCGCCGCGCCCGATAAGGACCACACGGTAGCCAACAATTCGCTGCCGGGCGTAAGTGTCTGACGCCACTAGCGGCGCCATCAGCCCGGCCCGACTGGCGGACATGGCGCCCTGCGCTCACCCGCGGCGCCGACCTCGGCAGCGACCGCGCGACAACTGCCACCGTGCCAACCGCCAGCGTATTGAGTTAGCGCGTCGTGCAGGGTTTATGTAGTCCTGGGGCGAAGGCTTGGGGTGATGGTTTGTCGCCGCCGTGCTTGTCGTGTTGTGTCTGTTGCGGGCGGGTCTGCGCGGTTGCGCGGCGATCGTGTCGGGGCGG
>JBBPZA010000051.1:0-21867 GCA_038199375.1 Solirubrobacterales bacterium | reverse complement strand
TCGCGCCGCGGCCGCGGCGCGCGCGGTCTCGATCCCCTGCGCTGCGCTCCCCTGCCGCCCCCGGCGCCGACTGGCCATCGCCACGCAAGGGCGCGCCTCCGGCTTCCTCCTGCGTCCGGTTCGCGGGCGGGACGGGGACGGGCGCGGCGGCGTCGGCTGGGAGCGCGGGCTCGCGCGAGGACAGCATGGGCCAGGCGACGACCACGGCGAGCGCGCCTACAAAGGCCGCCAAGCGCGCGACGTTGGTCCACCGGATCCGGTCGCGCAGGGGCGCGTGCGGGTTTCGAGGTGGCTGGTCCATCCACTGTCCATAGGTTGACGGGCGCTCTCCTTCGCCCCCCTGCGGGTAACGAAGGCTTTGCTAACGTCCCGCCGCTCATGGGCGCCACCTACGACCTCATGCTGCTCCTCGACACCGCCGCAGAGGACGACCGGCGCGAGAAGGTTCTCTCCGACGTCGACGCGGCGATCGCCGCGTCGGGCACCGTAGAGAGCCGGCACGACTGGGGAGCGCGGACGATGGCCTACGAGATCCGCCACAAGTCCGACGCGGGCTATCACCTTTTCCAGTTCACGGGCCCGCGCGAGCTCCTCGAGCAGCTCGACGACTCCCTGCGAATCAACGACGCGGTCGTGCGGCACCGGATCATCAAGCTCCGCCCTGGTATGCCGCCGACCCCGGAGCTTCGCCCGGAGCGTCCGCCGGCTGAAGCTCCCATCGCCTGAGCCGGCGCCCTACCGGCGCGCGACAGCCGCTCTCCGTCTCGACTTCGCAACATCTCTGCGCAGAATGGGGCTTCTTCGGGCGGCTACGGCCGAGCCCCGCGCTAGGCTCGGCCGCGAGTTTCCGAGTACGTCTCAGGCGGCCGCCCGGCTGCCTCGAAAGGAGCATCGTGGCCTCAACCAACATCAATCGAGTCGTGATCACTGGGAACCTGACGCGCGACCCGGAGCTGCGCTCGCTGTCCAGCGGTACGTCGGTTTGCAGCCTGCGCATCGCCTCCAATTCACGCCGGAAGGACAACTCGACGGGCGAGTGGGTCGATAAGCCGAACTTCTTCGACGTGACCGTCTGGGGCGCACAGGGCGAGAACTGCGCCCGTTACCTGAGCAAGGGCCGCCCGGTGGCCATAGACGGTCGCCTGGACTGGCGCGAGTGGGACACCCCGGAGGGCCAGAAGCGTCAGGCCGTGCAGATCGTCGCCGAGTCGGTCCAGTTCCTCGGCGGTCGCGACGACGCCGGCAACGGCAACGGCGGCGGCTTCACTCCTCGCAGCGACGTCCCGGTCGACGACCAGGACTTCAAGGTCTCCCAGGCCGCACCGGTCGGGGCCGGAGACGACGACATTCCGTTCTAGTCCGGTTCATCGCGGCGCTCCTGGCGGGGCGTCGCGATATCAGGACGCCGACGCTACGCTCGAGGTGCCACAATGGCGCGTCGCGCGGCGTTTGCGCGCGCGATCTGCCCCCACCTCGCGACGAAGGCCTCTTACCTCATGGCAAAGCAGCGCAACCGGCGCACTCCTCCGCGCCGTCGAGACAAGAAGGGCGGCCCCGGCAGCGGCCGGCGCAAGCCGTGCCCGTACTGCCGGGACAAGGTCGAGCAGGTCGACTACAAGGACGCCCCCGGTCTGCGCCGGTTCGTCTCCGAGCGCGGGAAGATCCGCTCGCGTCGGATCACCGGAGCGTGCCGGCGCCACCAGCGCCAGATCGCCCGCGCGGTGAAGCGAGCGCGCGAGCTGGCGCTCCTTCCCTACGTCGCCGACATCCGCGAGAGTCGTGACGGACGCGAGGGCCGCGGTGACCGCGGCTCGCGCCGCGACGAGGAGCGCTGAGGCGTGCCTCAGGCGATCCTGCTCAAGGACGTCGAGCAGCTCGGCGAGCGCGGCGAGGTCATCGACGTCTCCGCCGGCTACCTGCG
This sequence comes from Solirubrobacterales bacterium, assembly GCA_038199375.1. Lineage (GTDB taxonomy): Bacteria > Actinomycetota > Thermoleophilia > Solirubrobacterales > Solirubrobacteraceae > JBBPZA01. Next base: position 19,946 of record JBBPZA010000051.1, on the reverse strand, counting down.
CAACTACCTGATCCCGCGAAAGCTCGCCCAGCCCTCGACGCCAGGGGCCATCGAGGCCGCCCACCAGCGTCAGGAAGCCGCCGACCGCGCGGCGCGCGAAGCGCAGGAGCGCGCGCAGGACAACGCCGCTCTGCTCACCAGGACCGTGCTGACCATCGCCCAGCAGGCCGGCGAGGACGGGCGGCTCTTCGGGTCGGTCACCGGTCAGGACATCGTCGATGCGGTCCGCGACGCGCGAGGCATCAAGATCGACAAGCGCAAGGTCCACCTGGAGGATCCGATTCGCAACGTGGGGACCTACATGGTCGTGGTCGAGGTCGCCGACGGCGTGACCGCGACGGTCAAGACCATGATCGTCGATCAGAGGTGACGCGCGCTGTGCAGGATCTTCGCAGATTCTGACACGAAACTGCCGGAGCTTGCGGGGAGTCCGGCTTTGACCTCCTGACCCCGGCTTACCATCCCCCGGGCGATGAGCGTCACGGGCAACGGATCGGCGAGCGCCGGCGGCAACGCCGGGATCGTGCCGCCGCACAACCTCGAGGCCGAGCAGTCCGTACTGGGCGCGATCCTGCTCTCCGACCGGGCGATGTACCGCCTCGTCATCGACGACGGCCTTCGCCCCGACCACTTCTACCGCGAGCGCCACCGAGCGGTCTACCGGGCCATGCTCGACCTCTACGGCCGCGCCGAGCCGGTCGACGCCATCACGGTCACCGAGCACCTCCGCCACGCCGGCGAGCTCGACCAGCTCGGGGGCCCCTCGGCGGTCCAGTCGCTCGTCGGCGTGGCAGAGGCGCCGGGCAACGTCCGCCACTACGCGCAGATCGTTCGCGACAACTCGCTGCTGCGGCGACTCCTGACGACCGCCTACGAGATCCAGGCGAGCGTCACCACCCGGGAGGGCGAGGCGCGCACGCTCGTCGAGCGCGCGGAGAAGGCGATGCTCGAGGTCGCCCAGGACGACCGCCAGAAGGACTTCCAGCGCATCGCCGACGTCCTGCACCGCGAGCTCGACAAGCTCCACCGGCTCTCCGAGTCGGGCCTGGCCCTCACAGGGACCCCGACCGGCTTCAGGGACCTCGACGAGATCACCGGAGGCTTCCAGCCCGGAAACCTCATCGTGATCGCGGCTAGGCCGTCGATGGGTAAGTGCCTGGAAAGCGGTGCATTGGTACAGGAACCGATGACCGGTCGTCGGCGCACGATCGCCGAGGCGGTCTCGGCGCACGAAGCCGGGGAGGCGGTGTGGGTCACCTCGCTCGGTCCCGACCTTCGGTTGCGACCACGTCGCGTGTCCGCTGCGATGCGCAGCGGGCGCCAGCCGTTGCTGCGACTGACCACGCGGCTTGGTCGCCGGATCGAAGCCACTCCTCAGCATCCCCTGCTGACGGTGACGGGCTGGCGAGCGCTGCGTGAGCTGTCACCTCATGACCGCATCGCCGTCCCACGAGTCCTCCCCTTCCGCGACCGGCCGCGGACCATGCTGGACGCTGAGCTCGTTCTTCTCGCGGCACTGATTGCCGACGGCTCGCTTGGACAGAGAAGCCCGCGCTTCACGTGTGCAACCGCGTCGCCGCTGAGATACGAGGTTACACGCGCCGCCGAAGCGCTGGGCGCGCGAGTTCGGGTCTACGCCAAGCTTGAGCGTACTGTCGACCTACTCTTCTCCTCGGCTCCGGGGCATCCAAACCCGGTCACTGAACTATGCCGGAACGCGGGTGTGTGGGGAAAGCGCTCCGCTGAGAAGTTTGTCCCAGATGCGATCTTCGGGCTTGACGAGCAGCAGATCGCCCGGTTCCTCTCGGTTCTTTACGCGTGTGATGGTCACGTCTACTCGAGCGGACGCCTCCGGCAGATCGGCTACTCCACCATCAGCGAGCAGCTCGCTCGCGACGTTCAGCACCTGCTGCTTCGGCTCGGCGTCGTCTCCTGCATCCGCAAGATGAAGCGCGCGGTCTACGAGGGGACCGAGAAGCAGGCGCTCGAGGTGCTAATCACCAGCCAGCAGGGGCTCGGCGCGTTCTGCGAGCTTGTTTCGGCATGCGGCAAGCATGAGCGCCAGCGCGAGCTCCTCGCCGACCTCGAGGCGCTTCCTGCGTCGACCAACACCGACACGATCCCGCCGGAGGTGTGGCCTCGGGTACTCGCCGCCAAGGCGGATCGCTCTTGGGGGACGGTCAGCGAAGCGACGGGAAGGCCACGCAACCACAACTGGCACGTCGGGACGAGAGGTTTGTCCCGGCCGCACCTGCAGGGGCTTGCGGCCGAGCCCGGCGATGAGCCACTTCAGCACTTGGCAACGTCAGACGTCTGGTGGGACGAGGTCGCATCGGTCGAGATGATCGGCGACGGAGAGACGTTTGACCTCGAGGTCTTCGGCGATCACAACTTCGTCGCCGACGACGTCATCGTCCACAACAGCGCCCTGGTCACCAACATCGCCGAGAACGCCGCGCTCGATCACGGTCGGGCCGTCGCGTTGTTCTCGCTCGAGATGTCCGAGGCCGAGCTCGCGCAGCGGTTCATCGCGTCGCAGGCGAAGATCAAGGGCGACGAGCTGCGCAAGGGGCGGGTCTCCGAATCGCGGTGGCCGAAGATCCTCCAGGCGTCAGAGCGCCTCGCGGCCGCGCCGCTCTACGTCGACGACTCGAGCGACGTCGGGGTTCTCGAGGTGCGCGCGAAGGCGCGACGGCTGCACAGCCAGACCGACGGCGGGCTGGGGCTGATCATCGTGGACTACCTCCAGCTCATGCGCGCCGACGAGCGCGTCGAGAGCCGCGTCCAGCAGGTGGGGCAGATGAGCCGCGGCCTGAAGATCCTCGCGCGCGAGCTCGACGTCCCGGTGATCGCACTCTCGCAGCTGAGCCGGGCGGTCGAGGCGCGCAACCCGAAGATCCCCATCCTGTCCGACCTTCGCGAGAGCGGAAACGTCGAGCAGGACTCCGACCTGGTGATGTTCATCTACCGCGAGGAGTACTACGAGGAGGAGTCAGAGCGCGAGGGGGAAGCCGACCTCTTCATCTCCAAGCACCGCAACGGGCCCGTCGGGAAGGTCACGCTGACCTTCCAGAAGGAGTTCCCGAAGTTCATGAACTTCGCATCCGGAGACCGCTTCGCGTGAGCGTCCTCGACCGCTGTCCCTTCGACCTCTGCGACGGCCGCGGCCTGATGGTCGACGACGAGACCAACACGGCGAGCCCGTGCCGCTGCCGGCCGCAGCGGATCAGCGTCAAGCGCGCCCGCGCGCTGAGCGGCGTCATCCCGAAGCGCTTCCGCGGCGTCTCCTTCGACCGGCCCCCGGTCACCGAGATCGACCCCAAGCTCGTGTTTCCCATCCGGCGCTACGTGCGGTCGCTCGACGACAACCTCGATGCCGGCAGGGGCCTGTTCATCATGGGAAGCGTCGGGACGGGCAAGACCACGCTGGCCATGTTGGTCTCCAAGCACGCGCTCGAGGCGGGGCGATCGGTCGCCATCTACTCCGTCCCCCGGCTCCTCACCGAGATCCGGCGCACCTACGACGGCGAAGCGCGGAGGTCTGACCTCGAGCTGCTCGACCGGCTGGCGGCGGTCGACCTGCTCCATCTCGACGACCTCGGCGCGGAACGGACGAGCGAGTGGGTGCTCGAGCAGCTCTACTCGATCATCAACGCGCGCTACGAAGACGGTCGATCGCTGATCGTCACCACGAACGTGGGGGCGGAGGACCTCGGCAGGCAGGTCGGGGTGCGCACGGTGTCGCGGCTCGCCGAGATGTGCGAGGCGATCATGCTGCAGGGCGACGACCAACGCCAGGCGCAGCACGCCTCCTAAAGCGCCGCGCGCCTCCTAGACTGATTTGCGTTATGCCCGGCTTGGCGATCGTCGGCGCCCAGTGGGGCGACGAGGGCAAGGGGAAGGTGACCGACCTGCTCGCCGAGCGGGCCGACCTCGTGATCCGCTTTCAGGGCGGCAGCAACGCGGGGCACACCATCGTCCGCGACGGCGAGAAGTACAAGCTCCATCTCATCCCGAGCGGCATCCTCTACCCGGGCAAGCTGTGCGCGATCGGCAACGGGGTCGTCATCGATCCCAAGAAGCTCATCGCCGAGCTCGACGGGCTGCGTGCGAGGCGGGTCGACGTGAGCGGCCTGCGCGTGTCGGCCAACGCGCACGTGATCATGCCCTACCACTACATGCTCGACTCGGCCGGCGAGCAGCGGCTGGGCAGCCAGAAGATCGGCACGACGCGACGCGGCATCGGGCCCTGCTACGCCGACAAGGCCGCACGCCTTGGCATTCGCATCCAGGACCTGCTCGACGAGAAGATCCTCAAGAAGAAGATCACCGCGGCGCTCGAGCCCAAGCGCCTCTCGCTGCGGCCCTACGCGAAGGACCCCGAGCTCGACCTGCAGACCATGACCGAGGACTACCTGGTCTACGGGCACCGCCTCGAGCAGCACATCGCCGACACCGCCCGCCTTGTCTGGAGGGTCCTCGACGCGGGTGACACGGTGATCTACGAGGGGGCTCAGGGCGCGCTGCTCGACATCGACCACGGCACCTATCCCTTCGTGACCTCCTCCAATCCCGTCGCGGGCGCGGCATGCATCGGCGCGGGAGTGGGTCCGAAGGACATCCACGACGTCTGGGGCGTCGTCAAGGCCTACGCGACGCGGGTTGGCTCCGGGCCGTTTCCCACCGAGCTCGACGGCGACACCGGCGCGGCCCTGCGCGACCGCGGCGGCGAGTTCGGCACGACGACCGGCCGAGCGCGGCGAACGGGGTGGCTCGACCTCGTCGCCCTGCGCTACGCCTCGCGCATCAACGGGCTCACCGCCCTGGTCGTCACCAAGCTCGACGTGCTCTCGGGCATCGATCCCATCAAGGTGTGCGTCCGCTACCACGGAGGCGAGGAGGCGGAGTTCGACCACTTCCCCTACCACCAGTCCGTCCTTCATCGCGCGCGAGGCGAGTACGTCGAGCTCGAGGGGTTCCACAGCGACATCGGCGGGGCGCGCACCGAGGCCGAGCTCCCCGAGCAGGCGCGCGCCTACCTGCGCTTCATCGCCGAGCACGCGGGCGTTCGGGTCGCGCTCGTCGGGGTGGGCCCGGATCGCGACCAGGTCATCTGGACCCGGGAGCCTTGAGAGCGAGGCCGCCGGTCAGCGCTCGTCGGCCTTCACGACGAGCGTCCGGGACAGGATGTCGTGCACGGCTCGGCGCTCGCCGTCCCACAGGGGCCAGAGCACGTCGATGAGCGGAGCGAGGCCGAAGGTGAACGAGGACCCGACTACCACGATGCCGATCCACTTGATCGCGACCTCGCGCAGCATCGCCGACCCGAGGCTCATCGGCTCACCGGAGAGGTTGACGACCCGGATGGCGCACAGGCGCTTGCCGAGCGTACGCCCGTCCCAGCGGGCCATGATCAGCGGCGGGTAGAGGAGCACGGCGACCGTCAGGGCCAGCCCGGCCACGAGCACGCCGACGAGGAGCGATACGGCGCCGGCCCTGACGTCGCCGGTGACGAAGACCAGCGCGAAGAGGCCGACGATCACCACCGCTCCGAGGATCAACAGCGCCAGATCGATGAGCGTCGCCGCGACGCGCGAGGACCAGCTCGCCAGGACGTGCTGCCCTGCGCCGCGCAGAGCCGGCGCAGGGGCCGATGCGTCGAGCGCGTCGCCGGCAGGGCGAGCGCGGGCGCCGGGCGGGACCGGCGAGGAGCCGTACGCCGAGGTGGCGGGAAGCGGCGCCTCAGGGGGCGCGTCGCCCTCCGAGCGGGCGGGAAGCGGCGCCTCAGAGGGCGCGTCGCCCTCCGAGCGGGCGGGAAGCGGCCCCTGGGGGAGCTCCTCGCTCACGCCGCGGCCTCGGGCAGCACCCGCTGCTCCCCGCGACGAAGCACGCGCAGCGCGAGGGCCACCGAGGCGAGCAGCGCGGTGGCGCTGAGTGCGATCTGGACGCTGAGCACGCCCTGGTCGGTCCAGTAGACGTCCTCGAGCTCGAGCAGGAGGGCGGACTCGTCGAGCGTGAGGGCGACGCCGAATCCGTAGGGGATCGCGAGCCACTTCTCCACCTCGGGGTCACGGGTCGCGATCGCGGCCGCGCCCGTGACGAACGCGACGACGATGCCGGGAACGAAGTGGTGGATGTGCCGGTTGCCGACGTGGAGGTCGCGGAACGGGCCGAAGCTGCCGCGCGATCGGATGGTCCAGGTGCTTGCTCGCACGGCCCCGAAGCTCACCACGAATGACGCGAGGAGGTTGAGCAGCGCGGTCTCGCGCGCCGGGGTGGCCTTGTAGCCCGCCACCGCCACCTCGACTGTCTGGAGCGTCGCCTCGGCGCCGGCGCCGAGAACGTCCTCGGCGTCTGCGGGCAACGGCGCCGAGCCGTGCCGCCACACGCGGCCGACCTCGGCGGCGGCGACCGCGCCCGTGGTCAGTGCGGCGAGGCCGGCGACGGCATAGGTCCGCCCGCGGCGCGACCGCTGCCGGCGCACGGCCAGCGACCTCGCCGCCTGGCTGACCGTGGAGGGACGGCGCCGGACGACGTCGGTCAGCGCCATCGCTCGATCAGGTCGTCCTCGCCCACCTCGCGCACCACACGAGCCGGCACGCCCATCACGACCGCGCGTGGGGGAACGTCTGCGGTGACCACCGCGCCGGCCGCCACGAAAGCCTCCTCGCCCACCTCGACGCCCGGAACGAGCACCGCCCCGCTGCCGACACGACACGCCCGCCGCAGCGTCGCTCCGACCAGCGGCGCGCCCCGGGGATGGCGCCCCATCGTGTCGTCGTTGGTGGTCATCGCGCCCGGGCCGACGAAGACGTCGTCCTCGACGATGCTTCCCGCCGTCACGTAGACGAGTGACTGGAGGCGCACCCGCGCACCGACCCGCACGTCGTTGTCGACGCCCGTCCCGCGCCCGACCACCGTGCCCTCGCCGATCACCGTCCGCTCGCGCACTTGGGACTGGTCTCCGACGATCGACCCCGCGCCCAGGCGCGCCCCCGCGTAGACGACCGCACCGGCGCACACGGCGGTGCCCGGGGCGAGCTCGAGCGGCGGGGGCGCTTCGGACGAGGCGGTCGACTGACGGCCGAGCCGCGGCGGCTTTCCCAGAACCGCCCCGTCCTCGACGCGACATCCATCGCCGAGAATCGTTCCGGGGTGCACGACGACGTGCGCACCGAAGCGGACGTCCTCGCCGACGAGCACCCCCTCCCCGAGTACGAGCCCAGGTGCCCGGTCAGCGGGCTGCAGCATCCTCGGGCCGCCGCGCGGTCGCGTCGAGCGATTCCTGGAGACGTTCGAGCACTCCGACCACACGCACGCCGCTGACGCCGTCCGAGCGCGCCGGTCGCCCCTCGCGGATGCACTCCAGGAAGTGCTCGCACTCCAGCCTGAGCGGCTCGACGTTGGGCACCCGCGGGCTCCAGATGTCGCCCGAGCGCATGATGTACTCGCCCCAGTTGCGGGCATCCTCGTCAAAGCCCTTGTCATAGACGGTGAGCTTCCGCTCGAGGTCCATGTCATCGAAGGTGGCCATCCGCCGCGAACCCACCACCGTGAAGCGCCGCTCCTTGTGGGGATCGAGCCAGGAGAGGTGCAGGTGCGCGGCCAGGCCCGAAGGGAAGCGCAGGAAGCAGAAGACCACGTCCTCGACGCCGGGACGCATGTAGGACTCGCCGTGGGCCCAGGCCTCGTCGGGCTCCTCGCCGGCGAGCTGGAGCATGACCGCCACGTCGTGGGCGCCCAGGCTCCACAGGGCGTTCTCGTCGGGGCGCAGCTTGCCGAGGTTCAAGCGGTTGGAGTAGACGTAGTACAGATCGCCCAGCTCGCCCGAGTCGGCGATCTCCTTGAGCTTTTGCACCCCGGGGTGGAACTCGAGCAGATGGCCGACCATAAGAACGCGCCCAGCGACGTCGGCCGCCTCCGCCGCGCGCTGCGCCTCCTCGACCGACTGGCCCAGCGGCTTCTCGACGAAGCAGTGCTTGCCGGCCGCGAGCACCCGGGCGGCAAGTGCGGCGTGGCTGGGCACCGGCGTGGCGATGACGATCGCGTCGAGCGAGCGATCGGCCAGCAGCTCGTCGAGATCGGCCGCCACCGCGACGCCCGGAAAGCGGACGCGAGCGCTCTCGCGGGCGGCCGCGTCGGCGTCGCACACCCACACCAGCTCGCAGCACGGCAACGCGGCGAAGTTGCGTGCGAGGTTGGGGCCCCAGTAGCCCAGGCCCACCACCCCCACCCGGACGGTCCCGGTCATCGGCGCAAGTCTAGGGGCCCGCCAGGCGCCCGCTCGGAGGCGCGCGCCGGGAGCGCCGTCTCGAGGCGCTCAGCTCGCAAGCGAGCCGCTCGGAGGACCGAGGAGGCGCGCGCTGAGCGCCTCGACCACGCGCCCCGCCGCGTAGCCATCGCCGTAGAGCGGCGGGCGCGTGCCCGGAGGCTGAGCGCCGAGCGCGGCGAGCGCGGCGTCCGCGTCGAGGTCGACGAGCGTATTCCAGCCGGCATCCAAGGTCTCGACCCACTCGGTGCGGTCGCGCAGCGTCACGCAGCGCACGCCGGCGAGGTAGGCCTCCTTCTGGACCCCACCGGAGTCGGTGAGGACGGCGCGGGCCGCGAGGAGCAGCGCCATGAAGTCGAGGTAGCCGACCGGCGGCGCCAGCACCAGCTTCTCCTCTCGCTCGAGCTCGCCCCAGAGCCCCGCCGCCTCGAGCCTCGCCCTGGTCCGGGGATGGACCGGAAAGACCACCGGGCCCTCCAGAGCGCGCACCAGGTCGACCAGGCGCCCGAGACGCGCCGAGTCGTCGACCGTGCCCGCACGATGGGCGGTGATCAGGAGGAATCCGCCCGGCTCGACGCCGAGCCGTGTGAGCGGCTCGGTCCGGCCGCGCGCCAGGGGCGCGAACAGCCGGGCGACGTCGACCATCACGTCGCCCACCAGCTCCACCGCGCCGACGACCCCTTCCCGGCGAAGGTGCTCCACCGCACTCTGCGAGGAGCACAAGAGCAGCGCCGAGAGATGATCGGTGACCACGCGGTTGACCTCCTCGGGCATCGCGCGGTCGAAGGACCGCATGCCGGCCTCCACGTGCGCGACCGGTATCCGCTGCTGCGCCGCGGCGAGAGCGGCGGCGAGCGTAGAGTTCGTATCGCCGTAGACGAGCACGGCGTCGGGCGCCTCGCGCTCGAGCTCTCCCTCCAGCGCGGCGAGCATGCGGGCGGTCTGCGAGGTGTTCGATCCGCCCGCGATGCCCAACCGGCGGTCGGGCGGCGGCACGCCGAGCTCGCGGACGAAGATCGTCGAGAGCTCGTCGTCGTAGTGCTGGCCGGTGTGGATGAGGACCTCCTCGTGCGCGGCACGCAGGGGGCCCGACACCGCGGCCGCCTTGACGAACTGGGGCCGGTTCCCCACCACGGTGAGGATCCGCATCGGTTTTCTAGACCGGCGCGAGCTCGGCCGCGATGCGCTCGCGCAGCAGCCGGCCGGCCTCCTGCGTGAGCGGCCCGTTCGCCGGGAGCTCGATCTCGTCGACCGCGGTCAGCGGCAGGGCCTCGCGAACGGTCGAGGCCAGGAACGCCTCGTCGGCGTCCGCGACGTCGTCGAGCGTGCACGTCGCCTCCCGGGCGCCCGTGAGCTCCATGATCCGGGCGCGGGTGATGGAGGCGAGGATGTGGTCGGAGAGCGGCGGCGTGAGCAGCTCGCCGCCGCGGACCCAGAAGAACGACGCGGTCGGCGCCTCGAGCACGCGGCCGTGCGGGGTGATCAGGAGCGCCTCGTCGAAGCCCCGCTCCCGGGCCACGCGCGTGGCGAGCATGTTGCCCGCGTAAGAGAGCGACTTGATCCCGTCCAGTATGCGGGTGGGCGCGAAGGTGACCGTCGCCAGGCGCATCGCGTCCGGAAGGTTGGGAAGGGGCTCTGTGAGCGCCAGCCGGTGGCCGCCACGAGTGACCAGGACCCGCACGAGCCCCTGGTGGTCGGGCACCGCCGCGAGCAGCGAGCCGACGTCCTCGCGCACCGCCGCGACATCCACCGGGAGCCGGAGGTTCGCCGCCGACCGTTCGAGGCGCGCAAGGTGCTCGTCGACGGCGAAGGGCCGCCCGCCATAGCAGCGCATCACCTCGAAGACGCCGTCGCCGCGCAGCAGGCCGTCGTCGGTCGCCGGGATCAGCGCCTCCTCGGCCGCGATCACCGCTCCGTCGACGCACGCAAGCTCCATGGCCGCCATCCTTCCACACCGTCGCGCTCAACCCCGAGGCGCGACTTCCCGACATCTCCCCCTGTGCGCCGCCTTCTCACGCCCGCCCTCCTCGTAGCGCTCGCGCTCCTGGCGCCCCCCGCCGCGCGCGCCGGGCAGGACAACCCCGCCGACCGCCTGCTCGACCAGCCCATGGACGCCTACCGCGCCGACCGCGCTACGGGGTGCGCGAACGAGGAGCAGCCCGGGGCGCTGGCGCTCGACGGATGGCTCGCGGCGCGAATGCCCGTCGGCGAGCAGTGGGGGATCGAGAAGTGCCGGCGCGTGCGGGGCGGACGGTCGTGGAGCCTGCACGCCGAGGGGCGCGCGATCGACTGGAAGCTCGACGTCGACGTGCCATCCGAGCGCCTGGCGGGCGACCGTCTCGTCTCCCTTCTCCTGCGCCGCGACCGCCGGGGCCGCCCCAACGCGCTCGCACGGCGCATGGGCCTGCAGGAGGTCATCTGGAACTGCCGCATCTGGACTCCGCTCTCCACGCTTAAGCGTCCGTACGGGCCGTGCGCCAAGCGGAAGGTCGATCGAACGATGGCCCATCGCGACCACGTCCACATCGGCCTCAACTGGCCCGGCGCGCTGATGAAGACGACGTTCTGGCGCTCCTACCTGCCCGAGCCGCCCCCTCCCGATCCCTCCTCGCCGAGCCCGAGTCCGGCGCTCGGACAATTCCGAACCCTCGCACGGTCGAGCATCCGCTAGCGTCGGCACCCATGGCGCGCGCCGGCAAGTGCCCCACCTGCGGAGAGCCCGTCTCGCAGTTCGCGGCGGGATGCGCGATCTGCGGCACAGACCTCGAGAAGGCGAGGGCGGAGCACCGCGCGCAGCCGACCGCCCGCGTGGAGGAGGTCGGGCGTCGCCTGCGCCCGAGCCCTTCTTCCCCGGACACCTTCGTCCTCGTGCTCCTCGGCTTCCTCGTCCTCTTCGCGCCCTTCGCCGCCGTGCTCCTCGGAGCCCTCATCGCCTTCAAAGCCTCGCGCGAGGGCGACGAGCGCCGGCGCAACATCGCCCTGGCCGCGATCGTGGCAGCGATCGCCCTGCTGTTCGTCGGCCTTTCCCCAGCCTACGAGCTGCTCTCGCGGCTGTAGGTCCACCCAGAACCCTCGACTCGTCGGTCACGGCGGAGCGTCGGGCTGCAATGGGCCGTGGAGGAATCGAACCTCCAACCTTGGGATTAAGAGTCCCCTGCTCTGCCAATTGAGCTAACGGCCCGGGGATCGGCCATGGTAGCGGCGGCTCAGCCGCCTGGGGGCGGGGCGGCGCCACCCCCGGGCGCGCCGCCGGCCGCGCCCGCTGCGCTCTGCTTTGCCTCGTTTATGCGCTCCTGCAGCGCCGGCCGCAGATCCTTCGCGGTGAGGTCGAGGGCCCGCTGGGAGGCGAGGTCGCCCGTGCGGGTCTGGCCCGCCGAGTAGGCGTAGACGGCGAGCTGGTAGAAGGAGTCGGCGGTGGGCGCGGCCTCGGTGACGATCTGCTGGGCCTTGACCGCGTCGCCCGCCTTGTTGAGTTGGATGAAGGCCTGGACCATCAGTCGGGCCAGGTTGGGGTCGCGCTTCTCGGGCTGGAGGGCGAGGTAGCGGTTCCATGCCTGCTCGACGCGCGGAAGCTTCTTTCGGCCCTCCGCGCTGAACTCGCCCGTCTGCTGGTCGCTGCCGGAGGCGGCGTCCTGGTAGCGGACGCGCGCCAGCGCAGCCCACGCCTGAGGATTCCGCGGCTGGGCAGTGACCCGCTTCTCGGCCTGCTCGACGTCCTTCTCGAACGTGCTTGCCGGGTCGTTGCTGTTGCATCCCCCCAAGGCATCGAAGAGGCCGCCCGACGCGTCGCTCCCGATGCCCGAGCCGACCAGGCCGACGAAGAGGAGGACGGCCAACCCGCCATAGACGAACTTGATCGTCCGGCGCCGGCCGGGGCTTCGGAGGTCGAAGAGCACGCGCCGGTGATGCTACCCGGGGTCCGGCTCGGGCTCGCCCTCCTCCCCGGCGGCAGCCCGGGCAACCGCGCGACGGTCGACCCAGGAGGCGAGCAGAACGCTCCCCTCGTAGAGCAGGAGCAGCGGGAACATCGCGATCAGCATGGTGATCGGGTCGGTGCCGGGCAGGAGCATGGCGACGACGGCGATGACCACCACCGCGTAGCGCCGGTTCTTGCGCAGCTGGGCCGGCGTGACGACCCCGAGGCGCGTCAGCGCGAGGATGCCGACGGGCATCTGGAACAGGATGCCCAGCGCGAGCATGCTGAGGATCTCGAAGCGGTAGAGGTCACGCGCCTGGACGAGGATGTCGAAGGAGGAGTCATTGAAGTTCTGGAGGAAGTTGATCGCGGGGGGCAGGACGGCGAAGTAGGCGAACACCGCGCCCGCGATGAACAGGAACGGGATCATCGTCATGAGCGGGATGGCCACACGACGCTCGTCCCCGGTGAAGGCGGGCAGCACGAAGGCATAGAGCTGGTAGAGGATCACCGGCAGCGCGAGCAGGAACGCGGCGGCGAAGGCGATCGTGAGGGTTGCGGTGAAGGGCTCGGAGACCCCGATGGTCACCGGCTTTCGCTCCGGCGCCTCCTTGGGAATGGAGGCGACCACCGAACGCAGCTCGGCCGCCGAGCGCGCCAGCGAGGCCCGGTCGGCCGTCGTTCCCACGCTCTCCGAGCGCGAGAGGCGCCCAAGGGAGACGCTGAGGGATTCCAGGCCTCCCCGCAGCTTGGTCTGAAAGCGCGTGTTCTGCTCGATGGGGCCTGTCCCCGTCGAGGTCGTGGTCCGCTCCAGCGGACGGTTGAGGACGTCGAGCAGCGGCCCCTTCTGCCACATGCACAGCCCAAAAGCCACCACCAGAACCGTCGCGCACACGACGAGCCGCGAGCGAAGCTCGTCCAGGTGCTCGACGAGGCTCAGTCGATCGTCATGGCTGACGGGCCGTAGCCGAGTCGCCGTCATCGCGCGGGGACCCGCCGCAGGCCTAGGAGGCGCTGTGCTCTGCGCGTGCGCGCTCGGGGCGAGGCTCGGCGGGCGTCGCCTCGGCGGCGGTCAGCTCGGTGCGCTCCTGGTCTTCGTCTTCGTCGTCCTCGTCGTCCTCGTCCTTGCCCGTGATCGAATTCTTGAACTCGCGCATGCCCGAGCCGAGCGAGCGGCCCATGGCCGGCAGCCGCTTGGGCCCGAAGATGACGAGCACGATGACGAGGACGATGATGAGTTCGCTGACGCCGATGCCGCCTGTGAAGGGCACTGGGTTCCTCCGATCGGTGGTCGTGGAAGGGTAGCGCGTCGGTTTTGCGCGCTCGGCGAAGCCAACTTCGCAGAGCCTGAGGTGTTTCTACGTCGCCGGGTCCAGTACGGCTCACGCTTCGGTCAAGTTCCCGTCTGTCCAGGTCGATACGACGGCCAGGAAGCCCCTCGATGAACCCCCAGTCAGAACATCCACACGAAGTACGCCGCGTGGTCCTCCCGAGCGGAAGGACCATCGAGATCATCTACTTCGTCGCCGAGCACCGATCCGACGCCCTCGCCGTCCCGGCGGTGCATGAGCGCCGCGAGCTCCACGTCTGCCCCGACTGCGACTCAGAGCTCGTCCACCCGGTCGACTGGGAGGAGGTCGGCCCCCGCTGGCGTGTCGACCTTCGCTGCCCGAACTGCGAGTGCGTGCGCTCGGGTACCTGGGACCATGAGACGGTCGAGGCCTTCGACGAGGCGCTGGACCGGGGCACGCAGACCCTCATCCGCGACCTCCGTCACCTCGCGCGCGCGAACATGGAGGACGCGATCGAGCGGTTCTCCCTCGCCCTGCGCATCGACGCGGTCCTGCCCGAAGACTTCTAGCCGACCGGGTCCTGAACGGTCTAGGCGTAGCGGTCGACGACGCCGTCGGCCACCAACTCGAAGGCGGATCGCTGCGCGGCCGGCATCGCCGGGAGCGCCGCCTTTGCCTCGGCGACGATGTCCAGCGCCCGGCTGCGGGCCTCGTCAAGCGCGCCGGAGGCCTCGATGCGGTCGCACAGTCGCTCGGCTTCCTGTGCGCTGCGCACGCTGCGCAGGTCGACGCTCGCGAGATCGGGATCTCTTCCCCGAGCGAGGATCAGGGGGAGGGTGACCGTGCCGTCGAGCAGATCGGTTCCCCGCTGCTTGCCCGTTCGCTCTTCGGGTCCCGACACGTCGAGGACGTCGTCGAGCAGTTGGAAGGCGAGCCCGATCCTGCGTCCGAAGGCGCCCAGCGCCGCCTCGGGCCCTCCGGCCTCGAGCGCCCCGAGACGGGCGGAGGCCTCGAAGAGGCGGGCGGTCTTGAGCTCGCAGCGTTCGAGGTAGCGCTCCACCGAGATTCCCGTGTTCCACGCGTCCGCGCGCTGGGCGAGCTCTCCAAGGGCGAGGGCGGAGCTCGCCTTCGAGAGCACTCTCAGCTCGTCGGCCCGACCGTTTGAGGCAAGCTCCGCGAAGGCCCGGGAGAACAGGAGGTCGCCAGTGGCCACCGCCATGGCCCTTCCCGCCCGGTCGACGACCGTACGGTGGCCGCGGCGGACGAGGGCGCCGTCGAGGACGTCGTCGTGGACCAGCGTCGCGCTGTGCACGAGCTCGACCGCAACCGCGGCGGCGAGAGCGCCCCCGCTCGTCCGCCCGGCCGCCAGGAAGAGCAGCAGGGGGCGCAGGCGCTTGCCGCCCGCCGCGATCGTCGCGCCCGCCTCTCGGGCCAGCGCCGGCCCGTGGCCGGCGGCGAGCTGCGCCAGTCGGGCCTCCAAGCGCGCCATCATCGGCGGCAGGTGGGCGCCCCCGGCGTGCACGACCGCCGCGACGCTCTGCGCGGCGCTCACGGCGCGGTCCGCTCCCCGACGTGGATCGCGATGATCCCGCCGGCGGTGAGGATCCATCGGATCCGCTCCAGGCCGGCCCCCGCCATGCGCGAGGCGAGCTCCTCGGGGCCCGGAAAGCGCCGCACCGAGCTCGGGAGGTAGGAGTAGGCGGACGAATCGCCTGCCAGCCGCCCGAGGGCGGGCACGACCCGGTCGAACCAGAGGCCGTAGAAGACCGACAAGGGCGGGCGGCGCGGCGTCGTGATCTCCAGTACGACCACGCGGCCACCCGGCGCGACGACGCGCGCCATCTCGCCGAGCCCGGCGTCGAGGTCTGAGAAGTTGCGCGCCCCGAAGGCGACCGTCGCCGCGTCGAAGCGCCCGTCCGGGTAGGGCAGGTCCAGCGCGTTGGCCTGCTCGAAGGCGATCCCTGGAGCCTTCCCGCGCGCGAGCTCGAGCATTCGCTCGGAGAAGTCCGAGCCGACGACCTCCCCGCCGGGTGCGACGCGCCCCGAGAGCTCGATCGCGAGGTCGCCGGTGCCCGTCGCGACGTCGAGGACCCGGCTCCCCGGCCCCACGTCGGCGAGGTCGGCCGCTCGCGCGCGCCAGCGGCGATCCAGGCCCGCGGTCATGACCTCGTTCATCCGGTCATAGACCCCGGCGATGCGGTCGAACATCGCGCGGACCTGACCCTCCTCGAGCGTCCCCGGCTCGGGCGCGGGCGCCGCCGTCATCTGACTAGCGCAGCTGCGAGAGGAACTCGACCAGCGCGTCCATCTTCTCGGGCGGAAGGTCGCGGAAGGAAGGCATGGGCGACGTAGGGTTGAGCAGGGTGCGCGCGATGGCCTGCCTGGGCAGGCGATCGCCGATCTCCTCGAGCTCGGGGCCCGGGCCGTCGTTGCCGTTCTCGCCGATCCGGTGACAGGCCAGGCAGCCCGACTGCGCGGCCACGAGCTTGCCGGCCTCGAACTGAGTGCGCTGCTCCGCGTTCAAGCCGCTCGGCGCCTTGAGCTCGATCTCGGTCGGCGCTCCGGCCGACGCCCCCAGGTAGGTCAGGTACCCCATGGCGAAGATCGTGAGGATGCCGGCGACGGTGGCGATCGGGCGCCGCTCGGGGCGGCGCTCCGGCGACCGGTCGTAGAACGGCAGCAGGAACAGCAGGATCATCGCGATGGTCGGCACGCCGAGCGTCGCCATCGGGGTGAGCGTGGCGGGCTTGATGACCCGGAGCAGCTCGAAGAGGAAGTAGTAGTACCACTCGGGTCGCGGCGTATAGGTCGTCGTGGTCGCGTCGGCCTTTGGGCCGAGCTCGGCTCCCAGCACCAGCGCCATGACGATGATCACCAGCATCACGACCACCGCCATGGCCGAGTCCTTGGCCACGGCGTAGGGGAAGAACGGCTTCCCCTGCGATTTCGCGGTGGAGTACTCCCGGAGGTACTGCTCCTTCTCGGCCTGGTTCATGCCGGCTCCGTCAGACCTCGGACTCGCGCAGCTTCTCGTCGCCCTCGAACTTCATCCAGGGCGGCGCGGTCGTCCCGAGCTTCGCGACGAGGTAGAGGTGCGCGCCGATCATCGCGATGAGCACACCCGGTATGAGCAGCATGTGGAGGGAGTAGAAGCGCGAGAGCGTCGTCGCCCCGAACTCCGGCCCGGCCCTGGCGAAGTCCGACAGGTAGGGCCCGACCAGCGGACCGGTGCCGTTGATGTTCACCCCGACGATCGTCGCCCAGTACGAGCGCTGGTCGAAGGGCAGGAGGTAGCCCGTGAAGGACATGACCATCGTGAGGACCAGGATCACGACGCCGATGATCCAGTTGAGCTCGCGCGGGTACTTGTAGGCGCCGAAGAAGAACGTGCGCGCCATGTGCAGGAAGACCAGGATGACCATGACCGACGAGCCCCACTTGTGCATCCCGCGGACGAACTCGCCGAGAAAGGCCTCGTTGGTGATGAAGCGCGCAGACTCGTAGGCGCGCGTCGGCGACGGGTCGTAGTACATGGCCAGGAACACGCCGGTCACCGTCTGGCTGAGGAAGGCGAACAGCGACGCCGAGCCCAGCGTGTAGAACCAGTTGGTCCCCTTGGGGACCTTGCGGAACATCAGCCACCGCATGCTCCCCGAGAGCGAGGTGCGCTCGTCGACCCAGTCGGCCGCCGAGACACCGGCCTGCTGAGCCTCCTTCAGCGCGCGCTTGGGCGGCGTGAGCTTGCGATCGCCGTTGAGCTCCTCGCCGGGTTGAGGCGGGCGGGGCTTGAGCGCGTCGGGTATGGGCGGTGCCGGGAGCTTGAGCTTCATGGCGTCCAGTCGTTCCTAAAAGGATTTCTGGCCCGAGCCGGGAGGCGGGCTGGCGGTCGAGAAGCGGGGCGGGTAGGTGTACTTGCCGATGCCGTCGGTGGTCTGGCCCGGGTCGCGCGGGGCGAAGCGCTCGAGCTCGGAGTTCACGCTGTAGCGCGGCCCGAGCTCGATCCGCCCGTCACGCACCCGCGTGTAGAAGCGGTCGAGCGGGCGCACCGGCGGACCGCCCGTAACCTTGCCGGCGAAGTCGTAGGTGCCCCCGTGACAGGGGCAGACGAAGCGCTCGGAGGCGTCGATCCACCGTACGGGGCACCCGAGGTGCGCGCAGCGGGTGGAGATCGCCACGAACTGGTTGTACTGGTCCCCCGGGTCCTTGTCGATCTCCGGGTTGCGCTTGCGGACGTAGGCGGTGGACTTGCCGGCCGCGCCGATGCCCGCCACGATGGTGACGACCTTGGGGATGTAGGCGTCGTCGGGGAAGTCGGTCGGTGCTCCGATGTCCTGCCAGCGGAACTCCTGGCGCTCGAAGACCGGGCCGAAGGCAAAGCCGAGAGCGGGCAGCGTGAAGGCGGTGACGGCGAGCCCGCCCAGCGCATGGGTCGAGCCGACCATGAAGCGGCGGCGGGTGACGGTCTCGCCCTCGTAGGCGCCCGGGATCCTCCGGTCGGCGGCATAGGGCGTCTTGGTCTTCTGGCGGCGATCGGGCAAGGCGGAAATCCCGGCTGAACAATACCTCCGACAAGCCTACGCGCGTGGCGTCGCGGGCGGCTCAGGAGATGGGCGCGGCGGCGCCAAGTAGGCGAGCATTGCCCATCGGGTGGGCGGTCGGACGCCCGCTCAGCGGCGGGCGGCGGCGCTCAGCGCCTCGGCCGCCCCGGCCTCGCCGGCGCGGGCGGCGCCTTTGGCGGCCTCGTGGGCGGCCGTCGTTCCGCATCCCACCGCGACCGCACCCGCGTCCCACACCGCCTCGGCGAGGTCGGGGTCGCCCGCCGCCTGGGCCTGCGCGCAGAGCGAGATGACGTCCGCGAGCTCGCCGACGGCCTCCAGGTCGCCCAGGTCGGCGAGCCGCGAGAGGCCGAGGGCATAGAGGCGGTCGCCGGCCAGCAGAGCGAGGTCGGGATCGGCGGTCGTGACCACGCGGGGCACCCCGTAGTGAAGGAGGTAGCCCTCCCGTATGGACTCGACGAGCAGTGCGTAGTCTTCCTCGTGGCCCTCGGCGCGCGGTCCCGAGGCGGCGAGGGCGCCGAGGCGCTCGGGCGCGGCGACGTGCGGATCGGGCGGGGTGACGGCCTCGGCGAGGAGCCCGCCCTCTTCTACGAGCAGTCGGGCGAGGGCTCCGAGCGAGCTCATCGCGCGGCCACCGGTTCGACGAGCGCCGGCACCGACCGACCGGCGGCCCGCCTCATCGTGCCACCTCCGCGAACGCGGCCGTCGCCGCCGCCGCGGTGCGGGCGACATCCTCGGAGGTGTGGGCGAGGCTGGGAAACCAAGCCTCGAACTGCGACGGCGGAGCGTAGACGCCGCGCTCGAGCAGCGCGCGGCACCACGCGCCGTAGGCGTCCAGGTCACAGGCCGCCGCACCGGCGTAGTCGCTGACGGGAGCCTCGGAGAAGAAGACGGTCAGCAGGCCGGGCGCGGTGACGAGCTGCACCGCGGCGCGGCCCTCCGCTGCCTGTTCGAGGGCGGCGGCGAGCTCTGCGGTGACGGCGGCCAGTCGTGCGTAGGCGTTGTCGTCGAGCATCCGAAGGGTCACCAGCCCGGCGGCCACGGCGAGCGGGTTCCCCGAGAGCGTCCCCGCCTGGTAGACCTCGCCGGCGGGCGCAATCAACTCCATGAGCTCGGTGGGGCCACCGAAGGCGGCGGCGGGCAGCCCGCCGCCGATGACCTTGCCCATGACCGTGAGGTCGGGAGCGATGCCCGCGAGCTCCTGAGCGCCGCCGCGGGCCACCCGGAAGCCGGAGATGACCTCGTCGAAGATCAGCAAGGCGCCGTTTTCGTCTGCGAGCCGGCGCAGCGCGGCGAGGAATCCCGGCGCCGGGGGCACGAGCCCCATGTTGGCGGGGTAGGGCTCGGCGAGGATCGCCGCGAACGGCTCCGCCGCGACGGCCGCCTCGACCGCCTCGAGGTCGTTCCAGGGTGCGATCCGCGTCGCCGCGGTGGCCGCCTCGGGCACCCCGGGGCTGGCCGGGATGTCCTGGGTGGCCAGCCCGGAGCCCGCCTCGGCGAGCAGTCCGTCCAGGTGGCCGTGGTAGGCGCCGGCGAACTTGAGCAGTCGCTCGCGCCCGGTCGCAGCGCGCGCAAGGCGAATCGCGCTCATGGTCGCCTCGGTCCCCGACGAGGTCATCCGCAGCATGTCGACCGATTGCACCCGGGCGGCCACCTCCTCGGCAAGCTCGACCTCGCCCTCGGTCGCGGCTCCGAACGTCGTGCCCCGCGAGGCGGCGTCGGCCACGGCGGCCAGGATGTCGGGGTGGGCATGGCCGGCGATGAGCGGCCCCCACGAGCACACCCAGTCCACGTAGCGGTTGCCGTCGACGTCGACGAGCTGGGAGCCCGCGCCGCGGTCGACGAACACGGGATGCTCGCGGCCGATCGATCGCATCGCGCGCACCGGCGAGTTCACCCCACCGGGCAGTACC
>JBBPZA010000050.1:0-10306 GCA_038199375.1 Solirubrobacterales bacterium | reverse complement strand
CCGGCCATCCCGGACTGGACGCGCCCGGACATCACCGGCGCCGCCTGGTGCTCCTCGGCGGCGGTGGACTCGCGGTAGTAGAGGACGACCTGGACGATCGCCGCCAGGATGGCCACCGCCGCGCCGGCGAAGCCGATCCAGAACGGGGCCAGGATGTTGACCGTTCCCACGGCCACGTCGGTCTGACCTCCCGCGGTCTTGAACGGTGACTGGACGATGCGATAGAGCTCGCGGGCGGCGACGATGAACGCCAGCACCCCGAGCGTGGCGCCGAGAGCGGCCGGGCTCAGCGGCGCGCGCCGACGCGCGGCCGCGCCCACCAGGACCCCACCGATCAAAGCGCAGGCGAGCACCAGGCTGCTCGTGTGCGGGATAGAGAGCCAGCCGCTCCACGTCGAGGTCCCCTTCCCCCCGAAGAAGCCCTCAACCTCGTAGACCTTGAAGCCGGTGAACGGCGCCACGAAAGCGACCGCCAAGCCTAGGGCGCTCAGACCCAGCCATGGCGTGATGCCCGCCTGCTGGGCCGCGATGGGCGGAGCGGCCTCCGTTCGCCGCGCCGCCGCGGTGAAGGCGTGGCCGAGGCCTCCGAGGGCCGCCAGCCCGCAGCCGGCGAGGCCGATCCATATGCCGGCGAGCAGCGTGACGTCGGACTTCGCCGTCGTCCCGCAGGCCGTATAGGTGAGACACCCGAAGGGCGGTACGAACATCCGGTAGACGAGCTGGGCCGTGGCGAGCGCGCCGAGGATCCCAACCAGCAGCCCGAGGTTGCGCCCGCGCAGGGCGCTTTGCCCGCGGGCCGAAAGCGCCACGGCGAGCACCGTGACGAGCGCCGAGGCCAGGATCAGGTCGGAGGTGTGCGGTATGCCCAGCCACGCGTCGCGCGTCTGGGCGCCCATCTTCCCCTGGACCACGTAGAAGTTCGAGCCGAGGGCGACGAACTGGAGAACCGCTCCAGCGAGCGCCGCCCACAGCCAGATCGAGATGCGTCGCATGTTGCCCTCCCGGAGCTGGACTCCCGAGAGCCTACCACTCTGGTGCCATCCCAAACGTGGCCGTCTCGCGCTCGGCGCTCCCGAGGTTCGGCGGCTGACACCGGCACACCGGTCACGAACGCCGCCGGAGCGACGCGGTCGAGCATGCTCAGGGACGCCGCGCGGCGACGCCGTCGAGAATTCTCAGCGCGCCCAGCGCGAGCCTGGCGGCCACCCGCGTCCTCGGTGTGTCCAGGCGGCGCCGGAGGTGGCCGTCGGCGGCCCTCGCCGGTCCCTCCGCCAGCGTGGGGTAGGCGTGCACCTGACGCGAGAGCTCCTCGATGCGCGCCCCGCGGGCGACCCACGGCGCCACCGCGGCGATCGCCTCGCCGCCCCCCGGGGCGGCCACCGTAGCCCCCACGAGCCTCCCGCGCGGGTCGGCGATCAGCTTGGCGAACCCGTAGGCCTCGCCGGCGGCGACGGCACGGTCGAGGGTCTCGTAGTCGAAGTCGGCGGTCACTGCGCGCGGCCCCCAGCGCTCGCGCGCCTGGGCTTCGGTCAGGCCGACGCGGCCGATCTCGGGATCGGTGAAGGTCGCCCACGGAACCGCCTCGTAGCTGACCGTGCGCCGGGCGCCGAAGAGGGCGTTGACCGCCGCGGCGCGGGCCTGGTAGGCCGCGACGTGGGTGAAGGGCAGCGCGCCGGTGACATCGCCGACCGCGTAGACGCCGCGCGCGCTGGTGCGAAGGCGCTCGTCGACGACGATGGCCCCCCGCTCGTCAGTCTCGACGCCCGCCTCCTCCAGGCCCAGTCCCCGACTCGACGGCCTACGACCGGCGGCCACCAGGATGCGGTCGACCTCGACGCGCTCGCTGCGACCGTCGCGCTCGACCGTCGTGCGATGGCCTTCGTCGCCGGCGCGGACCGCTTCGAGTCGCGTGCCGCACCAGACCGCGACGCCATCGGCTCGCAGCGCGCGCTCGACGAGCTCGCCGGCTCGCTCCTCCTCGCGGCTCAGCAGCCGCGGGGCCATCTCGACCAGGGTCACCTGTGAGCCGAGGCGGGCGAAGGCCTGGCTGAGCTCGCATCCGACCGGGCCGCCGCCCAAGACCATCAGGCGCGCCGGGCGCTCCACCAGGTCCCACACCGTCTCGTTGGTCAGCGGCTCGGCTTCGGCCAGGCCGGCCACCGGTGGGATCACCGGCTCAGAGCCGGTCGCCAAGATCGCCGCACGGAAGCGCCGCTCGCGACCGCCGGCCACCAATACGCCCGGACCCACGAGCCGCGCCTCTCCCTCGATGACCTCGACTCCCTCGGCCCGGAGGCGCTCGGGGGAGTCGTGGGGCGCGATCGTCGCCCGAGCCGCGTGGACGTGACTCATGACCGCCTCGAAGTCGATCGACGGCTCGCTCGCGGTCAGGCCGACGCGGTCGGCGTGGCGCATCCGGTGGGCGAGGCCGCCCGCGGCGAGCAGCGCCTTGCTGGGCACGCAGCCGGTCCACAGGCAGTCCCCACCCGTGCGCGCGCGCTCGACGAGCGCAACCCGCGCGCCGGCCCCAGCCGCGATCAGCGCGCTCACCAGCCCGCCCGAGCCACCGCCGACGACCACCAGGTCGAGCCTCGCACCGCGCCTCATGGCTCGACCAGCCCGTGCTTGGAGGTCCGCTGGGGAAGCTTCTCCGCCGCCGCCGCGGCTGTCGCCGGGCGGTCGGAGTCGGTGAGGTGAGCGCCAGCGAGCCCAGCGGCCGTCAGGGCGGCGCGGATGGCGAGGCCGACGATCCCTCGACACGCGCGCACGGTCTCAGCCCCTCGGCGCCTTCTCGACGTCGCGGTGGGCGACCTCGACCAGGTACTCGCCCCGGTCACGGTAGACCGTGGCGAGGTGCTCGGCGATGACGACGGAGCGGTGGCGGCCGCCCGTGCAGCCGATCGCGACGTTGAGGTGCGCCTTGCCCTCGCTGACGTACTGAGGGAGCAGGTAGTCGAGCAGCGGGATGAGGTGCCCGTAGAAGGCCTCGAGCTCGCCGCCGCGATTGACGTACTCGACGATCTCCGGCTCTCGCCCGGTGAGCGGGCGCAGCTTCGACTCGTAATGAGGATTGGGGAGGAAGCGGACGTCGAGTGCCAGATCGGCCTCGCGCGCCGGCCCGTGCTTGTGGCCGAAGCTGGTGAAGGTGACCGCCAGCTTGCCCGGAGTCCTCGTAGGGAGCATCTCGTCGGCGATCCGCCTGCGCAGCTGGCTTGCCTTGAGCCCGCTCGTGTCTATCACCAGGTCGGCCCGCTCCTTGACCGGCTCGATCAGCGCGTGCTCGGCGGCGACCCCGTCGGCCACGCTGCCGGAGGGCGCGAGCGGATGGCGACGGCGCGTCTCCTGGAAGCGCGTCAGCAGGGTCTGCTCGTCAGCATCGAGGAACAGCACGCGGTGGGAGACGCCTGTGCTCTCGAGGTCGTCGAGCACCGCGACGAGGCCGTCGAAGTACTCGCCGCCGCGGACGTCCGAGGCCACCGCCGAGCGCTCGACCTGCGAGCCGGGATGCATGAAGAACTCTGCCAGGTGCCGGATCATCTCGGGCGGGAGGTTGTCCACGCAGAAGTAGCCGACGTCCTCGAAGAGGTGCATGGCGGTCGACTTCCCCGCGCCCGAGTAGCCCGTGATGACGACCAGATCCTCAAGCTGGGAGCGCTCGCCCTCCTCCTCTGCCTCGTTGCGACCGTTGCGCCGGCCGAAGCGAAGCCGCTCGCTGAGCCGAGCTGACCGTGCGAACTCCATGGGATTCAGTTTGGCGCGGCTGTCGGACATCGTGTGTCTCTTGCGTTAACGCAGGATCATCCTCCACGGTTCGCCGGAGGTCCCACGCTTCGCGCGATCCGCAGCGCCGCCGCCTTCGATGCCGCGCCCTCGAGACGCAGCAGTAGGCCGCGCGACTGCCACACGCGCGGCTGCCGCACGCGGCGGGCGCGGGAACCCCCTGGTCGGCGGCGCAGAGGTCATGGGCCGGAGAATCTTCGACCGCGTCGAGGCGTCCTACCTGCCCTTCGCCCGAGCCCTGCGAACGACGAACGAGCGAGGCTCGCCGGTCTGGCGGCGGATAGAGCCACGCGCGGTCCGGACCTACCGGAAGGCGACCTGGGGCCTGCCACTAGCGCTCCTTCCCGCTGCCGTGATCCTCGTGCTCCGTCGCCGCCGGCGCGCTCAGCGGCCTGTCTTGTTGAGCGACGCATAGAGCTCGCGGGCGACCTTTCCCGGGACGCCGGGGACCGCCTCGAGCTCCTCGCGGCTTGCGGCGAGGACCGCCTCGGGCGAGCCGAAGTGGCTGAGCAGGGCGCGCTTGCGCGACGGGCCGATCCCGGGCAGGCCGTCGAAGACGGACTCGGTCATGGCCTGGTCGCGGCGGGTGCGGTGGTGGGTGATCGCGAAGCGGTGCGCCTCGTCGCGCACGCGCTGGAGGAGCTGGAGCTCCGGGGTCTCGTGGTCGAGCACGAGCGGCTCGCGGCGGCCGGGGAGGAAGATCTCCTCTATCCGCTTGGCCAGCGCGACGACCACCACGCCGCGCTCGCGGAAGCTCGGCAGCGCGGCCATCGCGCTCGAGAGCTGGCCCCTCCCTCCGTCGATCACCACCAGGTTGGGGAGCGCCGCGAAGCCGGCGTCGTGCTCGCGGTCGTGGGGGGAGATGTCGTGCTGGCGCTCCCACTGCGCCAGCCGGCGGCCGAGCACCTCGGCCATCGCCGCGAAGTCGTCGGCGCCGTCGAAGCCCCGGATCCGGAAGCGGCGGTAGTCGGACTTCTTGGGGGCCCCGCCCTCGAAGACGACCATCGACGCGACGTTGTTGGTTCCCATGAGGTTCGAGATGTCGAAGCACTCGATGCGCATCGGCACGGCGTCCAGGCGCAGGGCGCGCTGGAGCCCGTCGAGCGCCTCGACCCGCCGCTGCCGGCGGCGCTCTGACTTGAGCTTCTCCTGGTCGAGCGCCAGCGCGGCGTTGCGCTCGGCGAGCTCGAGGATCCGCCGCTTGTCGCCGCGCTCGGCGTGGCGCAGCTCGACCGGGCCGCCGCGGCGCTGGGCCAGGGCCTCAGCGAGCGCGCCGCCCTCCCCCACGCCGCGCTGGACGGCCAAGAGCGGCGGGATGGCCATCGCGCTCGCGTAGTACTGGAGGATGAACTCCTCGGCCACCTCCTCGACGCCCCGGCCGGCCTCGTTGAGCAGGTAGAAGCTCTGACGGTCGGAGAGGACGCCGTCGCGGACCTGGAAGACCTGGGCGTTGGCGTCGGTCTCCTCGACGGCGATCGCGATGGCGTCGAGCGTGCCGACCGCCTCGTTGGAGATCTTCTGGCGCTCGAGCAGCGAGCGCACCGCGCGCAGCCGGTTGCGCTCGAGCGCCGCCTGCTCGAAGCGCTGCTCGCCGGCGGCCTGGCGCATGCGGCCCTCGAGCTGGCGCTCGATCGTCCGGTAGCGACCGCTGAGGAAGTCGACGACGCCGTCGATCATCCCGCCGTACTCCTCTTTGCCGACGTAGCCGACGCAGGGCGCCTCGCAGCGCTTGATGTAGTAGTCCAGGCACGGCGACCCGCTCCGGCGGCCCGGCTCAGGGCCTTCGCACGAGCGAAACAGGAAGATCTTCTGGAGCAGGTCGAGCGTGCCGCGGACCTTCTTTGCGTTGGAGTAGGGCCCGAAGTAGGCCCGCTCGCGGCGATGGCGCTCACGCGTGAAGAAGACGCGCGGGAAGTGCTCCTCCATGCTGATCGCGATGTAGGGGTAGGACTTGTCGTCGCGCAGGCGGATGTTGAAGCGCGGCTTGTACTGCTTGATGAAGTTCTGCTCGGCCAGCAGCGCCTCGGCCTCCGTGTCCACTGCGAGGTACTCAATCGCTTCGACCAGCGCTCGCAGCTCGACGAAGCCGCGCGTCGCCGGGCTCGAGAAGTGCGAGGCGACGCGCTTCTTGACCGACTTCGCCTTGCCCACGTAGATGACGCGGCCGCGGGAATCGCGAAACAGGTAGACGCCCGGCGCGTCGGGCAGCGCGCGGCGCTGGTCGGCAAGGCGACCAGGAGTGCGCTTGGTCGTCGTGGCGGCCATCGCTTCGAGGATAGGCACGCGCGCCCGTGGGGCTCAGGCGGTCGTGCCGGGGGGGCTGAGTCGCGTCAGCCGGGAGGGTGCGGGCCTTCCGGCCGTTGCCGCGGCGGAGCACCGCTCGGGGGCTCGAGCACGGTGGGGGCGTCGCGAGCCGGCGGCGCGACCCGGGTCGGCTCCTCGACCGGCGCCGGGGACGGCGCGGTCGCCGCAGGCGGCGGCGACGCGGGCTGACCGGCGGGTGCCGTGGGTGGCGGCGGCGGCGGCGCGGGCTGACCCACCGGCGCCATGGGCGGCGGCGGCGACACCGGCGCCGCTACCGGCGAGGCCGCACCGGGGTGCCCCGCGTGGCCCGTGCGGCGGCGCTGGGCGGCGAGCAGGCCGCCAAGCGCTCCGAGCGCCGCCCCGCCGAGCAGCATCGTGACGAACACGGCATCGCCCTGCGGACGACCGAAGAGCTCCTTCTGGGTCAGCGCGATGGCCAGGACGCCCGTCAGCGCCCACACCGGACCCACCAGC
This sequence comes from Solirubrobacterales bacterium, assembly GCA_038199375.1. Classification (GTDB taxonomy): domain Bacteria; phylum Actinomycetota; class Thermoleophilia; order Solirubrobacterales; family Solirubrobacteraceae; genus JBBPZA01. Next base: position 3,748 of record JBBPZA010000050.1, on the reverse strand, counting down.
GCGCCCCACGCCGCTCCGGCGGGCCCCGTATCGGCGCCCCGGCGTCGCGCCACCTCGAAGCCCGCCAGCAGCGCCGCGGCCACCGGAAGAGCGATCAAGACGAGCAGGAGAGGAATGAACACCGCGGCGCTCATCTGGCGCCGGTAGTCCAGGAGGCGGATCTCCTGGTCGCTCGACGCCTCGCCCGTGAGCTTGCTCGTGTCGCCCGAGGGCAGCGGCACCTGCGCACCGTCGCTTGAGTCGATCTCGAACGGCGCCAGCAGACCGAGTGCGAAGGCGTGCACGCCGTGCTCGACCGCGTAGACGCCGTTGTCGAGCAGTGCGAGGGTGGTGGCGCGCTCGTCGCCTCGGGCGTCGTTGCCGTCACGCGCGGTCTCGTAGAGCCAAGCGCCGGTGCCGATCGCCGTTGCGACCAGGAAGGCGAGGGCGAGAGGGCGGAGGGCCGCGCCGATCAGCCCGAGCGCGAACCTCGCCCGCGCCGGCAGGGCCAGAGCGGGCGCTGCCCCCTCACGCCGCATCGCAATCCACGTCCCGGCCGCGCCCCCGAGCCCGCCCCACAACAGCGCGAGGAGGAAGCTTCCGCCCACCGACGGCTCGGCCTTCGCCGCGACGCTGAACTCCACGCTTCCCGCCCCGAGCGCGCAGATGAGCATGGCGATCGCGAACGGCACCGCGGTGGCCCCGCCCCACAGAAGCCGGCGACGAGCGGAGCCGCCGCGCATCCGCCCCGCCTGGGTGTAGGACGCGCCAGCGCAGGCGGCGATCGGGACGAGAACCAGGAGCGCGGGAGACAGACGTACGCTCTCGGGCTGGAAGGCATCGGTCTCGGTGAACCCGACCAGCAGGAAGCCGACGGCCTGGCGCAGCGTCTCGCTCACCACCCCCGCCTTCGTCCCGACGAGCCCGATCAGCGACTCGTCCGGGAAGACCGCGGCGATCGACAGCGCGACGAGCAGCACAGCGACCGTCGCCAGCGCACCGGCGACGCCCGCCGCCGTCAAGCCGGCCGAGGCGCGGACCTGCGCGCGCAGCGACTGGGCGAGCTCGGCCGGCGAGGAGGCATGCTGCAAGCGAGCCGGGGCGGTGGCCGCCGCCGCTCCCGAGACGCCTGCGCCCGGAGCCGGGGCGCCGGGCGCGCCTCCCGTCGCGCCTTGTGCGGGCGCGGCCGCTCCCACGGGAACCGGCGCCGCTCCTCCCAGCTGATGGCGGGCGGCAGCGACGAAGGCGCCGCAGCTCTCGTAGCGCTCGCCAGGCTCCTTCGCCAGTGCGCGGGCGAGCACCACGTCCAGCGCCGGCGGAAGGCCGGGCCGCACGGCGCTGAGCGCCGGCGGCGCCTCGTTGACATGCGCCCACATCGCGGCGACATCGCTCTCACGCGCGAAGGGGACGTGGCCCGCCAGGCACTCGAAGAGGAGGCAGCCCAGGGCGTACTGGTCGGCGCGGCCGTCGAGCGTGCCGCCGCCCATCTGCTCGGGAGCCATGTAGTCGAGCGTCCCGACGAAGTGCCCGGTCGCCGTGAGGCCGGTCCCGGACGCGATGCGCTTGGTGAGCCCGAAGTCGGTGAGGTACCAGTGGTCGGTCCGCCCTGGCCCCGCGCCCGCGGCCATCAGGACGTTGCCGGGCTTCACGTCGCGGTGCACCAGGCCGCGCGCATGGGCGGCATCGAGAGCGGCGGCAACCTGTCCCGCGATCGACAGGGCTCGCTCGGGTGTCAGCGGACCCTCGAGCACGAGCAGTTCCTTGAGGTCGATGCCCTCGACGAGACGCGCGGCGATGAACGGGACCTCGGCATCGACGCCCGCCTCGTAGAGCGGGAGGATGTTGGGATGGTCGATGGCCGCCGCGAGGCGCGACTCGGCGATGAAGCGCTGCCGGATACCGGGATCCTGGGCCACCTCGGGTGCCATGAGCTTGAGCGCCACCGGTCGCCCCAGCTGGATCTGCTCGGCCCGGTAGACGACGCCCAGGCCCCCGCGGCCGAGCAGCGCCTCGACCCGATAGCCGCCGATCACGGTCCCCGCCGCCACTTGAGGCGGCGGTGCCGGATTGATGACCGCAGAAGGCTCCGCGAAGCCGGGTGACCCCTCGGGCGCGGGCCCCCCTCCACCTGCACGATCCCCTGGCTGCACTCCATCACGGTACCCGCCATTGCGCGCCGACCACCGGCGCTGAGCCTCAGCAGGGGAATATGCTCGGGATCTAGTGGACTCGGCCATCGGGCGCGCGGGCGACTCCGGCTGTCGTCGACCGCCGCCCTGTCGTGCCCACGCGGCGCGACTCAGGGCAGAAGCGTGAAGCGCTCGACGTGCCTTGGGCGCACGACGCCGAAGTGCCGCCGGTCGAGCGTCGCGACCTCGGTGATCTCCAAACGCTCGGCCGCCGCGACGACAGAGGCATCGACCGTGCCGAGCCCGAGGTCGCGGTAGCGCCAGACGAGCTCGGCGATCCGTGTCCAGTCGGCCGGATGAACCGGCTCGGTGATCAGCGCTCCACTGGCGAAATCTTCGAGAAAGCGGACCTCCGGCTCAGCGCCAAGTCGCTTGGCAATGAGATGGGCGACCTCACCGATGACCAGACTGGGAACGAGGAGTCGCCCGGAGCGCTCGCTCAGGAGCTCCACTGACATTCGGTGTTCGGGATCGTGGCGATCCACGCCGGCGTAAAGCGGCCCGGCATCGACGATCACGTGTCCTCGCCGAAGCCCTCCTCCGAGAGGATCTCCTCGAACCGCCTCGCGACGTCCGACCCGTCCCCCGCGCCGGCTCCCGCCGATGACAGACGGCGTTGCGGCCTTCCTGCGCCGCCGCCTAGGTGCGCGTCCAACGCCGCGCGGGTGATTTCGGAGATCGTCGTCCCGCGCCTCTGGGCCTCGTAGCGCAGGCGGGCATCGAGCTCGTTGGGGATCTTTACTGTGGTCCGCTTCATGGTATGCGAGCATACTCGCTTACCGCACGAGCCGGACCTCGAGGCCCACGAGGCCCGCCTCGTCACCCGCCCCGCCCAGGAGGCCGAGGATGCGTGCGACATAACCTCTGGTCTCGGGGATCGGCGGCACGCACATGCACGCAGCGACCCGAGCAGGGCCGGCGTTGTAGGCGGCCAGCGCCAGGGGCACGGCGGCGAAGCGGCGCAGGAGGTCGCGCATCAGACGCGCCTGCGCGTCGATGGCCTGCTCGGGATCGAAGGGGTTGCGCAGCCCGTAGGAGGCCGCCGTGCCCGGCATGAACTGGGCGATCCCCTGGGCCCCGGCCGGCGAGCGCGCGAACGGATTGAAGTTTGACTCCGCATAGATCTGAGCCGCGATCAGGGCGGCCGAGACGTTGTAGCGCTGCGCCGCGCGGGAGATCATCGGCCTGAAGCGCGGCGGCACGAAGGACGGCAGCGCGCTGCGCCGCTCGCCCCCCGTTCCACTCCGCGAGCCGCCGTAGCCGACAGAGCTTGTTCCTGCGTTCCTGATATAGCCCCAATGCCAAGGCTCCCACGAATACCTTTGAATGAACCCGAACCTTCTCGCGTTAGCGCGCATCCAGCCCATCGCCCCGGGCGGCCCGAGGTCGAGCTCGGTTCCCAGGCGGTGAAGCGACTTGCCCGGCGGAGCGACCCACCGTGGGTTCGGATTTGCGGCGAACAGCTTGGCCTGCTCGGCGTCTGAGCGATACGCACTGGTGATCGTGAGCGTGACGCCGTCGGCCCGCGCCGCCGCGTACATCCGGTCAAAGGCGAGCGCCACGTCGGGGCGCATCGGCTT
>JBBPZA010000049.1:0-49738 GCA_038199375.1 Solirubrobacterales bacterium | reverse complement strand
TCACGGTCGCGCCGGCGAGCGGATCGTCCTGGGGGGCGATGAGGACGATCTCGTTGTCGATGAGGCGGGTGCCCACGATCCGCCCGTCGTCGGGTGGCCGGCCCCCGATGCCGACGTCTACCTCGTGATCGCGGACGAGGCCCAGCACGCGCCCGCGATTGCCGACCTCCGCGGTGAGGGCGATTTCCGGATGGCGATCGCCGAACGCGCGCATCAGGGCGGGAACGAGGTACTCGCCGGCGGTCGTGACCGCGGCGATACGCAGCTCGCGATCGGCTGCCTCCGCGGCCTCGCGAGCCTCGCGCCGGCCCTGCTCGAGGAGGCCGATGACGTCCGCGGCATACGGCTCGAAGGCCGAGCCTGCGGCGCTGAGCGCGATGTTGCGCCCGACCCGCTCGGTGAGGGGGACCCCCAACTCCCGCGAGAGGGCCGTCAGCGCCGCTGAGACCGACGGCTGGGTCACGACGAGCTCGTCGGCGGCGCCGCTCACCGACCCGGTCCTGGCGACCGCCAAGAAGCTCCGCAGCTGGGTAATGGTTATAGACATCCGGGCAAGCGTAAACGCCGATCATTCGAGCGTCAACGATGCGGCATCGCTGCCGTCGACCCACGGCGCCCCCGGCTCACGCGCTCAGGAACGTACGGGGGGAAGCGACTTGCCTCAGGAGGCGAGCCTGTGCGCCGGATCGGCTGGGGACGCCGGCACCGTGGGTGCCTTGCCCCGATGGTCGTAGCGTGCGCCGTCGCCGCCCACGGCGACCGTGGCCTTCGCGGTGACCAAGTGGTAGAGGATCAGGAGCTGCACGAGGGCGAGCGACTCGGACCGGTGCAGGTTGGTGCCGATCGTGAACTCCCCCAACCGCTCCGAGCGCAGGTGGCTCGCAAAGTGCATCCTCTCCCAGATCGCCTCCTCGATCTCCGCCCCGCGCGCGGGATCCATCTTTCCGGGGATCCTCAGGCAATCGCCGCGGCCGCCCTCCTCGAGCGTGATCCCGGCCTCGCCGTCTCCGACGATCAAGGACAGATCAGGATGGGGCAGGCTCGAGCGAAGGGTCAGCTCGGCGTCCAGGTGGTCCATGTCGCCGTCCTCACCAGGCCTGAACGACACGACGAGATCGGCCAGGCGCTCCTGGGGGCGGATGAACGCCTCAGAGTCGGGCTCGCGCTTGTCGAGCTCCTCGAGCACCTGGTCGGTCGTATAGCCACGGCGAGAGCAGTCGCGCGAGACCTTCCACTTCCGGCGCAGATCCTCAGGCGGGGCGAGGTAGACGCGTACGTCGTAGCCGTCGCGCAGCTCCTGGGTGTAGTAGCCGAGCAGGCCCTCGACCACCACGTAGTCCTTCGGCTCCACGTAGACGGGCGCATCGAAGGTCCCGTCGGTGTGGCGGTAGACCGGCTTGAGGATCGCGTCTCCGGCGCGGATGTGGTGGAGGTGCTGCGCGATGACGTCGAGGTAGTTGCAGTCCGGATGCAGGGGCGTGATGCCGCGCTCCGCCCGCTGCTTGCGGTCGTACTTGTGGTAATCGTCGGTCGCGATGTGGGTCACTCTCTCCTCACCCAGGATGCGGACGAGCCCGCGGCTGATGGTCGTCTTTCCCGCCGCGGAATCGCCGACGATCCCCAGGATGATAGGCCGGGGCATGCTTCCTCCTGATCAGCTGCCGCGCGTTGACGCGCCGGCGGTCTCTTCGGACTGGTCCTCGGAGTCGTCGTCCTCCGAGTCGTCCTCGGACTGATCGTCGTCGGAGTCGTCGCGCGAGTGATCCTCGTCGGAGTCCTCGGGCCCCTCCTCGTCGGTGTCAGAGAAGACCGAGCTCTGGCGAATGTCCTCGGAGGTGATCGTGACCAGGTCCTCTTTGGTCAGCTTGTTCCCGGAATCGAAGAGGCGCAGCGCCTGGCGCATGCGAGCGCGCTCGATCGCGTTGCGGATGCTGCGGCCGTTTGCGAAGCGGGGCTGCTCGACGCGTCGCTCGACGTACTCCCGCAAGGCGGCCTTGGCCTCGTCGTCGAGCTCGTAGCCCTGGCCGCCGACCATCATCTCGGCGATCTGCATCAGCTCGTCCGGGGCGTAGTCCGGGAAGTGGATGTGGTGCGCGATCCGCGAGCCCATGCCGGGATTGGCCAGGAAGAAGTCGTCCATAGGCTCCTTGTAGCCGGCCATGATCACGACCAGCTTCTGGCGGTCTGACTCCATCACCGACAGGAGGACCTCGATCGCCTCCTGGCCATAGTCGCGTTCGTTATCGGGCCGGTGCAGGTAGTAGGCCTCGTCGATGAACAGGACGCCTCCGTAGGCCTTCTTGACCACCTCCTTGGTCTTCGGAGCGGTGTGGCCGACGTACTGGCCGACGAGGTCGTCGCGGGTCACCGACACCAACTGGCCCTTCTCGACGTAGCCGAGGCGGTGGAGGATGTTCGCCATCCGCAGGGCGACGGTCGTCTTTCCCGTGCCCGGGCTGCCGGTAAAGCTCATGTGGAGCGTCGGGCGCTCCGATCCGAGGTCCATCTGCTCGCGGAGCCTGTCTATCACCAGCAGCGCCGAGATCTCCCGGATCCGCCGCTTGACCTTGTCAAGACCGACGAGCGCGCTATTGATCTCCTCGATCACCTCGTCGACGCCCGAGTCGCGGACGACCGACTGCACGTCGACCTTGCCGTCGGAGGCGGCCTCCTCGAAGTCCACGTCGCCGACCGCTGCGCCGGCCTCCGCGTCCTTTTCGGGCTCGACGATCTCGCCGCCGAACTCCTCGTCGGACGCGGAGCCGCTCGCTTCTGCCTGTCCGTCGCCCACGGGCTTCTCTCCCTTATTCTCCGGGTCCATCGATCTGCCCGTGGTGTCCGCTCCGCGTCGCTTGCCCGTCTCCCCCTTGCTTTCCGGGTCGAGCCATTTTCCGCTCGTATCCTGTTCGCCGGAGCTCAACTACGACTCGCCGACGCCCTCATCGGTCTCAGCTTCGATTTCTCCGTTGGCCGAACCGGCATCTTCCTGGGCGATGGGCGAGTCCTGGCCCGCCATGGCGTCCTGCACGCCATGTGGATCGCGGTCGGTGCCGAGGCCGCCCTCGTTGCCGTAGCGCCGCCCGGAGGGGTTCTCGGTCGCATACGAATGAAGCGTGTAGTTCATCGTGCGATCGTGGGTCTCCTGACGGTGCAGGGCGAAGCCGGGCTCTTCCTTCGGCCGGTTGACGATGAAGGAGAGCCTCGACGTCTGGGCCCCGAGCCCGCTGTCGTAGCAGACCACCTTGATGTAGTGGTTCGGGTAGGCCTTGCGGCATTCGTGGACGTCCTTCATCGCCTCGCTCGCCTCGTCCGGGTCGAGGTCGAAGTTCGGCTGCTTCCACATCTCCCACAGGTAGTTGCGGGGGTGCGGATCGTCGGTGTACTCGACCATCACGGCCCACTGGTGCTCTAGCGCGTAGGCGATCTGCTTCTCGATGTCCTCGTCGCTCAAATCCGGCAGGTACGAAAACGTGCCTTGGCTGACTCTCATTATCTATCTCCTCTTGTCGAGCGCGCTCAGCCGCTGGACGTCTCGGTGGGAACTTTGTCCGCCGTGTCGGTCGACTCGAAGTCGAACGTGATGTCGCTCCAGACATCCAGCGCCGACTTGAGCTCGGGGCAGCCCTTCGCCGCCTCTTGGAGGATGTCGGGACCCTCCTCGACGAAGTCGACGCCCTCGTTGCGCGCCTTGATCATCGCTTCGACGCCCACGCGATTGGCGGTCGCACCGGCGGCGACCCCCATCGGGTGGCCGATCGTCCCGCCGCCGAACTGCAGGATGGTGTCCTCGCCCAGGTAGTCGAGCAGCTGGTGCATCTGCCCGGCATGAATGCCGCCGGAGGCGACCGGGAACACCGCCGCCAGCGAGGCCCAGTCCTGCTCGAAGTAGATCCCCTTCTCGGGATCGGGCTCGTTGCGGCGCTCGCGACACACGTCGTAGTAGCCCTTGACCATCCCGGGGTCGCCCTCGAGCTTGCCGACCACGGTCCCCGCATGGATGTGGTCCACGCCGATCATCCGGCACCACTTCGCGATAACTCGGAAGCTGACGCCGTGGGTCTTCTGACGGGTGTACGTGGCGTGGCCGGCGCGGTGGAGGTGCAGGATCATGCCGTTCGCGCGCGCCCACTTGGACATCGACTGCATCGCCACGTAGCCGACGGTGAGGTCCTGCATGATGATCACGCTGCCGAGCTCCTTTGCGAACTCGGCCCGCTCGTACATCTCCTCCATGGTGGCCGCCGTCACGTTCATGTAGTGGCCCTTGACCTCGCCCGTGACGGCCGAGGCGCGGTTGACCGCCTCCATCGCGTGGACGTAGCGGTCGCGCCAGCGCATGAACGGCTGCGAGTTGATGTTCTCGTCGTCCTTGGTGAAGTCCAGGCCGCCGCGCAGCGCCTCGTAGACGACGCGTCCGTAGTTCTTCGCCGAAAGCCCGAGCTTGGGCTTCGTGGTGGCGCCGATCAGCGGTCGCCCGAACTTGTCGAGGTACTCGCGCTCCATGACGATCCCGTGCGGGGGGCCCTGGAAGGACTTCAGGTAGGCGTAGGGGATGCGCATGTCCTCGAGACGCAGCGACTGGAGCGCCTTGAAGCCGAAGACGTTGCCGATGATCGAGGAGGTCAGGTTCGCGACCGAGCCCTCTTCGAAGAGATCGATGTCATAGGCGATCTTCGCGATGTACTGGCCCTCCGCGACTTCATTGACCTCGTAGGCCTTCGCCTGGTAATGCTCGTGCGGCGTCAGGCGGTCGGTCCACACCACGGTCCATGTCGCCGTCGAGGACTCGCCGGCCACCGCAGCGGCCGCCTCGATCGGATCGACGCCCTCCTGCGGCGTGATCCGGAACGCGGCCAGGACGTCGGTCTCCTTGACCTCGTAGTCCTCGTTCCAGTAGCCCATCTCCGCGTACGGGGTAACACCCGACGCCCAACGATCTTTCTTTTCGCCGTTCTCGGCCATGCCCTCTCCTTAGATACCCGTCGTCGAAATCGACGCGTCGGCTGTCGTAGCGCTCACGCGGGCGCGAGCTCCTTCTCCATCTCTTCGGTGTACTCGCCCTCGCGCGCTGCGGCGTTGCACTTCGCGCGGTGACGATGGATCGTCTGCGCCTCCTCGATGTTCTCGTCCTCTCCGGCCCACTTCTCCAGCGGGGTGGCCTGAAGGCCGCGGCCGTAGGAGAAGCTCAGCTCCCAAGGCTGGTCGCCGGCGTTGTTGAGCGCGTTCAGCCGCTCCGTTGCCGCCTGGTCGTCCTGCCCGCCGGACAGGAAGGCGATCCCCGGCACACCGCCCGGCACGGTCTCGCGCAGACACTGAATCGTGAGCCGGGCCACTTCCTCGTCGTCGGCGGTGTCGTCGTTGTCGTACCCGGTGAGCACCATGTTCGGCTTGAGGACGATCCCCTCCAGGTACACCCCCTGCTTGTAGAGCTCGTCGAACACCGCGTGGAGGGTGCGCTTGGTCACCTCGTAGGCCTGCTCGATGGTGTGCGTCCCGTCCATGAGCACCTCGGGCTCGACGATCGGCACGATCCCCGCCTCCTGGCAGAGGCGGGCGTAGCGCGCCAGCGCGTGGGCGTTGACGTGGATGCAGTAGTCCGTCGGCAGGCCCGTCTCCTCGTCGATCGCGATCACGCCGCGCCACTTGGCGAACTTGGCGCCGAGGTCGCGGTACTCCTCGAGACGGTCGGCGAGCCCGTCGAGGCCCTCCGTGATCTTCTCGTCGGGCGAGCCGGCCAGCGGCTTGGCGCCGGTGTCGACCTTGATGCCCGGGAGGATCCCCTTCTCGGAGAGCAGCTCGGGGAAGGGCTTGTCGTCCTTGCTCGACTCGCGAAGCGTCGTGTCGTACATGATCACGCCGCTGATGTACTCCTCGGTGCCCTCGGTGGTGAACATCACCTCGCGGAAGCCGCGGCGGGTCTCGTCGGTGGCCTCGATGTCGGCCGCCTCGAGGCGCTTGGACATCGTTCCCGTGCTCTCGTCCGCAGCGAGGATGCCCTTGCCTCGGGCGACCATGGCCTCGGCGATCTCTCGAAGCTGGCTCTTCTCTTCCTCGGTCATCTTGCTCCTTCCTCGATGATGCGCTGGACCGCCCCCGGGACGATCAGTACGGACTCGGTACCCCACTGGTCGTCTACCCGCCAGGGGCGACGAAGGAACGTACTCCCGGTCACTGCCGTGGCTGCGAACAGGCACTCGCCGGCGGCGAGCTCCTCGAGCTCGAGGACGTGGTCGGGCTCGAGGCCGGCGGCGGCGACGGCCTCCTTCTCCTCGTCTGACTGGGGCGCGACGCGGCCCTGCATTCCCCCGCCCAGCGCGCGAACCACACCGGCCGTCATGACGCCTTCGGGCGTGCCGCCCACGCCCATCAGGACATCGGCCTCTCCCTGCGGGAGCAGCGCGTCCAGCGCGCCGGCGACGTCACCGTCGGCCGGCGTGGCGACGGCCGCGCCGGCCTTGCGCAGGCGGGCGATGAGGCCCTCGTGGCGCGGCTTGTCGAGGACGACGACGCGCATCTCGTTGACTGACTTGTCCAGGGCCTGCGCGATCCGCTCGAGGTTCTCCTCGGGCTCGTCGCGTATGTCGATCACGTCGCGCGCCTTGGGACCGACGACGAGCTTGTCCATGTAGAGCGCGGGACCGGGCGACCAGAAGCTGTCGGCCTGCGCGAAGGCGATGGTCGCCAGCGCTCCCGGGAGCCCCTGCGCGCAGAAGGTCGTGCACTCGACCGGATCGACGGCGATGTCGAAGGCCGGCGCGGCCCCGGTGCCGACCCGTTCGTCGTTGTGGAGCATCGGCGCCTCGTCCTTCTCGCCTTCACCGATGACCACGGTGCCGGCGCCGGGCACTTCCCCCAGCACCGCCCGCATCGCCTCGGTGGCGGCGCCGTCGGCCTTCTCCTTCTCGCCGTGACCGACCCATTCCTGGCAGGCGATCGCGGCGGCGCGCGTGGCGGCGATCGCGTACGGAGCGAGGGCGAGCAGGGGCGGAGAATCCCCTTCACCTCGGGGCTTTGCGGCGGCAGGAGACGTACTCGTCATCTCCCCCACCCTAAGGGTCGTTACTTTGAGTATCAATCACAAAGGAGGCCTGATGCAAAGACGATTGTCTATACGGGGTTGGGCCGAGCTCTGAGCCTATCGCCGCGACGCCCGAACCCGGGACGTGGAATATATGTCAAACGCAACTAGCCCGGTCGGCGGGTTGCGACCGGGACGCGCCTCAGCGCTCCTTCGCGCGTCTGACCGACGCCCCATGCCGTTCGAGATCCGACGGCTTTGGATCGCGGAGCGCCTCGAAGAGCAGCCAGAGCGAGAGGACCAAGATCGGGAGCCCCGCGCTGTTGTGCAGGAGCGTGGGGCCCCAGTCGGCCCTGCCGCGCTCCGCGTCTGCGAGCAGGGGAACGTGGGTGCTGACCACCCAGAGGCCGGCGAGAAAGGACACCGCCGCTGCCCCGAGCCACACGCGGCTCGACGCGTCGCCGCCCCTTGCTCGCAAGGAGGCCAGCAACGCTCCACTCACCACCGCGACCGCGCCCGGCACGACGTGGTCGACGAACTCGAGCTTCGAGGCGACGTCGAGACGGAGGCCGATCGCCGCCCCCAGGTAGGGAACGACCACCGCCCATGCTCCGAGCGCTGCCAGAGGCACCCCGGGCGCGACGGCCCGCCCGCGCAGTGCGCGGCGGCTCCCGGGTTCGCGCTGAGCCGGCATGCCTGGACTCCCAGCGTGGGTGCGTCCGTCAGTCGCCGAGCACGTTGGCGAGGCGGCGCTCGAGCGCTCGAGAGAGCGCGTCGTGGGCGGCGCCCGCGGGGAAGCGCTCCACCAGCTCCTGCATGAAGCCGTCGACGACCAGTCGCGTCGCCGCCTCTTCCTTGAGTCCACGTGAGCGCAGGTAGTGGAGCTGCTCGCGGTCGACCTGGGCGATCGCCGCCGCGTGCGTGCAGCGCACGTCGTCGGCCTCGATCTCGAGGCCCGGGATCGCGTCGGCGTGCGCGCGCTTGGACAGCAGCAGATTGCGCGACTCCTGGAAGGCATCCGTTTTCTGCGCGCCCGGGTCGACGCGGATCATCCCCCGCCACACCGCCGTGGAGCGGTCGAGCAGCACGCCGCGGAAGGCGAGGTCGGAGGTTGTCGACGGCGCCGCGTGCTCCTGCGTGGTGTCGTAGTCGAGGTGCTGACGACCGTGGCCGGCGTAGGCGCCGGTGATCCTCGCGCCGGCGCCCTGGCCCGAGAGCCTGGTCTCCATGCGGACCTTCCCGCGCGCCGAGCCGAAGGCCAGCGCCACCCAGTCGAGCGCACCGTCGCGGTCGACCTCCGCGCGCTGGCTGCCGAACACCCACGAGCGCTCCGAGAGCGCCTGGGCGTTGATGTAGCGCAGGTTGGCGTTCTGGCCCACGCGCAGCTCGACGACGGTGTTGAAGACCCCCTCGACCGTTTCGTCGGCCGAGCGCGACTGCTCCCACACCTCGGCCTGGGCTCCCTCCTCGAGCACGATCAGCGTTCGCCAGTGCACGGCACTTCCGCCGGTCGCCTGGGTCGCCGTCGCGATCACGGGCGCCTCGAGCGTCGCGTTGCGCGGGACGTAGACGAACAGCCCGCCGGTCCACGCCGCCTCGTTGCGCGCGACGAACGGATCGTCGCCCGCGACGATCGAGCCGAGGTGCGCCTGGACGAGCTCGGGGTGGCGCTCGACGGCGAGCGAGAGGGGAAGGACGATGGGCGCGTCGTCGGCCGCCGCCTCGCCCGGGTCGCCGACCGGCGCCCCGTCGAGCTGCACGAGCTCGAGCGCGCCCTCGGGCGGCTGGAGCGGGGCGTCGTCGGGAGTGAGGGCGGGGCCGTCGTGCGGGACCCCCGGCGCCGGAGCGAACGCCTCGAGGTCGAGCCCGCTCAGGTCGGTGAACTCCCAGCCCTTGGTCTTCGTGGTCGGAAGCTCGAGCCCCCCCGACAGCGCGGCGGCGCGCTCCCGGCGCGCCGCCAACCAGTCGGGGGCGGTCGTGGCGCTAGCCAATCGACCCCTCCATCTGCAGTTCGATGAGGCGGTTCATCTCGACCGCGTACTCCATCGGCAGCTCCTTGGTGATCGGCTCGATGAAGCCGTTGACGATCATCTTGGAGGCCTCTTCCTCGGGCAGCCCGTGGGCCTGGAGGTAGTAGAGCTGCTCCTCGCCGATCTTGGACACCGACGCCTCGTGGCCGACGTCGACGTCGTCCTCGGCGATCCTGATCGTCGGGTAGGTGTCAGAGCGCGAGTGCTCGTCGAGCAGCAGCGCGTCGCAGACGACCTTCGAGCGCGAGCCGTGGGCGCCCTTGGCGATCTCGAGCAGCCCGCGGTAGGAGCCGCGGCCGCCGTCCTTGCCGATCGACTTGGCGAAGATGGTCGACGTCGTGTTGGGGGCGGCGTGGACGATCTTTCCGCCCGCATCCTGGTGCTGGCCCTTGCCGGCGAAGGCGATCGAGAGGATCTCGCCGTGGGCGTGCTCGCCCATCAGATACACGCTCGGGTACTTCATCGTGAGCTTGGAGCCCAGGTTGCAGTCGACCCACTCGACGGTCGCGCGCTCCTGGGCGATCGCGCGCTTGGTGACGAGGTTGAAGACGTTCTGGGACCAGTTCTGAACCGTCGTGTAGCGGATCCGCGCGCCGGGCAGGGCGAAGAGCTCGACGACCGCGGAGTGCAGCGAGTCCGAGCTGTAGGTCGGAGCCGTGCAGCCCTCGACGTAGTGCACGTGCGAGCCCTCGTCGGCGATGATGATCGTGCGCTCGAACTGGCCCATGTTCTCGGTGTTGATGCGGAAGTAGGCCTGCAGCGGCATGTCGACCGAGACGCCCGGCGGCACGTAGACGAACGAGCCTCCCGACCACACGGCGGAGTTCAGCGCGGCGAGCTTGTTGTCGTTGGGCGGGATCGCCGTGGCCAGGTACTGGCGCACGAGGTCCTCGTGCTCGCGCAGCGCGGTGTCCATGTCCATGAAGATCACGCCCTGCTTCTCGAGCGCCTCGTTGACCTGGTGGTAGACGACCTCCGATTCGTACTGCGCGCCGACTCCGGACAGGGACTTGCGCTCGGCCTCGGGGATCCCGAGCCGATCGAAGGTGTTCTTGACGTCCTCGGGAACGTCGTCCCACGAGCGCTCGGCGCGCTCGGACGCGCGCACGAAGTAGTGGATGTTGTCGAAGTCGACCTCGGCGAGCATCGGTGAGCCCCACGTCGGCATCGGCCGCGCCATGAAGTGGTCGAGCGCCTTGAGGCGGAACTCGCGCATCCACTGCGGCTCGCTCTTGAACTCGGAGATCTTCTCGACGATCTCGCGGTTGAGCCCCTTCGGGGCCTTGTAGAGGTAGTTCTCGGCGTCGTGGAAGCCGAAGCGCTCCTCGTAGTCGGAGCCGATCGTCTTCAGACCGCGCTCTTCGTCGGTCAGCAGCTTGGTCGTCGTATCTGTCGCGGCCATGTTCTAGTCAACCTCCAGCTTTACGATGTCGTTTTCCACCACGACCGGAAAGGTCTCCACCGGAACGTAGGCAGGCAGGGTCTTGGGGGCGCCGGAGCGCAGGTCGAAGAGCGAGCCGTGGCGCGGGCACTCGACGGTGCAGGCCTCGGCGTCGAACGGGCCCTCGGCGAGCGGGCCGTCGTCGTGCGAGCAGCGATCCTCGATCGCGAAGAGCTCGCCGCCGCAGTTGAAGACGCCGATCTCCTCGCCCTCGTGCTCGACGATCCGCGAGGTGCCGGGCGGCAGCTCGGAGAGGGGGCAGATGTCGATCATGGTGGTGGGTGGCATGTCAATTCCGAGTGCGGAGATCGGATTTCCGTTGAGTCTAGCTGGTGGCCCGCTCGTCGTCCCACTCGGCGGCCTGGCCCAGGCCGGCGCTCTTGACGACCTTGAGCGAGAGCAGCGCGCACTTCAGCCGCGTCGCGGAGACGGGAATGCCCAGGAGCTCCAGGACGGAGTCCTTGTCGAGGCGGATCAGCTTGTCGGCGGGCATGCCGACCAGCTCGTCGGAGAGCATGGAGGCCGAGGCCACGCTGATCGCGCAGCCCTGGCCCGCGAAGGCGACGTCGGCCACCCTTCCGTCGTCGCCCACCTTGAGCTGGACGCGCAGCTCGTCGCCGCACAGCGGGTTGGTGTCCTCGAACTCGAGGTCGGCCTCGGAGAGCTCGCCCCAGTGGTGGGGGCGCTTGTAGTGCTCGAGGATGTTCTCGCGGTAGAGCTCGTCGTCCATGGTCATAGGCAAAGCGACGCGGCAGTGGGCTAGGCCACTGCCGCGATCTCCTCCTTGATCCAGCCGTAGCCGCGCTTCTCGAGCTCGGTGACGAGCTCGGGGCCGCCCTGCTTGACGATCCGCCCGTCCCACATGACGTGGACGAAGCCCGGCTGCACGAGGTGCAGGATGCGCTGGTAGTGGGTGATGATGAGGATCCCGACCTCGGGGCCTGCGGCGGCGTTGACGCCGTCCGCGACCGTGCGCAGCGCGTCGATGTCCAGGCCCGAGTCGGTCTCGTCGAGGACCGCCATCAGCGGCTTGAGCAGCGCCATCTGGAGGATCTCCATGCGCTTCTTCTCCCCGCCGGAGAACCCGTCGTTGAGGTAGCGGTTCGAGAACTCCCGGGGAACCTGCATGAGCTCCATCGCCTCCGTGGCGGTCGTGCGAAACTCCTTGAGGCTGATGGGCTCCTCCCCGCGCTCTTCGCGCTGGGCGTTGATGACCATCCGCAGGTACTTGGTGACGGTCACACCAGGGATCGCGACGGGGTACTGGAAGGCCATGAAGAGGCCCATGCGCGCGCGTTCGTCCGTGGCCGCCTCGGTGACGTCCTCACCCCTGAAGAGGATCTGGCCCTCGGTCACCTCGAGGTTTGGGTGACCCATGATCACGTTGGCCAGGGTCGACTTGCCCGAGCCGTTGGGCCCCATGAGCGCGTGGATCTCGCCCTTGGAGACGGCGAGATCCAGGCCCTTGAGGATCTGCTTCTCGCCGGCGGATACGTGCAGGTTGCGGATCTCGAGGTCAGCCATGGTCTCCTGGATGTCGAGGATTGGGGAGCGCGCCGGCCGCTACCGGGCGGCACCGCTCACGAGGGGCGGCCGCAGCTCCTGCGCCCCGAAGTCGATGAGCTCTGCGAGCGTCGTGCCCTGGAGGGCGCGCACGATGCCGCCCTGTACGCGCGTCCACAGGAGCTTGGTGGCGCACGCGCGGTCTGAGTCGTGCTCATGCGAGCACAGCACTTTGCGCACGCCCTCGTCGGCGAAGCACTCCATCGGCGTGATGGTGCCCTCGAGCGCCTGCACGACCTCGTCCATGGTGATCGCCTCTGCCGGCCGGGCGAGCGAGTAGCCGCCGTGCGCTCCGCGCGTGCTCGTCACCAGCCCCGCGGTCCGCAGCTGGGCGACGATTCGCTCGAGGTAGGCGAGCGGAAGGCTCTCGCCGGCCGCGATCGCGTTGAGCGCGACCGGGCCCTCGCCCTGGCGCCGGCCCAGCTCGACCATCAACCGGACGCCGTACTCGGCCTTCGTCGAGAAGATCACGACCTAAATCCTACCACCGGGGTCGGAGAACCCGATCGCGAGGGCGGTGGCGGGAGCCCGGCCCCGGTGACGGTCATCGCCGCCGCCCCTGCCTGCCGGCTTCACTCGCCCTTTGCCGCGAAGCGCAGCAGCGAGGCGTCGATCAGCCACTCGACCGGCGCGCGGTCGTCGGTGTAGACCTCGCCGCCGCGCGGCGCTGGGCCCAGGCGGGCGGCGGACTCGACCGCCAAGGGCCCAAGCTGTGAGGGCAGCCCGCGCGCTGCCGCTCGCAGCCGGCCCGGCCCCGCTCCCGTCGCGTCGGTCCCGACGAGCAGCGTGTTGACGATCTCGAGCGGGTCGCGCAGAACGGTCTCGAAGCCGGCGGCGCGCATCCCCGCCGCGAGCACCCGCTCGAGCCGGTCGGAGCCCTCGGGCTGGCCTACGTTGACCACGAGGGCGCCGCCGGGGGCAAGGCGCTCGCGGACGGCGGTGAAGAACTCGCGCGTGGCCAGGTAGAAGGGGATGTAGGGCTGGCGGTAGGCGTCGACGAAGATCGCGTCGAAGCGCTCCCGGTCCTGGCGCTCCAGCCACGGCCGCGCGTCCTCCGAGTACGTCTTCAGCCGCGGGGCGCGCAGGTCGAAGAAGCGCCGCCCGATCTCGGTGAGCTCGCCGTCGATCTCGACCGCGTCGATCGCCGTGCGGGGGAAGAAGTGGCCGTAGGCGCGCGCGGTCGTCCCACCCGCGTTGCCGAGAATCGCGATCCGGCGCGGCGCTCGCTCGTTGGCGGCGAAGGGCAGTACCAGGAAGCCGTCCCAGTAGTTGCCGGTGAGCCACCGGCCGGCCTGCCACTGCGAGTGGACCGCCTGGCCCTCGTTGAGCTCGAGATACCGCTCGCCGTCGTCCTCTTCGATCACCCGCGCGTACTGGTAGGGGGTCTCGGTCTCGTAGATCACCCGCTCGTCCGAGTCGCTGGCCTTCACGATGCCGACGGGGACCGCGAGAAGCGCCGCCACTACGGCGGGCGCGGCGAGCGCGGCGCGGCGCCGCAGGCCGGCGAGGGAGACGAGCGCGAGGGCCAGGGCGAAGGCGAGGAATGTCCGCCGCGTGCCCACGAGCGGGATGAGCGCGAGCGCCGAGAGAAAGACGCCGACCAGCGAGCCGGCCGTGGAGATCGCGTAGAGCCGGCCCGCCACGGTGCCCGACTGCTCGACACGCTCCAGCGAGAGCCGGATGGCGTAGGGCGCGGCGGCGCCGAGGAGGAGGACGGGCACGGAGACGAGCACGAGCACCCCGAGGAGGGAGCCGACGAAGGCGCCGGCCTGCACCCGGTCGAGCGCGTCGACGGCGAAGGTGAGGAACGGGTCGGCGACGAAGGGGACCGCCGCGAGCAGCAGCGCCGCCACGAGGACGATCCGGCACAGCCCGCGCAGGCTCGGGTCGCGGTCGGCCAGCCGGCCGCCGATCGCGTAGCCCGCCGACAGAGCAACCAGGACCGTCGCGATCGTGTTGGCCCAGATGATCGTCGAGGCGCCGAAGAACGGTGCGAGGAGCCGCGCCGCCGCGATCTCGGTGCCCAGCGACGCTGCACCCACCACGAAGACGATGAGCGACAGCAGCCGGGCGGGCGGCCTGGGCGGCGAGCCGGTCTCCCCGGCCGCCGGCGTACCGTCCTCCAGAGCGGGGGTCTGCGGTTCGGTGACGGCCACGCCGCGAGCGTAGAGGTTCCGACCGGCGCGGCCGCTAAGGTCGCGACCCGTGATTACCGACGAGCTTGTGGCGCTGGATCGCGAGCACCTCTGGCATCCGTTCACCCAGCAGCGCGGGTGGACCCGGGACGAGCCGCCCCTGGTGATCGATCGCGCGTCGGGAACGACGCTGTGGGACACCGAGGGCAACGCCTACATCGACGGCGTCTCCTCGCTGTGGTGCAACGTCCACGGCCACGGGCATCCGGCGCTCGACGAGGCGGTGCGCTCCCAGCTCGAGCGGGTCGCCCACTCGACCATGCTCGGCCTCACCCACCAGCCGGCCATCGAGCTCGCCCGGCGGCTCGTCGCGCTCGCGCCGCCCGGGCTGGCGCGCGTCTTCTACTCCGACAGCGGGTCGACGGCCGTCGAGGTCGCGCTGAAGATGGCCTTCCAATGGTGGCAGCACCGCGGAGCACGGTCACGGACCGGGTTCGTCTGCCTGCGCAACGCCTACCACGGCGACACCATCGGCTCGGTGTCGGTCGGGGGCATCGACCTCTTCCACTCGCTCTACCGCCCGCTGCTCTTCGACGCCTGGCAGGTCGAGCCCGGCGACCCCGAAGAGCTTCACCGCGTCCTCGCCGAGCACGGGGGTCGCGTCGCCGCGGTGATCGTCGAGCCGCTCGTACAGGGGGCGGCCGGGATGCTCCTCCAGCCCCCCGGCTACCTGCGCGCGGTGCGCGAGCTCTGCGACGAGCACGGGGTGCTGCTCATCTGCGACGAGGTCGCGACGGGCTTCGGCCGCACCGGCACGATGTTCGCCTGTGAGCAGGAGGACGTGGCGCCCGACCTGCTGTGCGTCGCCAAGGGCCTGACCGGCGGCTACATGCCGCTCGCGGCGACGCTGGCCACCGAGCGGATCTACGAGGGCTTCCTGGGCGAGCACCACGAGCTCAAGACCTTCTTCCACGGCCACACCTACACCGGCAACCCGCTCGCCTGCGCGGCGGCGATCGCGACGCTGGAGGTCTTCGAGCGCGAGGCGACCCTCGCGCACTTGGGTGGCAAGATCGAGCTGCTCGGAACCTGGCTGGACCAGCTGATCGCGCCGCTCGACGCCGTCGCCGAGGTGCGCCGCTGCGGCTTCATGGTCGCCATCGAGCTCGCCGATTTTGCGATCTCTGCGCGCATGGGCCACCAAGTCACCCTCGCCGCCCGCAGGAGAGGCGCGATCGTCCGCCCCTTGGCCGACGTCGTCATCCTCATGCCGCCCCTGGCGATCTCCGAGGCCGAGCTGCAGCGGCTCGTGGCGATCACGGCGGAGGCGATCGTCGAGGCCACGGCGCGGGCCGCGCTGCCGGCCGCCGCCTAGCGGCCTGGCGCGGCGCTCGCTGCCGGCCGCGCTTACGGCAGGCAACGAAGGGGGAAGGTTCCGGCTGCGGCGTAGCGGCCGGGAGACAGTGAAGGACTTGGGCCCCTACGGCATCCCAAAAGCTTCAGTCGTCCCGCCAACGCGTGACGTGTGACGGGTTTGGTGCCCTACGGCATCCCAAGAGCTTCAGTCGCCTCGCGAAGTCGTAGCTCCCCCCCTCCCTCCTCGATGCCGTTCGTCCCGCCGCCTGGCCGGGGCCCCGGCCCCGGGGGCCGTCGCCCGCCCGCGCGCCCGTCGCCTACCCCTCGTAACGGGTGAAGTCGCGCTTGCGCGCGCCGCACACGGGGCAGAACCAGGTGTCGGGAATGTCGTCGAAGGCGGTGCCCGGAGGGATGCCGCCGTCGGGGTCGCCGTCGTCGGGGTCGTAGATGAACCCGCAGGACTCGCAGATCCACCTCTGTGCGGTCGAGGCCTCCATCGGCGGCAGCTTATCTCGGTAGTGTCGACGGGCGTGGAGGCACCCCGACCACGACGCGGCGAGGAGAGCGACCACGGGTCGCCAACCGCTCCCCGGACGCCGCCGTCGAGCCCAAGATCGTCGGTCGGGGCGAGACGGCTCGCGTCAAGTGGCACAGGCGCGGGCCCCGACCGGCGCCTCGGACGCCGTGTCGCAAGGGGATCCGCTTACGGCACCCGGGGCTCAGCGCCGCCGCGGGCGCTCGCTCGCTCAGGATGGACTTGCGGGGGGTTGGTTGCGTGGGTGCCGCGGCCGCGGTGTGCTCGTCCGGGGTTCAGGGTCGGTCGCGCGCGGTTGCTGGGCGAGTTGGAGCGGGGGAAGACCAACGATGTTGTAGGTGGTGGAGGCGAGGCCGATGCCGGCGGCGTCGAGCTCGCCGAGGATCTCGCGGGTGATCGCGTCTTTGACTTCGCGAACGCCGCGGGCGCTGACCAGGAAGCGCAGGGAGAGCTCGAGCCAGTTGTCGGTGATCCGCCAGTACACGGCAGGCTCCAGTGAGGCGTCGCTGAGGGCGTAGCGCGAGCGCATGTGGGCCAGTGCGTGGCGTGCGGCGGGGTCGGCGATGATGGCGTGGGCGCGAGCGGCAGCGAGCAGGATCTGCTCGACGTGGTCGCGGTCGACGTCGTAGTCGATGGGCAGCACGATCTCTTCCCACAGGTAGGGGAAGTCGCGCGTGTAGTTGTAGACCGGTTCGTTGAAGATCGCGCCGTTGGTGACGGTGACGAGGCGGCCGGTGTATTGGCGCGAGTTGACCCACACGGCGGGGTCGGTGCTGCCGATCGAGGGGGGCTGTCCCATCTCCATGATCGTGGTCTTGAGGAAGCCGAGGCGAACGACGTCTCCGCGCACGCCGCCAAGCGTGATCCGGTCGCCGACGCCGAAGGTATCGCCGCGGAGGATCACGAAGTAGGCGGCCAGCGAGAGGATCACGCGCTGAAGCGCGAACGCGAGCCCGGCGGTGATCAGTCCCACCCCGGTCGTGACGTCGGTGTCGGGGGTGATCCAGATCGACAGTACGCCGAGCGCCAGCACGATCGCGGTGACGACCTGCACGCCCTGACGGGCCCAGAAGCGGCGGGGGTCGGCGACCTCCCCGCCGAGCAGCCGGCGGATCAGGAAGCGGGCCGCGCCGCGGAGCGCCAGCACCGCCAGCACCAGGCCGACGGTGAACAGAAGCTTCAGCCCGGTCTCGGGGGTGACGCCCACCAGGGTCACTCCGAGCACATGGTTCGAGGACAGCGCTGGCGGCGTGAGCGCCGCGCCGGTCCAGGTGACGGCGCTCGGCGTCAGTTGCGTCAGCGGATCGCTCACAGCGTGCTCGATGCCGGCGTCCAGCGCCCCGCCTGTGCGTGCTCGACCTGGGTGGCCAGCTCGGCCAGCCGCGTGCTCTCGGCGGCGTCGAAGTCCTGAGCGGCCGCGCTCGCGCGCAGGCGGGTCAGTTGCTCGGCGACGGCTCGGCGGTGGTCGGACTGCTCCGTGCACCACGCAAGCTCGCGCAACAGCTCGAACAGCCGGCCCAGGACGGAGGGATCGCCGGCGCCATAGCGGCGCGGCTGCGCGATGGCGAGCTCGAGCAGGTCGGCAAACCCGCGTTGCGCCAGGACGACGCGGACCTGGCCGCGCTGGTCGCGAAGCAAGCGAGGACCCAGGTCGTGCCGGCTCAGTTCGCACAGCAACGCGCAGCTGTGGCCCAACGCGTGCACCGCGGTGGTCGGATCGTTGATGCCCGGCGAGAGCGCCTTGTTGGTGACGTCAGTGAGCTGCCTGAGCCCGTACATGTGCGCGCACAGCGAGACGACGGTCGCGCACAGGTTCGGGCCGAACGCCCCGGCCGGCACCCCGGCGGGAACGTCGGCGAGCGTGACCTTGCCCCAGCACTTGCAGCGGCGCCGCAGCCGCTGGTGCTCGGTCACCAGGCACACGACCGCCGGCAGCTCCCACACCTGGTGGCAGACCGGCTCGCCGACCGGCTCGCCGTCCGCGAGACCCGCGCCGCACCCATCGCAACTCTCGGGCGGATGCTCAACCGTCGCGTCCGGGTTGGCGGCCATCTCGCGATGGTGGCCCCCATGGCCGGGCTGCCCGCCCCGCTTACGCCCCGACCGCCCGCTCCCCGAACGCTTCGGCGTCTGCGGCGGGTCGCTCCACGGCGGCCGCGAGCTGTTCGACGAGTTCTGGCCCAGCCGACGCTCCATCTCCTCCACACGCGCCGCCAGCGCGACCAGCAGCTCAACGACGGCGTCCTCCCCCGACCGATACACCGCCCGCGCATCCTCACGCCTCACACACGCAATATTCCCTGCAAACAGCAGGAACCCTGCTCAACACGCCGAGACCCCCTGAATGCGTACTCCTGCTGCTGGCCACGACAAGCGTCCTCCTCGCTGCAACCGCGACGCCGACCTCGCCGACACCCTGCTCGGGACCCCGCAGGCCGAGGAGCTGACCGGCACCGACGGGCCCGACCAGATCTTCGGCGAGGACGGAGACGACATGCTTACCGGGCGCGCAGGCGCCGACTACCTCGAGGCCGGCCCGGGCGCTGACGTCGTCACCGCCGGAGCAGGCTTCGATCTGGTCATCGGTGGTACCGGCGGCGATCGAGTAGCGCTCGATGCCGGCGAAGACGCCAGCTACGCCGGCGCGGGCGAGGACACCGTCAGCGGCGGAGCCGGCGCCGACACGATCTACGGCCGCCAGGCGATAGCCGGCTCGCGAACCCAGATCACGGCGGCATTGACGGCAGGCGAAGCGGCAAGCGCAAGCGGGCAAGGGGCAGGGATCGGGAAGGGCCTCCGGGTCAGAAGATCGGTCGATCGGAGCGGGTCTACGGGACCGAGCCGGGGAAGGTCGACGTCCGAGCCTCCCCTTTCGCGTAACTTTCGTCGGCCCAGCCAGTTACTGTGTGCGAAAGGTCGCGCATGGAAGCCTCCGCTCTCCAAGCCCCGGCACGGCTCACCGGAATCTCGCTTTCGGCGCCGCTGCTGCGCCTCAGGTCAGACGAACAGCTCGTCGCCCTGTTCCGGGCCGGCTCCGAGGAGGCCTTCCGGGTGATCCACGACCGCTATCGCCAGCGGCTGTTCGCCTACATGCGCCAGATGCTCTCGGGCTCGCGCCAGGACGCAGAGGACGCTCTCCAGGACGTCTTCATCCGGGCCCACGCCGCGCTGCCGGCCTCCGACAGGCCCATCTCCCTGCGCGCGTGGCTCTACCGGGTCGCCCACAACCGCTGCATCGACCAGCTCCGCCGCCCCCAGGTCATCCCGCTCGAGGGTGTCGAGCTGACGGCCTCAACCCTTCCCGACCCCCTGGCCGAGGCCGAGCGCCGTGAGGATCTGCGCCGGCTCATCGCCGACGTACGGCGACTGCCCGAGCAGCAGCGGTCCATGCTGCTCATGCGAGAGCTCGAGGGCGCCTCCTACTCGGACCTCGCCGACGCTCACGGGGTCACCGTCGCCGCGGTCAAGTCGCTGCTCGTCCGCGCTCGCATCGGCCTGGTGCGCGCCGCCGAGGCGCGTGACATCGCCTGCGTCGAGATCCGCTCGGACCTCGTCTCAGCCCACGAGCGCGGCGTGCGCGCGACCGGACGCGCCCGGCGGCACCTCAAGGACTGCTCACCCTGCCTGGAGTACAAGACCTCCCTGCGCGCGACCCAGCGCGAGCTCGCCGCCTTCGCACCCCCCTCCGGGCCCTTCTCGCTGGTCGCCAAGCTCCTCGGCCTGGGTGCCGGGGGCTCGGGCGCGGCGGCGGGAGGCGGCGCCGCGGCCTCGGGCGGAGCGGTGGCCGGGGGCGGCGCCGCCGCCGCGACGGCCTGCAAGGTGGCGGCGATCGTCTGCTCGACCGTTGTCGCCGCGGGCGGCGCCGTCGAGGTCAGCAGCAAGATCAAGGACGGCGCCGGCGGTCGCGACGGCCGTAACGCCTCGGCGATGACGGCGCCGGGCGCACAGAGGACCCCGAGCACCAGCGCCGCCGCCGCCACCCCCATCGAGCTTCCCCGCGAGCGCGCCGCCTCCGCCGATCAGCGCTCGGCTCCCGCCACCGAGCGCGAGAAGGCCGCCAAGGCGAAGCGCAAGGCGGACAAGGACAAGGCGCCGGTCAAGCCCGCACCGGCCGCGGTCCCCGAAGACGTCAACTATCCCTCCGGCCTCGTCGAGGACCCGGCCCCCGAGCCCGCGCCGCTCGTCGACCAGGCAGGCGTCCCGGTCACAGTGGACCCTGACGGCAAGGTCAACCTCGGCGTCAGCGGCAGCCGCCCCGAGGACCCCGATGCCCCGGGCAAGGACACCGCACGCGCCCCGTCCACCGGCTCTACGATCGGGTCGCTGCAAAAGCAGAGCGGCTTCACCGGGAGCGGATCGGGCTCGGCGCAGCCGTCGGGCTCCGGTTCGAGCTCGCCCGGCGGCTCGGGCTAAGAGCCCAGCCGAAACGGTTTCGGCGCGCCCGTTTTCGGATGGACTCTGGGGAGCCGGTCTCAGCGGGCGACGAGCCGATAGACAGGGCCGTCGCCCGAGACCACGTAGACGCGGCCCGCGGCGTCCTCGCCGAAGGAGGTGAGCGACGGGACGGTGAGGCCGACCGAACGCCGACCGCGTGCACTCGAGCGCGACAGCTTGACGCTGTAGAGGCGACCGGCGCAGTAGTCGCCGTACACGTACCGGCCCCGCAGCGCGGACAGGCCGGGGTCGCGGACGACGTAGCCGCCGGTGACCGAGCAGCTGCCGCCCGCGCGCCCGTAGACCAGCTGGGGCGACACCGCTCCGGGCGCCGGCTCGTCGAAGTTGCGCAACCGGCCCTCGAACGGGCGCCATCCGAGGTTCTTGCCCCGCCCCTTGTCGCGCTCGAAGAAGGTGACCTCCTCCTGGCGGTCCTGCCCGACGTCTCCGACGCTCAGGTCGCCCGTGCCTCGATCGAACGAGAAGCGCCATGGATTGCGTACCCCGTAGAGATAGATCTCCGGACGCGCTCCGGTGCGCGTGCGGAACGGGTTCGAGCTCGGGACGGTGTAGGCGCGCCGGCCGCTCTTGCCGGGATCGACGCGGAGGATCTTCCCGAGCAGCGTTCCGAGGTCTTGGCCGTTGCCCCGCGAGCCGTGCTGGTCGTCGCCCCCGCCGCCGTCGCCGAGCCCGACGTACAAGAGCCCGTCGGGCCCGAAGGCGACCAGCCCGCCGTTGTGGTTGGCCTCGGGCTGATCGACGCCGAGGACGACGCGAGCGCTCGAGGGATCGGCCTTGTCGGGCCCGGCGGCGCGGTACTCGACCACGCGTGTGTCACCCGCCTTGTCGGTGTAGTCGACGTAGAAGAGGCCGGACTTCGCGTAGTCCGGCGCGAACGCCATCGACAGGAGCCCCTGCTCGCCACAGCACGAGATCGCGCGGGAGACGTCTAGGAACGGCTGGGATCGCACCTTCCCTTTGCGCACGATGCGGATGCGTCCCGGCTGCTCGACCACGAAGACCCGGCGCTTGTCGCCGGGTGGCGCCGTCACGTAGAGCGGCTGGTCGAAGGAGCCGACGCGAGCGAGCCTGAGCCCGCTGGCGGCCGGCCGGGCAGGCGGTCGTGCTCCGTCTCCGGGGCCATCGCGCTCGCGCGGTGAGGCGGCGGGGGCTGCCTCGCCCTCGTCGGTGTCCGCGCTTCCACACGCGGCGAGACCCACGAGGATGAGTGCGGCGAGGAGGAGCCAGGGGCGACGCATCCGGATCGAGGATGGCACACCGCCCAGGCCGCCCACCTCGCCTCGGCTGCCGTTTTGACGAGCTGGCGCGTTGGCCTACCCCGAATCGGGTATTACTTCGTTTGGGGCATCGGACCATGGCTGGGACGGGGCTCGACTTTCCCGAAGCGGGACGGCTGAGGTTGGGGTGAGAGCCTGCGCCGGACCTCTTGGGTCCACGCGACCTGGAGGTTTCCATGGGCGCATTCGCGCCGTCGCCCGTTTCGAGCGCTCTTTGCGAGCCACTGGACTCGCTCGCCGAGCGAGAGCTCATCCGTCGCTGGCAGTGCGCCCGCGACCGGCGCGCCCAAGAGGAGCTCGTGCGTCGCTTCCTGCCCGCTGCCCGCCAACTCGCGCGGCGCTACGCCCGCGCCCACGAGTCGGTCGACGATCTCACCCAGGCGGCCACGGTCGGCCTCATCGCGGCAATCGAGCGTTTTGACTTGTCGCGGGAGACGAGCCTGTCGACGTTCGCCTTCCCCACGATGTCCGGAGAGCTCAAGCGCTACCTGAGGAACACCCGCTGGGCGGTTCACATGCCGCGCGGCATGCAGGAACGCACGCTCGACGTCCGGCGGGCCAACGAGCAGCTGATCGCCAAGCTCGACCGCTCGCCGACCCCGGCCGAGCTCGGCGACGCGCTGGGCCTGCCGGTCGAGGACGTCTTGGAGGCGCTGCTCGCCGAAGGCGCGCGCGACCCCGCGTCGCTGGAGGCCCCGCGCCACGACGAGGAGGAGGCGTCCTCCCTCGGCGAGACCGTCGGGCACAGCGACGAGGGCTTCGATCTCGTCGATGACCGCTCCGCGGTGATCGGCGCGCTGAGAACCCTTCCCGAGCGCGAGCGACGCATCATCGAGCTGCGCTTCGGGTCGGAGATGACCCAGTCGGAGATCGCCCGGCACGTGGGGGTCTCCCAGATGCAGGTCTCGCGCCTCATGCGCCGCGCGATCGGGCGGATGCGGATCGTGGCGGCGGGCGACGACGCAGGGTCGCTGGAGGAGGCCGGCGCAGCGTGAGCCCGCTCTGAGCCGCTGCGCCCGCCGGCGACGGGCGCAGCGGTTCTCGTCCACGTTTCGACCTCCCGTCAGGAAACCGAACCGCTGACGGGCCCCGCCGCGCTGGCGCGCCGGTACCCCTGTTCGGTGCCGCTCATTCATTCATCGTGCGAGTAGCGCGACGGATAAGCGGTTTCCCCCCGAGGGGCTACGACCCGGCGCTCGCCGCCGCTCCCGACGGCGACGTCACAGCGGACCGCTGGGAGGGGCTGCGACGCTCTTCGTCCAGCGCGCGCCGCGCTTCCTGCAGACCGCCTTCCCGACCTCGATCCCGGGCTCGTGCGGTACGTCGGACACCACGGCCGGCGCCATCGGCCCGGCGAGCGCCGCCGCGCGCGCCGCCGTCGGCTGGGCGGCGGCGATCCTCGTCGCCGACTACCGGTCGGGGGATGGCCGCCAACCCCGACCTGCGCGAGGCCCTACGAGCGCGGGGGGAGAGCGTCGCCCTGGTGTGGGACCCCCGGGAAGGCTGGATGAGCCACGCGAGGTGGATCACGACGTCGGCGCCGCGCAGCAGGGGCTCGAGGGGATCCCCGGCCACGTCGGCCTCGAGCCAGGCGACCTTGGGGAGCTCGAGGCCCGGCCGTCGGCGCGCGATGCCGAGGATCGACTCCACCCCGTCGTCGCGCGACAGCGCGTCCAGCACGCTGGTGCCGGCGTTGCCGGTGGCGCCGATGACCACGATCCGCATGCCTCGGCGCCTACCCGCGCGACGCGCCGGTTATCCCTCCCCAGACGGTTTGCCGCCCCTCCCGCACGGGGTATGGGCGAATCGGTGTCAGCGAGCGCCCCGGCCAGCCAGTGTGACCATGCCCTGGCCTATCTGGTCCTCGAGCGGGGAAGGCTCGTGTGCGAGCGCGCAGCGCACGAAGGCTCGTCGAGCCTGCGCCTCGCTCACCGGCACCTCGGCACCGCGGGCTTCCAGGCCTCCGACCACCTCGACGAGGAGGACCGCCTGGTGCTGCTCGATGCCGCCCGGGCGGCGGCCGCCGAAGGAACCCTTCCTCCCGCGAAGGAGGCGGGGGAGGAAGCGCTGCTGCTCGCCCGTCACGCCGCCGACATCGTCGCGCGCTGCCTGCGCGCCGACCCCTCGGGCAGCGAGCGGCTCGAGGCGGCGCACGTTCACGTCCTCGACGCGATCGACGCACTGATCACATCCGTGGGGCTCCGCCGCGCGCGGTCACTCGACGACCTCGCGTGGCGGATGGGCCAGTTCGATCCCGCTTGGCAGCGCGGCAACCTCGCCGGCACGCTCGCGTCCACACGCTGAGCGGACCGCCCTCGCGGCTGCGCTCGCTGATCCGTACCGCGACCGACCCCGAGAACCTGCGCGTCGCCTGACGCGCTACGCCAGGTTCTACGCCGGAGGGGCGGCACGCTCCTCCGCGCCCCTTACCCGGACGCGTCGCAACCCCATCCGCGCCGCTTACCCCGACGCGTCGCTAGCGGCTAGCTCAGCCGCGCCGCTTGCCCGGCCCGCCGCCGCCACCGAAGGAGCGCCGCAGCTCGCCCCGGAGCGCCTTGCGATCGCACGACGCCGGCGTGTCGAAGCAACCGGTGGCGAGGTCGCGCCCACGCTCGGTCAGCCAGCCGCGCGCCACCGCCTTGTCGAGCGCGCCGACCAGCGAAGCGCGGATCGCCGCGGCCACGTCGGCCTCTGGCTTGTCCAGCTCGGCGGCGAGGTCTGCCAGGAGCTGGGCCTTGAGCTTTGTCAGATCGCGGCCCTGCATACGCTTGGCGGCCTTGAGCTTGCCCATCGCGGCTCGCGCCGCGCCGGCGTCGCAGCTCCCGCCCCGCCGGCGCCCGCCGCGCCGGCGCTCGAGGCAGGCGCCAAGCGCGTCGCGCTCGGCGATGGTGATCGTGCCCTCCTGCACCGCGCGGTCGAGCCGGCGCCGCTTGACGCCGCGCAGCGCCTCCCTCAGCCGCTTCGGCGTGACGTCGAGCTTGTCGGCGACTCCGCGGAAGACCGCGCGCGCCGGCCCGAAGGCAAACGGCCCGAAGCCGCGACGCCCGCCTCCGCGAAAGCGCCCCCGGTCGCGGGCGCGGTCGCCGCTGAAGCGGGCGGGAGAGGCGCCGTCTCTAGCGCGCTCGCGATCCGGCGACCCGCTCCCGGCGCCGGCCACGGTGACGGCCGTGACGGCGAGGCCGGAGGCGACGACGAGAGCCGTGAGCACGATGATCCAACGACGCATCCGGGCCACCATGGACCCATTACCTCAGCGCCCGCTAAAGCAGAGGGAAAAGGTGAGGATATGCCGGTCTTCGCCGCAGCGCCTCGGCCTTCGGCTGGGCGCACCGCGCCCCGTCGTCCGCCCAAGCCGGCCCTGCTCGGGCCCCCGAAGGCCGAGCTCAGCCGTGAAGACCGTTCCTCGGTCCCATCCACTGAGCGAACCAGCCCGCGGCAAGCTCGGCGACGCGCTCGAGCGCCCCGGGCTCCTCGAAGAGGTGGCTCGCGCCCGGGATGATCGCGAGCTCGGTGGGCGCCTTCATCCGCGCCGCGGCGCCCTCGTTGAGGGCCCGGACCTGCTCGTCGCGCTCGCCCACGATCAAGAGGCTCGGTGCGAGCACCGCGCCGAGCGCCTCGCCGGCCAGGTCGGGCCGCCCGCCGCGCGAGACGACGGCCGCGACTGTTGCCCGTTCGGCGAGCTCTGCCGCGGCGATCAGCGCGGCCGCCGCTCCCGTGCTCGCCCCGAAGAGGCCCACCGGAAGGGCGCTCGTTACTGGCGTGCCGGCAAGCCACCCGATGGCCCCCACCATCCGGCCGGCGAGCAGCTCGACGCCGAACCGCAGGTGGCCCGTTCGCGCGTCCGCCCGCTCCTCCTCCTCGTCGAGCAGGTCGAGCAGCAGCGTCCCGAAGCCGGCCTGCACGAGCGCCGCGGCGACCATCTGGTTGCGCGGGCTGTGGCGCCCGCTTCCACTGCCGTGGGCGAAGGCGACCACGCCGTGCGCGTCGTCTGGCACGGTGAGCTCCCCGCGAAGGGTCACGTCGTCGAGGCCGAGCGTGATCTCCACCGGCGACAATGCTCGCACGCGGGTCTCGGCAAGGTGATGGTGCGAACGTTCCGCGGCTAGCTCCGAGCCTTCGCGGTGGCGCGGTCTGAGTGCTTGCGCAGCGCCTCGACGAGCTCGTCCTTGCTCATCGACGAGCGGCCCTCGACGTCGACCTTCTTGGCGTCCTCGTAGAGCTCTGACTTTGGCTTGCTCGCGTCGATGCCGCCCTTGGTGGCGGTGCTGCCTTTCCTCGCTGCGCCGCCCTTCTTGGCGGCTTGGGCGTCCGAAGGGCCCTTGCGCCCGCCCTTCTTGGGCTCCCAGTGGTCGCCCTTCTTCTCGGCGACGTGCTTGACCGCCGACCATGCCGCGCGATGGGCGCGCTGCTCAGAGTCGTAGGACTCGTGGGCTGAGTCGAGCGCCTTCTCGTAGGTGCGCTGCACCTTCTTGGGGGAGCGCTCGAGGGTGCTCGGGAGGTCTTCCTTCTTGGCTGGCATTGGACTTGTCCTCCTTGGTAGTCGCTTCGCCGCGTTCCTACCCCGGCGCCGCGGAATCGAACGCGTCCCGCTGCACGAGCACCCACGCGCGCTTGACCTCGCGGACGAGGCGGAAGGCGAGCTCGTGTTCTGCGTCGCGCTGACGCGGCTCGAGATCGAAGAGCAGCCGGATGGATATGCAGCCGCGAGCGGCCTCGCGACGCTCCCGGCCCGCAGTGCCGCGTTGCCCTCTCGGTCGAGGAGGCGATTCTGGAGCGGGGAAGGGTCGGCGGCCCTGCGCGCTGGTGAGGCAGCCGCCCTTTGGCATACTCACTCCTCTCGGGGCGTGGCGCAGCCTGGTAGCGCGCACCGTTCGGGTCGGTGAGGTCCCCGGTTCAAATCCGGGCGCCCCGATTGACGTGACCCACCGCGCAGGGAGAACAGCCCGCCCGCCCCGCGCCTCGATCGTCGCTCAGGGGCACCTCACCCCGTGATCGCCTTGTAGTAGCGGACCGCGAGGCCGGTGATCAGGGTCTGAAAGGCCGCCTCGACGTCAAGGTCCTCGTCGGCGGCGTAGCGGGTCAGGCCCAGGGACTCGATCGACTCGCTCTGGGCGATGACGTCATCGATGAGCTCAGGGTGGCGGTCGCAGAAGTAGGCGCCCATCGAGTACAGGCTCGTGTCCATCAAGGACTCGAGGAACGGATCGCGCTCGGTGGCGTCGCTCAAGGCGATCGGAGCCTATCGAGCGCTTCGGTGCCGGGCAGTCATCTCGCTGGCCCCGGCTCCCCCGCAGGGGCCAGGCTCAGCCTTGGGCGGCTGCGGCGGCGCTCGAGACTCCGCTGGTCACAGCTGCGACATCCGGCGTGGCCGGAGGACTGACCGTCGTGGGCGGCGCCACGGGGGGGACCGTCGGCGTCGTCACGTCCGGCGGGGCGACACTCCCGCCGGTGGCGGTATCCGTCACCGGCTTGACGATCTCCTCGATCGCCTGCCCCACCCCGCGAACCGGCTCCGAGGGATCGACGCTGGGAAGCTCGACGCCTGGCACGCGGACACCGTCCTTCAAGTCGCCCGCGTCTCGCTTGGCCTGGCCGGAGCCACCCCCGCTCGGCGGCGCCGTCGGCGTGTCGTGTCCGCGGTCTCGCTCGCGCCGCTCGAGGCGCCGTTCGTCCTCACGACGGGCGCGGTCGCGAGCCGGCTCCCCGCGGGGACGCGGGGCTGAAGTGCTTCGCGGCGCGACAGTGACTCGGGCGATGGCGGCGGCGCCACCGGGCCGGGCGAAGCGCCCGACGAACGTACGCCCGGCCGGGCGCGACAGCGCGGCGCCGCCTCCGCTGGGGGTGGTCGAAGCTGCCGCGGCCACGGGCTGCGTCCGGTGCGCGGCGCCGTGAGCGAAGACCGGGCTCTTGCCACCATCGCCCACTCCGGAGCCGACGGTGGCAACCGCGAGGGTCGCTGCCGCCGTGGCGAACTTCGCGATCCCGGAACCGAGCGGCTCGGCGGAGGTGGTCATCGCCGCCGACCAGTGTGCGAGGTTGGTGGAGCCCTGGGAGCCCGTCGCGCCGGCGACGACGTCGTCCGGGGGGCGTCGTGCGCGCCACAGGAAGGGGAGCGGGAGCAGCGCGCCGAGTCGCGCGGCCACCGAAGGGCGAGCGGCGACGTCGACCTCGACCCCGGCTCGACGCGCGGAGCGACGACACGGCTGGCAGTAGCTCAGGTGCCGCGCGAGCCTGCGGCGATCGCGCGCGGCGATCGCGTCGCCCTCCTGCGCGGCGGAGATGGCGGATTGCACCCGCAGACAGCGCCGGCCGGTGATCAGCTCGTCGTACTCCTCGGTCAGCCGGCGGCGGGCGCGGAAGAGCGTGCTCTCGACGGCAGGGCGGCTCATGCCCATGCGGTCGCCGATCTCGCGATAGGACATCCCTTCGAGCTCGCGCAGGACGAGGATCTTGTGATGGCTGTCGGAGAGGTCGCCGAACGCGCCGCACAGGTCGTCGAGGCGCTGCTTGACGGCGAGACGTTCGTCGGGCGTAGGATCGGCGGCGACGAGTCGCCCGCGATCGGCCGCGCCCAAGCCGTCGTCGGCGTCGAAGCTGAGCTCCTCGGTCCGGCGAGAACGCCGGTACTGGTCGATGCTCGCGTTCTTGGCGATCTCGTACAGCCAGGGCCGGAAGGCGATCGGTCGCTCGGTGGCGCGCATGCGCCGCAGGGCCGAGATGAAGACCTCCTGGGTGATGTCCTCGGCGCGACCGTAATCGCCCACCATTCCGTGCACATAGGACGTGATGCGCTGCCGGTAGCGTGCGAAGAGAAGCTCGAAGGCCCGATCGTCGCCGCCGCGCGCGCGGGCGACGAGGCTGTTGTCGTCGTCCTCGACCGACGTAGACGTCACCGGCCTGACCAACGCGGATGCCCTACTCATCCAACCAATCCTCCTTGACGGTTCCCTGAACGCATCGTTTCCCCCCTGCCAGAGAGAACGCTGAGCTCTAACGTTCACTTTCCGAATTGCCTGGTTTCCAAACCAGATTCGCCATGGCCGACCGCGACACGATCCTCACCCACCTCGACGGTCTCCTCGACGTCGCGAGCTTCGACGACTACGGCCCCAACGGGTTGCAGGTACCCGGTGCGCTCGAGATCGACACGGTCGCCACCGGCGTATCGGCCGGCCTCGAGCTCGTCGAACGCGCGACGCGCGAGGGAGCTCAGCTCCTCCTCTGCCACCACGGGCTGTTCTGGGAAGGCCGGCCCCGGGCGCTGACGCACACGATGGCGAGCCGGCTCCGTGCCCTCCTCGAACGCGACGTCTCGCTGGCCGCCTACCACCTGCCCCTCGACGCCCACCCCGAGCTGGGCAACAACGCGCTGCTCGCCGACGCCCTCGAGGTCATCGACCGCGAGCCGTTCGCAACCCACCGCGGGAAGGCGATCGGCGTCCGCGGCCGCCTGGGAGAAGAGGGCCTGCCCCTAGACGAGCTCTTACGGCGCGTCGCCCGGACCTGCGGGGGCCGGGCACCGCTCGTCTTCGCCGGCGGCCCCGCCCGGGTGAGCACGATCGGAATCGTTTCGGGCGGGGCCGCGCACACCGTGTCGGAGGCCATCGGGCTCGGCCTCGACGCTTTCCTGACGGGCGAGCCGACCGAGTCGGTGATGAGCGACGCGCTCGAGGGCGGAATCCACTTTCTCGCCGCCGGCCATTACGCGACCGAGACCCACGGCATCCGCGCGCTGGGCGAGCACGTCGCAGACCGCTTCGGCGTGCGCCATGTCTTCATCGACGTGCCCAACCCCGTGTGAGGGGACCGGCTCCTGCTGACCAACTTCCGTTGAGCCCATCCGCCTCGCGCGCTACCTTTCCCTCACCGAACCCGACGAGGGAGGCACTCGATCGATGGCCAATCACCTGACGCCCACCGAGCTCGCGAGGGAAGCCGGACTCGACCGTCGTGACGTGATCACCAAGTGCATGGAGATGGGCGTCCCGATCTTCGCCGGCCGAATCGACAAGACCCTCTTCCTGGCCAACCTCAAGCGCTACGGGAAGGGGTTGCGCGAGCAGGCCGCCGGCGCCTAGCCGTCGCCGATCAGGCAGCCCCCTCCCGAGGCGCACTCGGAGAGGTAGAGAAGGCCTGGACGCCGGCGTTCCCCGCTACGTGGTCTCCGCCGTCACCTATGCAGCCAGGCGCGGCATCAACCGCTACGGCAACCCGCACGCCGCCGCGCTGCGGTCGGAGCTCGCCCACCGGCTCGAGCGCTACGGCGTCTACGTCAAGCCGGGCGCGGTGTCCGGCGCCTCCGACCACGTCCGCGTTCAGATCCAGGACGCACCGGCCACCGAGCGCTTCCTCCGGGCGCTCGACTCGACGGGGCGCATCGACGCCATTCGGCGCCCGACGCGGCGGTGAGCTCTAGTCCTGCGCGCTCTGGCGCAGGAGGGCGCCCGTGGTCTGCTCGAGGATCTTGCGCCAGGCGCGGACGCGCTCCTTCTCCCCGGCGAAATGCTCGACCACCTTGCCCACGCGGACCTCGGAGATCTCGAGGCCGTGGCGGGCGGCGACGTCGTGGAAGCGGTCGTAGTCCTGGTGGAGCTTCATGGTCACCGACTCGAAGCCGTGGCGCGCGATGTCGACCCGCGACGTGTAGTTGAGGATCGAGGTCTGGAACATGAGCTCGTCGTCGGGCTCAGGCTCGATGAGCAGGATGTCGACGCCGGGGTAGCGGTGCTCCCACTGACGGGCCATCTCGTGCAGCCGCTGGTAGGCCAGCAGCTTGAAGGTCTGGTAGCCGATCTGGGGGAAGCCCATGTCCGAGACACGCCGCGGCCGCGAGCCGTTGAGCGTCGGGAGCTTGGTCTGCAAGTCGTTGACGAAGGGCACCAGCGGGTTGATGACCACGATGAACTTCGCGCCGGCCTCCACGGCGATGTCGATATTCGTGGTCGAGACGATGCCGCCGTCCACGAGCTCGCGGTCGCGAATCTGGACCGGCTTGTAGATCATCGGCAAAGCCGTCGAGGCGCGTACGGCCTTAGAGATCGGCACGTCGTCCCAGTCCTCGGCGCCCAGGACGATCCGCTCGCAGGTGTCGAGATCCGTCGTCGGAAGGTAGAGCTCCGAATCCAGGAGGCGGAAGTCGTTTGTGCGGTCGGGATCGGAGAGGACGGTCTCGACGTAGCGCTCCATGCCGGCGCCCGTGTAGAGGCCGGGCGGAAGCGCCTCGGCCAGGCCCACGGCGACGTCGACGGCGGAGAACTGGCCGAGGTGGCCGACGAGGTCGCGGGCCAGCCGTGCCGCCCGGAAGGGAAGGCGCGCGGCCGAGACGGCGAAGTCGCGGTAGTTGAGGCGCAGGAGCGTCCCGAGGTCGATATCGTGAAACGGGGTGGGCACCTGCTGGTTGACCACCCGCATCATCTCCTCGGGCGTCACCCCGTTGGCCGTGAACGCGGCGACGAAGGACCCCGCGCTCGTGCCGACGTAGACGTCGAACTGATTGACCGTACGGTTGACCGAGAGGAGATCGAAGGCGCGCAGCGCGCCGATCTCGTAGACGCCGCCGGTGAAGCCGCCGCCGCCGAGCACGAGGGCGGTCTTCGAGCGTCGCGGTCTCCGCGCCCCCTTGGCTCGCCCTTTGCCCACCTTGGCATCGAGCTCGACGACCTTGCCCATCCCACTGCGTAGTGTACAAGTCCGTTTTTCGGAGCCCGCTCCGCGACTCCTGCGCAGCTCGCCTGTTTAGACCCCACGTGCGCCCGACCATCGCCACCGTCCTGAGCTTCCTGCTCCTCGCCGCGCCCGCGTCGGCGGCCGGGCCGGGTGCACCGCCGCTCGAGCGCACGCGTGAGCCGGCCCCGCGGGCCGGCGCCGGCTCGACCGCCGCCCCCGCCGGGCCGACCGCCCGCGCCGCCGCGCTGTCGGCCGGCCGGCTCAAGGCGATGCTGCGCGGTCCGATGCGCTCGGCCGGCGGGGCGTCCGGCGCGGCAGTGGTCGACCTGACCAACGAGCGTCCGCTCTTCGCGCTGCGCTCGGACCGGCTGCGGACGCCGGCGTCGGTCGAGAAGCTCTACACGACCTCCACCGCGCTGATCCGCTACGGCCCGGGCGCGTCGCTGGAGACGACGGTGGCCGGCGTCGGCGCGCTCGAGGGGGACACGTGGAAGGGAGACCTCTACCTCCACGGCGCGGGGGACCCGACGTTCGGGAGCCTGAGCTTCACCCGCCGCGCCTACGGCACGGGCGCCACCACCTACACGCTCGCGCGGCAGCTGGAGTCCGCCGGGATCGAGCGCGTGGAGGGCCGGGTGCTCGGTGACGACAGCGTGTTCGACGGGTTCCGCGGGGTCCCCGACTCCGGGCTGAGAGCGGTCTCGCCCTACGTCGGCCCGCTCTCGGGCCTGTCCTACGACCGCGGTGGCAAGGCCGGCTTCGCCGCGAGCAAGCTCAAGGAGGCGCTCAAGGCCCGCAAGGTGGTCGTGACCGGCCGAGCGGGCACGGCCAAGGCGCCGGCCGACGCCGAGGAGCTCGCCTCGGTCGACTCGCCGCCCATGAGCACCATCGCCAGGCTCACCAACCGGCCCTCGGACAACTTCTTCGCCGAGACCCTGATCAAGGGGCTCGGCGCGAGGTTCGGGAGCGAGGGCTCGACGGCGGCGGGCGCGGGGGTCGTGCGCTCGACCGTCGCGCGCTTCAACGTCCGCCCACGGGTCGTCGATGGCTCCGGGTTGTCCCGGCGCAATCGCACGACCCCCGGCCAGCTCGTCGGATTCCTCAGCGGCCTGCGCGCCGACGAGCAGGACGCCTTCGACGCGCTGCGGGCCTCGCTCCCCGTGGCCGGGCGCAGCGGGACCCTCTACGGCCGCATGCGGGGCACGGCCGCCCAAGGCCGCTGCCAGGCCAAGACCGGAACGCTCTCCAACGTCTCCGCCCTGGCGGGCTACTGCGAGACCCAGGGCGGCGAGACCGTGGCTTTCGCCTTTCTCATGAACGGCGTCAACGTCGGCGGCGCTCGCTCGCTCCAGGACCGGATGGTCGCCGCGATCGCGCGCTACGACGCCGAGGGCTGAAGCGAGCAACTCCAAGTAACTCCAAATTGAGCCAGGCGCTTGGATATTCGCTATTCTCCAAGCGCTTGTAGAAATTTGGACGAACTTGGAGTTTGATGTTCGTAGCCTCGCCCCCCGACTATCAGGAGCTCCTCTTGGAGCTCACCGGCTCCGACCGCCTCTCGGCAGTCCTACAAGGCGGGCACCAAGAACCGCACGAGGACGGTCGGGAGTACGTCCACTGGGACAAGCTGCGCCACCTCGAGCCGCCGGGGGACTTGAGTCACCGGGAGTGGTGGTTCCTCTTCAAGTGGGCCAGGCAGTCGTCCCTGCGACCGATTCCCTTGACGGACCCGGACGGAAATCCCTTCTCCTACAGCGTTCCCGATCTGGTGTTCCGTTTGCTCCACTACGTCGACCAGCGCTGCAGCGGCGAAATCGCCATGTCAGAGGTGGTGACGGCCGACGAGCAGGCGCGACAGCACTACCTCGTCAACTCGCTCATGGAGGAGGCGATCCGGTCGAGCCAGCTCGAGGGGGCGACCACTTCCCGCAGGGTCGCCAAGGAACTGCTCCGGTCGGGGCGCGAACCTAAGGACCGAAGCGAACGCATGGTCTTCAACAACTATCGAGGCCTGCACTTCATGCGTCAGGAGATCGGTGCCGAGCTCACGCCCGAAGCGGTGCTCGACCTCCATCGGATCCTGACCGAGGGCACCCTCGACAATCCCGATGCCGCCGGCCGGCTACAGCGACCAGACGAAGATCGCGTCGCCGTATACGACGCGCCCGGTGGCAGGCTTCTCCATGCGCCGCCGGCCGCCGGTGAGCTTCCCAGTCGACTGCGGGCGCTCTGCGACTTCGCCAATGAGCCCGAGCAGCCCGACCGCTTCATCCACCCGGTCGTCCGCGCGATCCTGCTCCACTTCTGGCTCGGCTACGACCATCCCTTCGAGGACGGCAACGGGCGGGTCGCGAGAGCCCTCTTCTACTGGTACATGCGCACGCGGGGATACTGGCTCGTGGAGTACCTGTCGATCTCACGCATCCTTCGGGACGCTCCGAGCCAGTACGCGAAGTCGTTCCTACTGACTGAGACGGACGAGCGGGACACGACCTACTTCCTCGTCTACCAGCTCGAAGTCATCCAGCGGGCTGTCGAGATGCTCCACTCCTATCTCGGCAGGAAGGCCAAGGAGATCCGCGACGTCGAGCGTCTCATCAAGGGCTCCCCGCAATTCAACCACCGCCAACTCGCTCTGCTGAGCAACGCCATCAGAGATCCCGACGAGACCTACACGTTGCGTGGCCACGCGCTGAGCCACGGCGTAACGCACGAGACCGCCCGCAACGACCTGCTCCCGCTCCTCGACAAGGGCCTGCTCGAGCGGCGGCGCTACGGGCGAACCCACGTCTTCAGCGCCGCCCCACGACTGGCGGAATCGCTCACGGCGGGCGTCTAGCTCTAGCCACTCCTAGGTCTCGCCGCCGCCTCGAAGCAGATCCGTGAGAGCCTCCTCCTCCACGACCTCGACCCCCAACCGCTCGGCCTTCGCGAGCTTGGTGCCCGGGCTCTCCCCCGCGACCACGTAGTCGGTCTTCTTGGAGACCGACGACGTGACCCGTCCGCCCGCGGCGAGAATGCGCTCCTGGGCCTCCTCGCGGGTCAGGGTCGGGAGGGTCCCGGTCAGGACGAAGGTCTTGCCCGACAGCGGGCCCTCGCCGGGCGGCGCCCCTTCCTGCTCGAAGCGCACGCCGAGCGAGCGCAGGTCGGCGATGAGCTCGAGCATCTGGGGCTCGTGGAGCTGCTCGTGGATCGTCTCGGCCATCTTCGTCCCGACGCCCGGCGTCTGGGCGATCTCCTCCGCCGAGGCGGCGAGCAGGTTCTCGATCGAGCGGAACCGCTGGGCGAGGTTGCGGCCCGTGACATAGCCGACCTCCTCGAGCCCGATCGCGAAGAGCACGAGCCCGAAGGGCCGCTCGCGGGACTCCGCGATGCGCTGCAACAGGCGGGTCGCCGACACCTCGCCGAAGCCCTCGAGCGCGGTGAGCTGCTCGACGGTGAGCCGGTAGAAGTCGCCCGCGGTGCGGACCAGCCCCTCGCGCTGGAAGAGCGCGACCTGCTTCTCACCCAGGCCGTCGATGTCTCCCGCGAAGTGCTTGAGCAGCTGCCAGCGGCGTGAGGGGCAGTCGCGGTTGGGGCACTTGGTGAAGACCGAGCCCTCGGGCTTGACCGTCGGCGTCTCGCAGACCGGGCAGCGCTCGGGCGGCAGAGGCTTGGGCGGTCGGTCGGGGCGCTCGACGACGTGGGGGGCGGGAGAGAGCACCTGCGGGATGACGTCGCCGGCCCTGAGTACTATCACCTCCTCCCCGGCCCGAATGTCCTTGCGCGCGAGGTCCTCCTCGTTGTGCAGGGTCGCGAGCTTGACCGTCACCCCGCTGACGCCCACCGGCTCGAGCTCGGCGAACGGATGCAGGTCGCCGAACTTGCCGACGTTCCACATCACCCGCTTGAGCAGCGTCACCTTCGTCGTGGGCGGGAACTTCCAGGCCACCGCCCAGCGCGGGTCGCGCCCCACCACTCCGAGCCGGCGCTGGAGCTCGTAGTCGGAGACCTTGACGACGACCCCGTCTATCTCGAAGTCAAGCGCCCCGCGGCGCGCCTGCCACGCCAAGCACTGGGCCACGACGTCGTCCTCGGTCGTCAGGGCCTTGACGTCCGCGTTGACGCGGAAGCCGTGCTCACGCAGCCACTCGAGCGCCTCCCAGTGCCCCGAGAGCGCGAGGCCCTCCGTGGCCCCGATGCCGTAGCACCACATCGAGAGCGGGCGCTGCGCGGCGAGCTTGGGGTCGAGCTGCCTGATGGTGCCGGCCGCCGCGTTGCGGGGGTTCATGAAGGTCGAGAGGCCCTCGGCGGCCCGGCGCTCGTTTAGCGCGGCGAAGTCGGGCAGCGACATGTAGACCTCGCCGCGGACCTCGAGGAGCGGTGGAGCGTCGTCGAAATGCAAGGGGATGGCGGCGATCGTCCGCAGGTTGTGGGTCACCTCCTCGCCGATCTCGCCGTTGCCGCGCGTCGCCCCGTACTCGAGCGTGCCGTCTCGGTAGAGCAGGGAGATCGCCAGCCCGTCGATCTTCGGCTCGGCGACGTACTCGAAGGCGGCGTCCTCGATGCCCTCGCGCAGGAGGTGGTTGCGCATGCGGGTCACCCACGCCCGCAGCTCCTCCGCCGAGCGCGCGTTGGCCAGCGAGAGCATCGGCTGGGGATGGCGGACCTTGTGAAGCTCGGAGACCGGCTCGCCGCCGACGCGCTGGGTCGGCGAGTCGGTCGTCCGCAGCTCGGGGTGGCGCCCCTCGATCTCCCGAAGCTCGTCGAGCAGCGCGTCGTAGGCGTCGTCGGCGATCAGCGGGTCGTCGAGGACGTAGTAGCGGCGGTTGTGCTCCTCGATCTCGCGGCGAAGCTGGACGGCGCGAGCGGCGGGAGTCGACTCCTGCGCGGGCGCCTTGCCCCCGGCGCCCGCGGGCGCCCGCGGGCTCACTCCACCTCCCTCGCCGCCGGCTCCACCAGCCGAGCGAGGTCGTACTCGGCGAGCGCGTCGAGGCCGCTGCGGTCGGTCAGGTCGAAGTGGATCGGGGTGACCGCGATCCGGCCGCCGGCGACCGCCGCGAGGTCGGTGCCCTCCTCCTCCTCGTAGCCGATGTCCTGTCCGTAGATGCGGAAGAGCCTGCGCCCCCCCTCCCCCTGCTCCTCCAGGATGAGCTTGTCGCGGTAGATGCGCTTGCCCAGCCGGGTGACATCGACGCCGTCGGGCTCGCCGCGCGGGCAGTTGATGTTCAGGAGGGTGCCTTCGGGGAGCGGCACGTCCTCGATCTCCTCGACCACGCGGGCGGTGAAGCGCGCGGCGGTGTCGAAGTCGAAGCGCTCGCTGAAGCGGAAGTCCAGCTCGCCGGCCGCCGACTGCTGGGAGACCGCGATGCCCGGCAGCCCGAGGACGATCGCCTCGAGCGCCGCGGCGACCGTGCCCGAGTAGGTGATGTCGTCGCCGAGGTTCGATCCGTGGTTGATCCCGGCGACGACGAGCTCGGCCTGGAAGCCCTCGACCAGCCCGAGCGACGCGAAGCGCACGCAGTCGACCGGGGTGCCGTCGGTCTCATAGCCCACCGAGCCGTCGCCGAAGTCGACCTCCTCCACCCACAGCGGCCGGCGCGTCGTGATCGACCGTGCCGTGGCCGACCGGTTGGAGTCCGGCGCGATGACGGCCAGCTCGACCCCGGGGGTGGCGAGCAGCGCGCGCCGCAGAGCCTGAAGGCCCTCGGCGCGCATCCCGTCGTCGTTGGTGAGCAGGACCTTCACGGGCCGCGAGGATGGTAGTTCTCCGGAGCGCGACAACCTCCGTTGCGCCAGCGGGTAGCGTGGCACGTGTGATGCAAGACGAGGGGTCACCGCAAGCCACGGGAGTGCTGGGCGGCGAGGAGCTCGCCGGGATCCACGCCTATTGGCGGGCGGCGAACTACCTGTCGGTGGGCCAGATCTACCTGCTCGACAACCCGCTGCTGCGCGAGCCGCTCTCGCTCGAGCACGTCAAGCCCCGCCTACTGGGCCACTGGGGGACCACTCCGGGGCTGAACTTCGTCTACGCCCACCTCAACCGCGTGATCCGCGCGCGCTCGCTCTCGGCGATCTACGTCGCCGGGCCGGGTCACGGGGGACCCGGGCTCGTGGCCAACACCTACCTCGAAGGCACCTACAGCGAGGTCTACCCGCGCGTCGGCCGCGACGAGGAGGGCCTGCGGCGGCTGTTTCGCCAGTTCTCGTTCCCCGGCGGCATCCCGAGCCACGTCGCGCCCGAGACGCCCGGCTCCATCCACGAGGGCGGCGAGCTGGGCTACTCCCTCGCCCACGCCTACGGCGCCGCCTTCGACAACCCCTCCCTGCTGCTCTGCTGCGTGGTGGGCGACGGCGAGGCCGAGACGGGCCCGCTCGCCGCCAGCTGGCACTCCAACAAGTTCTCGACCCCGCCCGCGACGGCGCGGTGCTGCCGGTGCTCCACCTCAACGGCTACAAGATCGCCAACCCGACGGTGCTGGCGCGCATCCCCCACGACGAGCTGCGCGCGCTGCTCGAGGGCTACGGCTACGCACCGTACTTCGTGGAGGGCTCGGACCCCGAGGAGATGCACCAGCTCATGGCTGCGACGCTGGACGCCGTCACCGACGAGATCGCCGCGATTCAGCGAGCGGCGCGGGAGGGTACCCACGTTGGAACAGGCGACGAAGCCGGCCGCGAGGAACTCGGCGGCGAGGCCGCGCGCGAACGCCCGCGCTGGCCGATGATCGTGCTGCGCACGCCGAAGGGCTGGACGGGGCCCAAGGAGGTCGACGGAAAGCCCGCGGAGGGCTCGTACCGCTCACATCAGGTCCCGCTCTCGGGGCTGGCCGACCGCCCCGACCACCTGCGCGCCCTCGAGGACTGGCTGCGCTCATACCGTCCCGAGGAGCTCTTCGATGACGCTGGAGCGCTTCGCCCCGAACTCGCGGCGCTCGCCCCCGAGGGGGAGTGCCGCATGGGCGCAAATCCACACGCCAACGGCGGCCGGCTCTTGCGAGACCTCGAGCTGCCCGACTTTCGTCGCTACGCGGTCGACGTGCCCGCGCCGGCGCACACGTCGAGCGAGGCCACCCGAGTGCTGGGCGCCTGGCTGCGCGATGTCGTCAGCGGCAATCCCGAGAACTTCCGGATGGTGGGCCCCGACGAGACCGCGTCGAACCGGCTCGGCGCGGTCTTCGAGGTGACCGACCGCGCGTGGCAGGCGCAGCGTGAGCCCGACGACGACCATCTCGCGCCCGACGGGCGGGTCATGGAGGTGCTCGCCGAGCACCTCTGCCAGGGGTGGCTGGAGGGCTATCTGCTCACCGGCCGCCACGGCCTGTTCAACTGCTACGAGGCCTTCATCCACATCGTCGACTCGATGTTCAACCAGCACGCCAAGTGGCTGAAGGTCACGCGCGGCCTCCCGTGGCGCGCGCCGATCGCCTCGCTCAACTACCTGCTGACCTCGCACGTCTGGCGCCAGGACCACAACGGCTTCTCCCATCAGGACCCCGGCTTCATCGACCACGTGGTCAACAAGAAGGCCGAGGTCATCCGGGTCTACCTACCGCCCGACGCCAACTGCCTGCTCTCGGTGGCCGACCACTGCCTGCGCTCGCGCCACTACGTCAACGTGATCGTGGCAGGCAAGCAGCCGGCGCTGGACTTCTTGTCCATGGACGAGGCGATCGTCCACTGCGAACGGGGGATCGGCATCTGGGACTGGGCGAGCAGCGATCAGGGCGGCGAGCCCGACGTCGTGCTCGCGTGCGCCGGCGACACCCCCACCCTCGAGGTGATCTCCGCCGCCGCGCTCCTTCGCCGGCACCTGCCCGAGCTCAAGGTGCGCGTGGTAAACGTCGTCGACCTCATGCGCCTCCAGGACGACCGCGAGCACCCCCACGGGCTCTCGGACATCGAGTTCGACGCGCTGTTCACGACGAGTCGGCCCGTGATCTTCGCCTACCACGGCTACCCGTGGCTCATCCACCGCCTGACCTACCGGCGCGCCAACCACGCCCATTTCCACGTGCGGGGCTACAAGGAGGAGGGCACCACGACGACGCCGTTCGACATGGTCATGCTCAACGACATGGACCGCTTCCACCTCGTCGTCGACGTCATCGACCGCGTGCCGGGGCTGGGAGAACGCGCGGCGCACCTGCGCCAGACGATGGTCGACGAGCGCCTGCGCCACCGCGCCTACACCCGCGCCAACGGCGACGACCCGCCCGACGTGCGCGACTGGACGTGGCCGGGCGACCCCGATCCGGTCGGTCCGCGAGAGCCGGGGCGGGGCACGCCCGCCTGAGCCCTATCCCGCGAGCTGGTCCGCGAGAGAGCCCGGGTGGGGCACGCCCGCCTGAGCCCTATCCCGCGAGCTGTGCCTCCAGCGCGCCGCGTATCTCGTCGTTGCCGAGGCCGAGGCGGCGCGCGCGCTCGACGAACTGGCCCGCCGCTCGCACCGCCTGCTCGCGCGTGCGTTCGCCGACGTCCGCGGGCGGCCCGTCCTCTGCTACCACCGCGCCGCGGCGGGAGCGCGACCGGATCCGGCCCGCGGCCTGAAGCTCGCTGTAGGCGCGCTGGACCGTGCCGGGCGCCAGGTCGAGGTCGGTCGCGAGCTGGCGGACCGAGGGCAGCGGCGCCCCGGGCGCCAGGGCGCCGACCGCGATGAGGCCGGCGATGCCGGCGCGCAGCTGCTCGTAGGGCGGAATCGGGGAGGAGGTGTCGACGGTTACGTTCACGCTTCGGCGACCCGCGGAACCACCGCACGGCCGACCGTCAACAAGGCGGCCACCCACGCGGCCGCGGAGATGAGGGCGAGCCCGGCCCCGGCGGCGAGCATGGCCAGTGCGAGTGCGTCGCGAACCCCCGAGGGACAGGTCGCGTGCAGCGACGCGCCCATCGGCACGAGCAGACCGGCCAGCGTCGGCGCCACCATCAGGCCGGCGGCCGTCACCGCCGTGCGAGCGGCGAGCGCCCGCCGGCCGCCGTCGCCCGCGTCGCTCACCGGCTCTGGAGCGCGCGCGGCGATCAGCCGGACGGTCCACTCGGTCAGCGCCCATCCCGCGAGAAGCGCTGCCAGCGCCGGCAGGGCATAGGCCGCCCGGGCCAGGGACCGTGCCCCGCCATGGTCCCGTCGGGGCAGGCGGCGGTGTACATGCAATCCTTGACGGACTCCCGCCGCAGGAGCGCCCGGACGCCCGCGACGACGAGCACGAGAACGGCCCCGGCCGCCACCGCGAGGAAGATCAGGAGCGCTGCGTTCATACCGCGGCCCTCTCTGTATCGAACACTTGATACAGACCGTAGCGTCGCCGCGGCGCCATGTCAAAGAAGCCGAGCCGTCGTTCCCCGCCGAAGCGTCGTCCCTCCCTACGCGGCGGGCGCCAGCAGGCGCTCCACCGCCGCACGGCGGAAGTCGAAGATA
Source organism: Solirubrobacterales bacterium (assembly GCA_038199375.1). Lineage (GTDB taxonomy): Bacteria > Actinomycetota > Thermoleophilia > Solirubrobacterales > Solirubrobacteraceae > JBBPZA01. The sequence goes on along the minus strand of JBBPZA010000049.1, from coordinate 8,868 downwards.
CGAGTCAGGTCGCGGCGGACGAACAGCGTGTGCGCCGCCGCGCCGGCGATGCCCAGGGGCAGGCGGTAGCGCACGCGGTCGCGGACGACGGTGCCCTCGGAGCCGTCGGGCTCGAAGAGGTGGGTGTGGTGCCACAGCCGGTAGGGCCCCTGGACCTGCTCGTCGACGAACCAGCGCCCGGGCTCCCACTCGACGATCCGGGTGACCCAGCGAACGGGGACGCCGTGGAGCCGCAGCCGGTACTCGATCAGCGTGCCGGGCGCCATGTCGATCCGGCCCGGTGTGACCACGCGGAAGCGGACCCACGGGGGCGTGATCGCCTCGAGGTTGCCCGCGTCGGCGAAGAACGGGAAGACGGCCTCGACCGGGAGGCCGAGCCTCTGCGAGCGCTCGACGACGTGGACGCGCATGATGACGAATACGTCCTGACCTGCGCTTGAGGTCAGCGGTCTACGCGGGGGTGCGGTGGAGCGGCAATCGTCGGCTACCCTGGCCGCCGCTTCCAGTCCGAGGTGCGCCTTAGCCGCGGCTGCGGCGACTCGCTGACCTTCCTCACGGTCGTCCACGAGCTCGGCCACGTGCTGGGTCTCGGCCACGAGCGCAGGCGCTGCGCGCGGATGAACGCGTCAGCCGACTACGGGACCGGGACTCCCGACCGCTGCGGCCGTCGCCCGCTCTCCTACTGGCTGGCCAATCCGCTGCTCGGCGACGACGTGGCCGGCGCTCGCGCGCTCTACGGCTGACGACGGCTCCTCAGTCCACCGCGTAGCGGACCGAGGTGAGGTAGAGCCCGTGGGCCGGCGCCGTCTCGCCCGCTTCGCGGCGATGGGCTCCGCGCAGCAGACGCTCGAAATCCTCGAGCGAGCGGCGGCCCCCGGCCACCTCGAGCATGGTCCCGACGAGGATGCGGTTCATGCGGCGCATGAAGCTGTCGGCTTCGATCCGGAAGCAGAGCTCGTCGCCGTCGCGTTCCCAGCGCGCCCCGAAGACCTCGCGCGCGAAGCGCACATGGTAGGTCTCAGAGGGAGTGAAGGCGGTGAAGTCGTGCGTGCCTCGCAGCGCTGCGCAACACGCCCTCAGAGCTTCCTCGTCGAGCGCTCGGGGCCACCACAGCGCCCGGCCCCGCCGCAGCGCCGAGCGCGTGGGGCTCAGGAGCAGGCGGTAGCAGTAGGTGCGGCTCACGGCGTCGCGGCGGGCGTCGAACCCCTCCCCCGCGCGCCCCGCCGAAAGAACGGCGACGTCCCGCGGAAGCACCGCGTTGAGGGATTTGGCCGCGGGCGGCTCCCCCTCGGTCGCAAAGCTCACGACCTGCCCGAGCGCGTGCACTCCGCGGTCGGTGCGCCCCGCCACGACGAGAGCGGGCCGCTCGCGTGAGATGCGCGCGACGGCCCGCTCGACCTCCTCCTCGACCGTGCGCTCGCCGCGCTGCCTGGCCCAGCCGGCGAACGCGGATCCGTCGTACTCCAGGATGAGCTTTGCGACCGGAATGGTCGCGCAGGGTATGACAGCACCGAGACCGCTGACCAGACGATCATCTGGCCGATCGCCAGCGCCGCCAGGACGATCGCCACGGTGGCCATGGCCCTGCCCCTGTCGCCGCGGAGATCGCGCCGGGCTCGCACGCCGAGGACGATGGCCGCCACGCCAAGGGGCAGCCCGATCCACAGGCCGCCGAGGGGCAGGTCCGACGTCGGGGTGTCCTCGCGCAGCCGCCGCGCGGCGCGCGCGCCCTCGTCGGTGAACATCGGGGGCATGCGGATGTCGACCACCGCGAGCTCCGGCGCCTCGGCGGCCACCGCTCGCAGGAGCGCCTCCGCGTCGCCGACCGCGGCGACGACTTCCTCGCCGGCGTCGCCGAAGAGCCGGACGAGGCCTTCGCGGAGGAGGACCTGGTCCTCGGCGATCACGACGCGCACGGGAGCTCCGCGGCGATCGTCGTGCCCCGGCCGAGGGGGCTGGTGACCCGCAGCCGCCCGCCGTGGGCGGCGACGCGGTCCTCCAGCTCCGCCAAGACCGACCCCACTTGCGTTGTCGCTCCACCGCACCCGTCGTCGCTGACTCGCACGACCAGGCGCCCGTCCTGCTCACCCGCATGCAACGCGACGTGGGAGGCGCCGGCGTGCTTGGCCGCGTTGGTCAGCGCCTCGGAGGCCACGAAGTAGGCGGCCGCCTCGATCTCGGCAGCGAAGCGCTCGGCGGTGACCTCGATCTCCACCGGCACCGGTGAGCGCTGCGCCAGCTCGCGCAGGGGGGAGGCGAGCCCCTCGTCCAGGCGTGTCGGGCGCACCCCCCGGGCGAGCTCGCGCAGGTCGATGACCGCTTGGCCGACCTGCCCGACCGCCTCGTCGATGCCGGCGCCCACGCCGTTGGCGGAGGGAGGGAGCTCGTGCTGGAGGTGGCGCAGGGCGAGCCCGACGGCGACGAGGCGCTGCTGGGCGCCGTCGTGCAGGTCGCGCTCGATGCGCCTTCGCTCCTCGTAGCCGGCCGTGACGATCCGCTCCCGCGAGGCCTCGACCTCGGCGAGCTGGCGGCGCAGCTCCACCCGGAGCCTGGCGATCTCGATCGCGAGGCCCGCCGCCTGGAGCACCGGCTCAAGGAGCGTGGGCCGCTCGGCGAGCGCTTCGTCGTGCACGACCACGGCGAGCGGAGCGCCGCCGCGCGTGATCGGGGTCACCACTCGGCCGGGACCGGCGCGCGGCGCGACGGTGCGCCCAGCCGCGTCGGCGTGCACCCCGCTCTCGGGCAGCCAGAAGGCTACCTCGAGCCCAGCATCGCCCAGTGACTCCGCGAGAACGTCGCGACCGCCCTCGGGCGGCACGCGCTCCTGGCGAAGCTCTCCGAGGAAGGCCTCCACCCGGTGCAGGGCGTCGTAGCGACGCCGGTCGAAGCGCCGGTCGACGAGGCCCTGGACCAAGCTGCGCAAGGGGCGAAAGGCCGTCGCCGCCCGAGCGTCGCGCCCGCCGTCGCCCACGCAGAGCCGCGGCCCACCGCCACGCCGAGCAGGAGCGCGGTCGCCGCCCACGCGCCCACCAGCAGCGCGGTGAGTACCCGTAGACGACCGTCCGGTTGATGATCCGGTCGATGTCGTAGAGGCGGTACCGAAGCACGGCGACGCCGACCGCCACCGGCACCGCCATGAGGACGACGAAGAGGCCAACGAGGAACGCATCGCCGGAAGAGTCCTCGCCGAGCCCGAAGGCCAGGCAGGCGGCCATGGTGAGCGGCGTCAGGGCCGCCGCAAAGGCGAACCAGCGGACCTGGAGGCGCTCGATCCCGGTTCCGCGCCGGTAGCGGACGCACACGGCGGCGATGGCCGCGACAAGGCAGGCGAACAGCGAGAGGAAGACCGGGAGGGCGAGCGGCTCCCAGAGCGCCGCGGGCAGCTGCGGCGCCGGGCTCGAGACGTCCTCGTAGGGCGCGCTGAAGGGCTCGGGGCTGACCGAGGCGAAGACGATGGTGACGGCGAAGATCGCGATCATCGCCGCCGGTACGCGCCTCCAGCGCGGCGAGGGAAGGCGACCGTTGGGGAACACGAGGGCGATGGCCACAGGCCCGGCGAAGAGGAGCGGGAAGTCCGAGTCCGACGCGAGGGCGGCCCAGCGGCCGCCCGGCAGCGCACCGGAATCGGCGAGCAGCATGTAGTCGGCGTAAGCCTCGACGATCCACAGGACTCCGAGGAGGATGGCGTTCGCGAGCAGCAGCCCGCCGACCCGGTTGCCGGGCCGCCGCAGGGTCAGGACGAGCCCCACGGCAGCCGGCGTCACGACGGTCGCCTCGACGAGGACGACGATCCACCAGGCGTCCCCCTCGGAGCCCGCGAGCGCGCCTAAGACGGCCCCTCCCGCGCAGAGCGCGAGCGCCACGGCCGCCAGCGACCAGGCCAGGGCGCCACCCCGCCGTGCGCCGGGCGCTCCGGCGCCCACGTCCTCAGCGACCGCTGCGCGGATCGTGCGAGTGAGCACCAGCCGATCATCCTCGCTCGCCCGCACGCAGGCAACCGTGCTGGCACTGACCGCCGTTCTGGGCGATCGCCGACGCCTCGGGGAAGACTGGATGCGCCCACGAGCAGCTGCCACACTGAGATGATCATGAGCGCGACACGCCGCCTCACGGTCGTCGGTGATCTCGCGGGCGAATACGTCATCGACGAGGAGCTGCCCGACGGACGTCTGCTGATCCGGCCTGAGCCCGCTTACCCGGCGGTGCTCACTCCCGGCACCGGCCGGGCGCTCAGCGATGACGAGTTCGCTGACTTCTTGGCTGAGCACGACCCGCAGATGCTGCCCCCCGACGGCGAGGGGTAGCAATGTTCGGCATCCCGCGGCGCGCCGCGACGTTCGACGTCGTGTTTGACGACGCGCGCCTTAACGAGGACCTCGAGCACGCCAGCGCGGCCGGCCGCAGCGTCGGTCATGCCGCTCGCCGGCGACTCGTGCGAGACGGCATCGCCGCGAGCGCGCTGCGCCCGTGTGAGCCTGAAGCCCGAGACGGCACGCGCCTTCCGGGCTCTGTGAAGACCTACCTGCCGCCGGGCAGCGATCTCCGAACGCCAGAGCACCTGCCTGGCGCCTGGGGCATGGTCTTTGCGGTACGCGCCGACGCGGCGGGTCGCCCTTACCTGGAGTACCTGGCATTCGGTGAGCGCCATCCCGAACGCCAATCGCGGTTCACCGTCTATCAGGTTGCCGACCGACGCCTGCGAGCCCTGTAAGCCTGCTGTCGACCGCCAACGAGGCCCTTGGGCGACAAGCGCTCGCGCCAGCCGTTCGAGTAGGCGGCGTCAGCCGCGGCCAGGTCGCCCTGCTCGGCGAGGAGCCGGCCACGCTTGAAGGATGTCTTCGGCGTCGGCTCGCTCGGAGTTCCTATCGCCCTCATCCCAGTCCGCTTGACTGTGGTGCTCCCATCGGATCGCCAACGACCCAGGCCTAGACCAGCTCGATGTAGACCATCTCTGTGCTGTCCGAGCGCCGAGGGCCCAGCTTGAGGATGCGGGTGTAGCCGCCGGGCCGCTCGGCGTAGCGCGGGGCGACCTCCTCGAAGAGCTTGTGGACGGTGAACTTGTCCTGCCCCAGCGCGCTCAGCGCCTGCCGGCGCGCGTGGAGATCGCCGCGCTTGGCCAGCGTGATGAGCTTCTCGACCTCGGGCTTGACCGCCTTGGCCTTCGCCTCGCTCGTCTTGATGCGCTCGTGCTGGATGACTTCCTTGGAGAGGTTGCGAAGGAGGGCCTTGCGGTGGCTGCTGGTGCGGCTGAGCTTGTGTCGGGTCTTCTGGTGTCTCATCAGTCCTCGCGCAGGCCGAGCCCGCGCGCCTCGAGCGTCTCGATCACCTCGTCGATCGACTTCTTGCCGAAGTTCGGGATCGCGTTGAGCTCGCCCTCGGTCTTGGAGACGAGGTCGCCGACGGTCTGTATGCCTGCGCGCTTGAGGCAGTTGTAGGAGCGCACGCCGAGCTCGAGCTCCTCGATGAGGATGTCGTCCATCGCCGAGGGCTGCCTGCCGCCGCCGCCGCCGACCGGCCCTCCGACTGCGCCGCCCCCGTCGAGCATGGCCCCGCCCGGCCCGGCGCGAAGCTCCTCGATGCGGTCGGCATCCGTGAAGATCGCGAGCTGGGAGATGAGGATCTCCGCCGCCTCGCGGAGCGCCTCCTGGGGCTCCTTGGAGCCGTCGGTCTCGATGTCGAGGGTCAGCCGGTCGTAGTCGGTGCGCTGGCCGACGCGCGCGCCCTCGACCCCGTAGGCCACGCGCCGCACGGGCGAGAAGATGGAGTCGATCGGGATGACCCCGATGGGCTGGTCGGGCGACTTGTTGTCCTCGGCCACCCGATAGCCCCGGCCGCGGCCGATGGTCAGGTAGAGCTCGAGCTTGGTCTTCTTCTCGAGCGTCGCGATGTGAGCGTCGGGGTTGAGGACCTCGATCCCGGCCGGCAGGTCGATGTCGTTCGCCGTGATCTCACCGGGGCCGGTGACGACGAGCGGCGCTTCGACTTCAGTTGCGTCTGAATGCATCCGGCAGACGATGCCCTTGAGGTTGAGGACGATGTCGGTCACGTCCTCCTTGACGCCCTTGATCGTCGAGAACTCGTGCGCGACACCCTCGATCCTCACGCTGGTGACGGCGGCGCCGGCGAGCGAGCTGAGCAGGACGCGACGCAGGGAGTTGCCGAAGGTGTAGCCGAAGCCACGGTCGAGGGGCTCGATGGTGAACGAGCCGCGGTTCTCCTCCACGTTGTCGGAAGTGATCCGGGGGACCTGGAAATCGAGCATGGTGTGGCGTCCTAGTCGTCTGGGGTGTCAGCGCCGCACCCCGAAGGGGCGCTGCGGCAACCCGGTGGGCGGGCGGCGGGGGGAAGAGGGTTACTTCGAGTAGAGCTCGACGATGAGCTGCTCCTGGACCGGGGCGGCGATCTCTCTCCGCTCGGGCCGGCGCAGGACCTTGGCCGTCAGCGAGTCGTGATCGGCCTGCAGCCAGGCGGGCACCGTGGCGGTCAGCTCGGTCGCGTCGCGGATGATCCGCTCGGCGGGCGTCCCGCCCTTCACCGCGATGACCTCGCCCTCGCGCACCTGGTAGGAGGCGATGTCGACGCGGCGGCCGTTGACCGTCCAGTGACCGTGGCCGATGAGCTGGCGGGCCTGCCGTCTCGAGGCGGCGAAGCCGAGGCGGACGAGCACGTTGTCGAGCCTGCATTCGAGGATCCGCAGGAGGTTCTCGCCGGTGACGCCGACCTGGCGCGAGGCCTTGGCGTAGTAGTTGCGAAACTGCTTCTCGCTGACGCCGTAATAGCGGCGCGCCTTCTGCTTCTCGCGCAGTTGCACGCGGTACTCGCTCTGGCGCATGCGGCCCCGGCCGTGATCTCCCGGCGGGTATGAGCGGCGCTCGACGCCGCACTTGTCGGTGAGGCAGCGCTCGCCCTTGAGGAAGAGCTTCTGCCCCTCCCGGCGGCACTGCCTGCACTGGGCCCCGTGGTCGCGCGCCATGCCTAGACGCGCCTGCGCTTCCGCGGCCGGCAGCCGTTGTGGGCCTGCGGCGTGACATCGCGCACCGAGGAGACCTCCAGGCCGGCGGCCTGGAGCGAGCGGATCGCGGTCTCCCGGCCCGAGCCCGGGCCGCGCACGTAGACGTCGACCTTCTGGAGGCCCTGCTCCATGCCCTTGCGCGCGGCGGCGTCGGCGGTGACCTGCGCGGCGAAGGGAGTCGACTTGCGCGAGCCCTTGAAGCCGGCGCCGCCGGCGGACTCCCAGGCGATCACGTTGCCCTCGCGGTCGGTGAGCGACACGATCGTGTTGTTGAACGACGTCTTGATGTGGGCCTGGCCCAGCGGGACGTTCTTGCGAACCCGTCTGCGGCTCGTGCGTGGGCGGCGAGGAGCTGGACTCACTTCTTGGCGGCCTTCTTCTTGCCGGCGACCTGCATGCGGCGGGGGCCCTTGCGCGAGCGGGCGTTGGTCTTGGTCCGCTGGCCGCGGACGGGGAGGCCGCGGCGGTGGCGCATCCCGCGGTAGCAGCCGATCTCCATGAGGCGCTTGACGTTCTGGGAGCGCTCCCGGCGCAGGTCGCCCTCCACGGTGAGGTCGTCGACGATGTCGCGGAGGCGCACGATCTCGTCCTCGGTCAGGTCGCCGACGCGAGTGTCGGGGGCGACCCCCACCTCGGCCAGGATCTTGTTCGAGGTCGAGCGGCCGATGCCGTAGATGTAGGTCAGCCCGACCTCGGAGCGCTTGTTGAGCGGGATGTTGATGCCGGCGATGCGTGCCATCAGCCCACCATCACCCCTGGCGCTGCTTGTGACGCGGATTCGAGCAGATCACCAGAACCGCCCCATGGCGGCGGATGATCTTGCACTTCTCGCACATCGGCTTGACCGAGGGTCGTACCTTCATCGTTCCTTTCGGCTGGTTACCCATCGCCGCGGCTCTGGCCGTCGTTTTGACCGCCGCTACCGCATCGAGGACACGCTCAGGACGGCAATAAAGCCGCTCCGAGCGCGACCGCGGATGGTAGCACCCGCCGCGGTCCAACGGCGGCCCGCGAACCGAGCTTGACTTCGAATACCGCGCCTTCGTCGTGCCCCTACTGGTAGTGGCGCTCGTCCCAGCGGATGTAGGCAGGCGCCACGATCGCGCAGGCGAGCAGAACGGCGAGATAGAACGTCACGTATGCGCGCATATCCCTCGATCACCGCAGGCAGGGAGTGCAGTTTGCGTCGATGAGTCGGTGAGGACGGCAGCGCCCAGCGCGGTATCAAAGTGATATCATCCACCCGATGGACGTTTTGATCAGAGACCTCCCGGACGATGTACACGCGGAGCTGGCTAGTCGTGCGGCCGCGAGCGACATGAGCCTCCGGGCATACCTGCGTGCCGTGCTGTCTGACCACGTGGCTGTGCCTTCGATGAGCGAATGGCTGCAGCGGGTTGCAGACCTCGGTCCGGCGCATGCCGGCGGGCCGACTGGGCCCGAGCTCGTCGCCGCCGCCCGCGTCGAAGATGACGAGCTCGTCGGCCGTTGAGCATCGCCGTCGTCGACGCCGCGATCGTGGTCGACCTCGTCTGCGACTTCCCGGCGGCCGATCCCTACCGCAGTGCCTTGGCTGACGCCACCGCGGTGGTTGCGCCTGCCCACCTCGATGCGGAGGTCCTCTCGGCGCTGGGCCGTCTCAAGCGAGCCGGCGAATTGACTCACCCAGCGGAACGCGTGCAAGCGCTGGCCGCGTTTGGGGCCAGACGCTGGCCATTGCGGCCCCTCTTGGCGCCCGCGTGGGCGCTGCTGGACCAGATCGCCGCTCGTGACGCTCTCTACGTCGCCTTGGCCTCATCGCTTGACGCCATCCTGATCACTTCCGACGGACGCCTTCGTAGAGCGGCCACAGCCAT
>JBBPZA010000048.1:0-26368 GCA_038199375.1 Solirubrobacterales bacterium | reverse complement strand
CCCGACCCCTACCGGGTCCTCGTCAAGATCCCGGGCGGCTTCGAGTACACCGGCGAGAACGAGGACGCTGAAACCGCACTTTCGAAGTCACTGAAGGTTCGCGGAGGCGACGAGCTCGACTACGAGCACACCGACAGCCACAGCTCGATGGCCTTCGTGAAACACGAGGGTCAGGTGCCGGCGGCGGCTTAGATCGCAGATCGCGCCCGGGCGAACGCGACAGCCTCGCGTGTAACTGACAGCACGCTCGACGTGACAGCACGCTCGACGACTTCCCGGACAAACGGGTCGCTATCGCTCCCGGCGCGAAGCGATAGCGCCGGCGCCGACCCCGCTCGCTTTCGCTGCGGACGAGCTCCAGGCACCTGGGGATGACGAGCCTTCCGCTTTCCCCATCGCCGAGGCGGAGCGACGAGTCCAGACTGCGCGGTCGCAGAGGATCGCGGCTCGCGCGGTGGAGAAGGCCGCTCGCTTTGCGCTATGTCGGCGGGATGTTCTGGTTGAGTCGGAAGAAGTTGTCGGGGTCGTAGCGGCGCTTGAGCGTCTTGAGTCGGGCGTACTTCTCGGCCCCGTAGGCCTCGCGGACGCGCTCCTCGCCCTCGTCCATGAGGAAGTTCACGTAAACGCTGGTGTGGTGGGGCTGCAGGGCCAACCAGAAGTTGCGCGACCACTCGCGCTCCTCGTCGAAGCCTTCGGCCGTCTCGCTGACGGCGGTGATGTTGAACGTGTGGCCCGCGTCGCGCCCGTTGAAGGCAGTGTGGTCCTCGCCTGCGCGGGTCACTGCTCCCCCCATCTGCCAGATCGGGAAGGTCGTAAGCGCAGAGCGGATTTGCATCGAGTGCTCGACGGTGATGTCGATGACGTCGTTTGTGAGCTCCGCGACGTCGCAGGCGCGCATGTAGTACCACCGGTTGTGAGGGAAGCTCGGGTCGAACATCGCCTGATGGGCGAGGTAGGGCTTGGGCTCGCAGAGGTCGAGCACCGCAGACCCGAAGGCCTTGAGCGGCCGCACTACCTTCATCCCCTCATCGACGGGCCCCGCGTAGCAGCAGGCGACAGCGACGACCAGCTTGCCGTGAAGCTCGGGCGGCACGAAGTCAAGCGGCGGCGCCTTGCGGTGGATCACGATGGTCATCAGCTCGTCTGGCGCCTCGGCGATCCAGTCGCGGTAGAAGCGCAGGACGCTCGGCGACTCCTCGATCGGCCAGAAGATCGGCCCGGCGAGCACGATCGGACCTACGGGGTGGAGGCGAAACTCGAACTCGGTGACGATGCCGAAGTTGCCCCCGCCGCCTCGGAGTCCCCAGAAGAGGTCTGGGTTCTCCGTCGCGCTCGCCTTGACTCGGTCGCCCTCGGCGGTGATCAGGTCCACGCCGAGAAGCTGGTCGATCGTCAGCCCGTGCTTGCGCTGGAGCCATCCGATGCCGCCGCCGAGTGTCAGGCCCGCAACCCCGGTGTGCGTGACGATCCCGCCCGTTGTCGCGAGCCCGAACGCCTGCGTCGCGCGGTCAAGCTGACCCCACAGCGCTCCCGCCTGAACCCGCGCGGTGCTCGCCTCCGGATCGACGCGAATCCCCTTCATGAGCCCGAGGTCGATGACGATGCCACCGTCGCAAACCGACAGCCCCGGAAAGCTGTGACCCCCGCTTCGGACGGCGACCGGAAGGTCTGTGCGCCTCGCGAGCCGCACAGCCCCAATCACGTCCGCGACGCCAGCGCAACGTGCGATCAGAGCGGGACGGCGGTCGATCGACCCGTTCCAGACCTTGCGGTGCTCGTCGTAGGTCGTATCCCCAGGGCGAACGAGTTGCCCGCGGAACGCTCCCTCCAGCTCCCCCAGCGCGGTCTCATCGAGCTTGGTCCCGCCAGCGATCGTGCTCACGCGCGCTCCCTCACGAACACCTCGACCGCTGTCGCCTCACAGGAACGCTCTCACAATCCACTGGCCAATATCGCACGCTTCTGCATGCGCGTGTGAGAGGGCGTCTCCGCGGAGGAGGCGATCGGTACCGCCCCGGACCGACCAGGAAGAGTCCGAGTAGCAGCCTGGCTCGCGCCCGCTCATGTCCGCGATTGCGGCAGTCGTAGTTCGCCCTGCAAGCACGCTCGTGACTCGTTGGTTGTAGCAATCCACACCTTCAAAGCCTCGCGACGATCACGACCCAGACACTGCGACACCCGATCGGAGACGCCTCCTTTGTCGAACGCGGGAGCGCTCGAACGACACGCTTCGTGGTCCGCTCCATGGACGCGGTCGCGTCCCTGAGTGGCCACCAATAGTCTTTAGACGTCAGAGACGCGCCGTGGTCAGCACCGACGATCGTGCCGCGTACATGGGGGCGCGGGCACTCTAAAGGGAAAGGGAGCGCATGGATAACAGGAGCTGGTTGGCCCCGCTCACGGGGATTCTCTTCATCGTCCTGCTGTTCGTTGGGTTCGCTCTCGCTGGCGAGCCGCCGAATCCGACTGACGATTCGGCTCGGGAGATCGCCGATTTCTATGTTGACAACGAGAGCAAGGTGATCGCCGGAGCGATCGCGCAGGCGGTCGCCGGGGCGATGTTCATCTTCTTCGGCGGTTATCTGTTCAAGACGCTGCGAGCTTCTGGGGCCGAGGCAACGGCCGTCGTCGCCTTCGCGGGCACGGTTGTCTACGCGATCGGCATTGCGATCGACGGGACGATCAACTTCGCGATCGCCGACGCAGCCGAAGACCTCGAGCCCGACGCTGTACAGGCGCTGAGCGCCCTGTTTAACACCGATTTCCTCCCGGCTGCGATGGGCATGCTGGTGTTCCTGATGGGGTTTGGCGTAGCGATCGTCCGCCACGGGCCACTGCCGAAGTGGATGGGCTGGGGCGCGATCGTTATCTCCCTGACTGCGATCTCACCGGCGTTCTTCGTCGCCGGGATCGGGGGCGCGCTTCTGATCGTGGTCAGCAGCGTGATGCTCGCGATGCGGGCCCGATCACCCCAGAGGACCTAGCTCCGACCAAGCGCAAGCGGTCGGGCGCGCCAGCCCCGACCGCGGTCGCTTCACCGGGCTACGCAGCGTCGGCTCAAGCAGGTCGAAAAGAACCGACGCGAAGTAGAGCACGCCAAGCCATCGCACCCCGGACCGGTGGCCGGGAGGTTTCTTGCGGTTCTTGGCGCCGGGCCGCCGCTGCTTGTAGGCTCCCCCGCTCTCGGATGCCCTTCTGCTTCTTAGCGGCTCGCTCGCGCCTGGCTCTGGCGGCCGCCCTCACTGCGGTCGTGGTCCTGGCTGGCTTTGCCCCCGCCGCGAGTGGGGTGTCGGCGCGGACCGCGGCGCGCCAGAGCTCGAGCGTTGTCGCCGGGGCCAAGACTTTCCGGGTGCCTAGGCCGGTGACCCACATCGCGGTGCACTGGCGTGGCAATCGGGAGGCGCGGGTATGGGTGGCCCTGAGCCGGGACGGCAAGCGCTTCGGGCCGCGGCGACGGGTTGAGCTCGACGAATTGGCCGAGACGATGCCTACCCGGGAGACCTATGGTGCGGTGATGCTGGCGCGCGGTGTGCGTGCCGTCCGCGTCTACAGCGACCGCCGACTCGGTCGCCTCACCGTGCTGTGGATGACCGATCGCGGTCGGCCAATCCGCCCTCTTGCATCCGCCGCGACTGTCGGCCAGCCCAAGGTCTCACCGCGCGTGGACTGGGGCGCCAACGAGTCGCTGCGCTTCGACTCCACCAGCAAGGAGATCTGGCCTCCAGCGTTCTACCCGGCGCAAAAGCTAATCGTCCACCACACCGCGACCCAGAACAACGACCCCGATCCCGCGGCCACGGTCAGGTCGATCTACTACTACCACGCGATCACCCAGGGCTGGGGGGACATCGGCTACAACTTCCTCATCGACGAGGCGGGGCGCATCTATGAGGGGCGCCACACCCTCGACTACCCGACGGGGAGCTCTCCCACGGGCCAGGACGCGGCCGGCAACGGCGTGACCGCCGCGCACGCATACGGGTTTAACTCCGGGACGGTAGGGATTGCGCTGCTGGGCACGCTCACCGGCCAGGACGCGACGCCGGCCGCGCGTAACGCCCTCGAGCAGCTTCTCGCCTGGGAGTCAGAGCGCCGCAGCATCGACCCTCAGGGCTCCGGGGTCTACACCAACCCGGTCAACGGAAGCCAGAAGGACTTCGCGAACATCGCCGGCCACCGCGATGTTTTGGCCACGGACTGCCCGGGTGGCGTCTTCTACTCGACGTTGCCACAGATCCGCGCCGACGTGGCGGCGATGGTCGCCAGCTCGCCGCCGCCGGCCGGGGACTTCTCAATGAGCGCCTCGCCGACCACCAGAACTGTCATCCGCGCCAGCTCGACCACCTACACCGTGACCATAACTCCGTCCGATGGCTTTACCGCCTCGGTGGGCCTCAGCGTCAACGGGCTCCCGGGCGCCACCACCGCCACGTTTAGCCCCAACCCGGCCACCAGCTCCTCGACGCTCTCAGTGCAGACCAGCCGCTCGACGCCGACGGGAACCTATCCGTTGACGATCAGCGGCACGAGCGGAAACCTCACGCGCACCACCAGCGCAACCCTCCAAGTCAAGAGAAAGTAACCACCGGACTCTCACCTCTGCCTCGCGCGACGAAGCGGGCATCTCCAGTGGCAGCGAGCAGACACCTGCTGCGGGCTCGCGAGCAGAAGTGTCGCTCCGCTTGCTCTCGCTCTCGACGAATGCGGCGAACTCGGGCTGAGTCATCGCCATGGGCTCTGCGTCGGGCCCGGTGAAGCGAGTGGACGACGGTGGCGGCGCGCGGCAGCGAAACGATGTCATGCGGGGCACGCCGCAGGCCGCCGCAGGCCGCCGTTATGCCAATATGCCTTCGATGGCGGAGCGGATCGAGTACGCCCTGACGGAGGCGGAATCGGCACTTCTCATGGCCGCCACGAAGGATGCGATGGCAGCCGCGGGCGCTCTGGGTGGATCGCTCAGCGGCGACAGTCCGTTCGCCGCGCGCGGCGGCGCCGCCGGCGGACGCTTCGGTGCGCGCTTCACGAGGCCGCGGACGGCCGCGGCGGTGGTGGCGGTCCCGCACGACGCGCAGACGGTACGCGAGCGGGCGAGGACGAACATCTCGCAGACGGGTGTCGTGATCGATGATCCCAACCCGGCCGGCGACGGCTCGGTCTGGGGTGTCGTGGGCTCTGGCGTGTGGAACATGGCGCCTGCGCTGCTACGAGTCCACGCCGAGACAACAGCTTCGGGCGGCTCACGTGTGCATGTCCGCGCCATCGGGCGCGAGGGTTTGATCAAGCAGGCGATTGCCGCGAAGGCCGTGGACCGCATCTGCGAGGCGATCGCGCGTCATGCACCATGACGCGATGGAGTTGACATGTGATCCGGCCGACGGGGCGCTGTGGGTGCTTGAGGGGGTTGGCACCTTGCGCCGCACCGGCCGGACCTCGCGCGCAGCGACCGGCGAGGCCGGCGGGCGCAGCTGGAAGATCGTGCGCCACGGCTGGGCTCGGACCGGCTTTCGCGCAGCCGATGCGACGGGCGTCACCGTCGGCGAGCTGAAGGCGAAGTTCATGAACCGCAGCGAGACGTTGCGCTGGTGGGATCGTGAGCTCACTCTGCGTCCAGACGGTCTGCGGCGCGGTGGCTACGTCCTGCTCGACGGCGAGCGCCAGCTCGCGACGATGACGCGCAAGCGCGAAGGCAAGCGCCCGCTGGACGTGAGCGCCGACGATCCGGCACTCGACGCCGGGCTGCTGCTGTTCATGGCGTTCATCGTGCAGGCCTATTCAGACGATGCGTCGTTCACGGCGACCCAGACGCCCTGGTGACGGCAGACTGCCCACGCAGAGATCATCGCAAGCGCCGGCCCCACGCACTCGCAGCGCCCGCGCACGGCCTAACGGTGAGCCACCGGCTCCCTCAAAGGAACCCCATACGGAGACGTCCGCCTGAGCACCCCTGACCGTGCTCGTCTCGCTCGTCGCCGCGTCGATCGCAATCCTCGCGAGCGAGGCCGCCGCCGCGACGTGCGACAGGAGCGCCTACAAGACGCTCGGCCATAACGCCGGGTGGCCCGTCCTGACAAAGCTGGCGACCGCGGCGCTCGGTGGCTTACTTGTCGGGGCACTCGCGGCGACGCGCGTACCCCCACGCGCGTCGCGTCCGAGACGACGTCGGTAGCGCCACCACCCACCTTCGCTCCACACCGGCGGCGGACACGGAGGGGCCTGGCAGGAGGTTGGGGGAACGGCGAAGTGGATCGAGCTCGCGGCCCTCGCGCTTGACCGATTGGTCCGCGCAACTGACAGCCGCTCGCCTGCAGGTGGGTCGGCCCATCACAGTTTGATGGGCCGGATTAGTGACTGGTTTGTGCAACAGCCACCGCGAGAAGCAGAAGCGACGGCGCCGCTCTCGCAGACGATCCCTTTCGGCGCGAAGCAGTCGTCTCCAACCTCGCCCGCAAGACGCCCGCTGCGGACGAGGAAGAGAAGTCTCCGTCGACCTTCTGCTCACTCCCGCTCCCCACGCCAAAGCAGCAGCGCGTCGGATCTGGGTCGCCGCCGATCCGCACGGCCCGGGATACCCTTCCAGACGCGCACCGGCCTACGCCACGTAGCGGCGGATCGCGTTCCACCCAACCTCGTCGTCGCCCTTCCCCAGCCCGAGCGATCACCCCGGCGTCGTGTCGAGCGAGCGCCACAGGTAGCGGGCCGCCGTCGAGCGGTGGGGGCGCCAGTGCTCGGCGAGGCGGGTCATCTCGGCGGGCGCCGGCAGCTCGGCGAGGCCGTAGGCGTTCATGATCGCGCGGCGCACGCCGAGGTCGCCCACCGGCAGGACGTCCGGGCGCTCGAGGTGGAAGATGAGGAACATGTGGGCGGTCCACTCGCCCAGGCCCTTGACCGCGACGAGCTCTGCGATGACCTCCTCGTCGGGGAGCGAGTCCAGGCGGTCGAGGTCGAGCTCGCCTCTCATCACGTGCTCGGCCAGCGAGCGCAGGAAGCCGACCTTCGCCCGCGAGAGGCCGGCGGCGGCCCGCAGCTCCTCGGGATCGTCGGCGAGGATCTCGGAGGGGGTGGGCGGGCGCCCGCCGAAGCGCTCGTTGAGGCGGCCGTTGATCGCCCGGGCGGCCTTGGTCGAGAGCTGCTGGCCGACGATGGAGCGCACGAGCGAGCCGTAGTGGTCGTGGGCCTCGATTCCGCGCCGGCCGGCGCGCTCCCCCAGCCCGGCTCCCGCCTCCACCTCGTCGACGAGCGCGCCCAGGACCGGGTCGGCGGCGCGGAGGTGCGCGACCGCCTCGGAGCGGTCAGGCAACGGCGCCCGCCGCGACCGATTCGCCGTCGAGGGCGTTGAGTGCGCGCTCGACCGTGGTCGCGATGCAGGTGAAGGTCGGCGTGTCGCGCAGCGTGTAGGCGCTGGACTCGGTCGTGCGCAGCTTCTGGACGAGGTCGAGGAAGTCGCCCGGATCGTCGGTCTCGAAGGCGACCACGAACTCCTGGTCGTCCAGTCCGAAGGAGTAGGACGTGTTGAGGTCGATCGAGGGGAACTCGCGCCCCAACCGTATGTGCTCCTGCATGATCCGGTAGCGCTCCTGCGCCGGCAGCCCGTACCACGCTCGCGTCTTGACGAACGGATAGACGAAGAGGTAGCGGGCGTGCCCCGGGCGGACCTCCAGGCGCGACTCGTCGGAGTACTCCGAGGGCTTGGTCATCGCGAGGAAGGAGTAGGGCTCGGAGCACCACTTGCGAAGCCCGCTCTGGGCGAGCACCACGTGGAAGTCGTGGATGCGCTCGAGGTTGCGCGACTGGCTGAGGAGCATGAGGTCGCAGTCTCCCCGCGTGCCCATGAGCGAGAAGGCGCGCAGCAGCCGGCCGCTGTCGACGAAGTCCTCGCAGGCGGCGAGGAGCTCGCGCTTGCCCCGCGCCCGCTCGTGCGCGTCGAGCCGCCGCCAGGCCGGATCGACCTTGAGGAACGTGTACTTGACGAAGTGGCGCTCGGGCACGACGGGACCCCTCAATATAGTCAGCGCGATGCTCCGGACCGCGGTGCTTGCGGTGCTGTGCGCCCTCCTCGTGCCCGGCGTCGCCGTGGCCCAGCGAACCGGGCCGCCGCCGCCCGATTCCCCCCGCGTCCTGCTCGCCTTCATCCCCGGCCGCGAGACCGGGCCGCAGACCAAGGTCATCCTCAAGCGCTTCGAGAAGCGGCCCGAGCTCGCACTGGGCTTCGTCAGCTCCACAGCCGGCCGCTACGACGCGACCCAGTCACTGCTGGACATCAGCCAGGGCACGCGGACCTCCTATAACGTCTACAACCCCAAGAAGCCGCCGGAGATCGCGCTGGTCCCCTACCGCGGCGGTGGCTTCGTCGCGGGCTGGTTCGACGTCCTGCGCCGGGCGCGGGCGGCCCCCGAGCGCATCGAGCCTGGACTGCTGGGCTCGCTGATCCCCGGAGGGGCGGGCTACGTCGGGATCATCGACCAGCCCAACCCGGTCGCCGTCGCCGCGGCGAACCAGGACGGACGGATCCCCGGGCTCTCGCTCGACTCGCCGGACACCGTCGTCGCGCGCACGCGGACGATGCTCGCACAGCGGCGCTTCGTCGTCGCCTACCTTCCGACGCGGCGGGCAGGGGGGCGGGCGCTCGACGCGCTGCTCGCCGCCCGGCGGCCCAACGAGCTGCTCCTCGTCATGCGCGCGCCGCCCACTAAGTCGGCCTCCGTGTTGCTGCCGATCGGCGTCGTCGGTCTGGGAACGGGCAATCTGACCTCGGCGACCACCCGCGGCGGGGGTCTGATCGCCGGCATCGACATCCTGCCGACCGTGCTCGACCACCTCGGCGTCAAGGTGCCCAAGGACGTCAAGGGGCAGCCGATCGGCGTGAGCGGCAAGCGCGACGCCGACGCGCTGCTCGCCTTCGAGAAACGCTCGCGGATCGTGGCGCCACGGCGAATCCCGACCCTTCAGGCGGTCCTGCTCGGGTGGCTCGGCGTCGTCCTGCTCTTCGGCGCGATCTCCGGCCCGACCGGGGTCAGGCGAGGCATGCGGGTCGGAGGGCTGGGCGCCCTGTGGACGCCCGCGGTGCTCCTGATCCCGGCGGCGTTCCAACCCACTCGCCAGGCGGAGCTCGGCATCGTCATCGCGGCCGCGCTGGGGCTCGGCGTGCTCACCGACCTGCTCGTCCGCTGGCCGCGCGCCCCGATCGTGGTGGCGCTGGCCACCCTCGCCGCCTACACGGTGGACCTCGCGATGGGGTCCGATCTCACGATCCGCTCGCTCTTGGGGCCCAACCCTCGGTTCGGCTCGCGCTTCTACGGCCTGGGCAACGAGCTCGAGGCCGTGCTCCCGGTCGTCGTCCTCGCGGGGCTTGCGGCGGTGCCCGCGCTGCGGGAGCGCTCGCGGCGCTCCGCCCTGGCCTTCGCCTTGGGCGGCCTGGTCCTGGGGGTCGTCGTCGGCTCGGGCCGGCTCGGGGCCGACGTCGGGGGGGTCGTCACGGTGGGCGCCGGCTTCGCGGTGGCCACGGTCCTGATGCTCCCCGGCCGGCTGACGTGGCGACGGACGGCCCTGGTGCTCCTCGCGCCGGTGGCCGCCCTCGCGCTGCTTGCGGCAATCGACGTGATCACCGGGGGGAACTCGCACTTCTCGCGCTCGGTGCTGGGGGCGGACAGCGTGGACGAGCTGTGGAAGACCGCCGAGCGCCGCTACGGGCTCGCCTACCAGCAGCTCCTTCGCGGCCTCATGCCGGTGCTCACCGTACTCGCGCTGCTCGCCGGGATCTACGGGATCCGCTTCCGGCGTACGCTCCTGACGCCGGTGGGCAACGCGCCGGCGTGGAGCGCGGCGATGGTCGGTGGGCTCGCGGGCTCGGTCGCCGGCGCGCTGACCAACGACTCGGGCCCGCTCATCGTCGTGTTCGGCGTCATCGCGCTCACCTTCGTCGTGGTCTACGTGCGCGGCGACCCCCGGCTCGTGCCCGCGGAGACCGCGGCCCTGCCGGCGCCGGCCCGCGAGGCCGAGGAGCCCAGTGGGCCACCCGCTCCCGACCCGGTCGAGAAAGAGCCTGTCGAAGCGGCCGGCCGACGCTAGAGTGCGCCCGATGAGGATCGCCCTCGTCTCTCCGTATTCGTGGACCTATCCGGGGGGCGTGACGCGGCACATCGAGGCGCTGGCCGAGCAGCACATCGCCGCCGGTCACCACGTCCGGGTGCTCGCGCCCTACGACCCTGACGACCGGCTGGCGGTGCGGCTGCACCGCGGCGCCCGGCCCGCGCCGTGTCCGGCTCCCGACTACCTCGTGCCGCTCGGGCGCACGATCGGCTACCCGATGAACGGGGCGGTCTCGAGCCTGGCCGGGTCGCCCAGCGCCGTCCTGACCCTCCGCCGCGAGCTGCGCGCCGGGGGCTTCGACGTGGTCCACGTGCACGAGCCGGTGGCCCCGGTCGCCGGATGGGACGCCCTGACCTCCGCGCCCGCCCCGCTCGTCGGGACCTTCCACTGCTACTCCGAGGACGCGTTCTCCAACAATCTCGCCAACCTCCTCGGTGCGCGGCGCGTGCTCAACCGGCTGCACGTGCGGATCGCGGTCTCCGAAGCCGCTGCGTGGACCGGCCGGCGCTTCTATGGGGGGCGCTACCGGGTGATCCCCAACGGCGTGCACCTCCCGGAGGGCGGCCCCGCGCCGGCCTCCCCGTCCGGGGAGCGCCTGCGCATCGCCTTCGTCGGCCAGGCCGTCGAGCGCAAGGGGCTGAGCGTCCTCCTGCGCGCCTTCGAAGCGCTGCGCGACCACGTGCCGGCCTCGCTGACGCTGATAGGCGCGGACGAGGAGGAGGTCGCGCCGCTCCTGCTCGATCCGCGCGACGTCGAGATCCTCGGCAGGGTCGACGACGAGCACAAGCGTGCGGCGCTCGAGCGCGCCGACGTCCTGTGCGCGCCCTCCCTGGGAGGAGAGAGCTTCGGCATGGTGCTGACCGAGGCCTTCGCGGCGGGCACGCCGGTCGTCGCCTCCGACATCGCCGGCTACCGCGCCATCGTGCGCGACGGGGTGGACGGCGTGCTCGTCCCCAAGGGGGACCCGACCGAGCTCGCCGAGGTGCTGCGCGACCTCTGGCTCGAGCCCGAGCGTCGGGCCGACCTGGCCGCCGCGGCGGCCAGCCGCGCGCAGCGCTTCGCGTGGCCGCGCGTCGCCGCCGAGGTCGAAGAGGCCTACCAGGACGCGATCGAGGTGCCCGAGCCCGAGGGCCGCGTGGCGCGTGGCGCCGTGCGCCTCGGCGCGCGACCCGCCGACCTGAAGCCCCGCGTCCGCCCCGAGCGCCTCGTCAGCCTCGAGGCCAAGCCGTCCGCTCGCAGACGCGCGGTCGGGGTCGCGCGGCGCGCGGGCCTTGCCGTGGCGGCGCTCGCGGCGCTGTTGCTCGGCTGGCAGGCGCTGGGCCGGATCGGATTCGAGAGCATCGGCCGCACCCTGCTCGACTCGAGCCCCACGCTGGTCGTCGGCGGCCTGGCCATCATGTGCGCCTCGATGGTCCTGCGCGCGCTCTCGTGGCACGCGATCCTGCGCGCGGCCCTGCCCGACGTCGGGGTGCGCCGCCGCGACGCGATGCAGGGAACCTTCATCGGGGTGCTCATGTCGGCCACGCTGCCCGCGCGCCTGGGAGAGCCGTCGCGCGCCGTCGTCGTCGCTCGGCGGATCGGGCGGCCGCGCGAGCATCTGCCGACCGTCCTGGGCACGCTCGTCTCCCAGACGCTGCTCAACATCCTCGCGCTGGTGATCTTGGGCGCGGTCATGTTCGCGACCGTGGGGCTCTTCCAGGGCCGCGAGCGCGCGCTCGTCCTCTACGGGGCTGCGCCCGTCGCCCTGCTCGTCCTCGTCGTCCTCGCCCCGGCGTTACTGCGACGAGGACCCGTCTCGCGCTTCTCGCGCCTCCAGGAGTGGACGCTGCGCGTTCGCGGCGCCGCGAGCCGGGTACGCCTCGGCCTGCGGGTGTTCCGGGCGCCGCGGCTCGCCGCCGTGGCCACGACCGCGCAGCTCACGGCATGGGCGCTCCAGTGGCTGGCCTGCTACCTGCTGCTCGCCGCGCTTGGCCTCGACCAGGTCGCCGGCCTCGGCGCGGCGGCGGCGGTGCTCTTCGCCGTGAACGTCACCGCCGTGCTCCCTGCGACTCCGTCCAACGTCGGCGTCTTCCAGGTCGCGTGCGTCGCCGTGCTCACCGGCGCCTACGGCGTCTCCTCGGTCGACGCGCTCGGGTACGGCATCATCCTCCAGGCCGTCGAGGTGGCAACCGCGGTGGTGATGGGTATGCCGGCGCTGGTCAAAGAAGGCGTCAGCTGGCGCGACATCCGCGCGCGCGCACTGCTCGGCACGCCCGTCGAGTTGAGCGACCGGGCACGCAGTCGGCGCGCGGAGGGGCTCGAGGCGGAGGCTTAGTGGCGCCGAGGCGCCGCCGGAAGGCGGCCGAACGTGCGGCGGGGGCCACTTAGCGCATGGTCCCGACCGCGCGTCCGGCGCGGCTCGGGGCCTTCGCCGTGGCGCTCGCGGTGGCGCTCGGCGTGATCGGCCCCGGCGGCGACCGCGCGGCGCAGGCGCCGAAGACTGGGGCGGCGGCGACGAGGCAGACCACGGCGCGCACCGGGCACTCGCAGCGTGCCGACCGGCGCGGCCTCGTCTCGCCGCGGCGGGCCGCACGGGCCGTGGCCCGCCTGCGCGACGCCGGGCGACCGGTCTACTGCGGGGCGGGTCGGCGCCGCCTCGTCGCCCTGACCTTCGACGACGGCCCGGGTCTGCGGACCCGGCTGACCGTACGCATCCTGCGGCGCTACAAGGCACGGGCCACTTTCTTCGACGTGGGCATGGAAGTGCTCGCCCGCAAGCGGCTCGTCGACAGCGAGCTGCCGCTCGGAGCGGTCGGGGACCACAGCTTCACGCACCCGCTCCTCACCGCGATGCCGGTGCGCGAGGCGCGCTGGGAGATCGAGCGCACGCGCCGGCTGCTGGCCCGATCGGGCGCGCGCATCGACCTCTTCCGACCGCCCTACGGGGCCCGCACGCCCACGCTCGACCGCGTCGCGCGCAAGCTGGGGCTGCTCACGGTGATGTGGAGCATCGACAGCCTCGACACCTCAGGCGAGGTGGGGTCGCGCTACGTAGCCCGAACGGTCATGGACGCCGCGCGGCCCGGGAGCATCGTCCTCCTTCACGAGAACCAGCCCGAGACGCCGCGCGCGCTCGAGCGGATCCTCGCCGGGCTGCGTCGAAAGCGGCTGCGACCGGTCACCGTGCCGGAGCTGATGGCGCTGGACCCTCCGCGGGCATCGCAGCTCCGGCGGGGTCTGAAGGGCTGTCCGTAGAACCCGCCTCGCCGCTGGACTCAGGCGCGGTGCCAGTCGGGCGCCGAATGCTCGGCAGCTCTCCCGGCCCGAGCGTCGAGAACGGCCCGGTCTTGGCCCCTGCCAGCGTCGCGACCATCTGGCGCCCGAGCCACGGGATCCTCCCGGTTCCGCAGCCGACGACGCCGATCCTCACGCCGCGACGCCTCCGCCTTCGCTCCCTCTGACCATTCGCGCATCCTCGCGCACCGTCCGTCGGCGAACACCGCGTGCGCCGGCCGTGTACGGTCGAGGAGTGCGGGACGCAGGAGAGATCGCCGCCCGCGCGCACGAGGCGGGGCGCGTGGGGATCGATACGGAGTTCATGGCCGAGGGCCGCTACCGACCCCTGCTCTGCCTCACGGCGATCGGGGTCGAGGACCCCGGCGGGGAGGAAGGGATGCGCACCGAGCTGCTCGACCCGCTCGACGATCCACTCGACCCCTCAGAGCTCGCCGCGCTGCTGGCCGACCCCGAGATCGAGGTGGTCGTTCACGCCGGTCGCCAGGACCTCGACATCCTCCGGCGTGCCTGGGGCACGGAGGTGCGCAACGTCTTCGACACCCAGGTCGCGGCCGGGTTCGTCGGCCAGGGGGCGAGCACCGGCTACGGGCGCCTGGTCGGCTCGGTGCTCGGCGTGCGGCTGGCCAAGGGCGAGACGTTCGCGAAGTGGGACGTCAGGCCGCTGAGCCCCGATCAGCTCGCCTACGCCCGGGCGGACGTCTCCCACCTGGTTCCCCTCGCCACCGAGCTGCGACGCCGGCTGGAGGCAACGGGACGGCTCGCGTGGGCCAAGGAGGAGTGCCGGGTGCTCGAGCGCCCGGGCGACGAGCGCGACCCCGAGCAGGCCTTCCGCCGGCTGCCGCGCTCCAACCAGCTCAAGCCGCGCGAGCTCGCCGTGGCCCGCGAGCTCGCCGCGTGGCGCGAGCGCGCCGCCGAGGCCGAGGACAAGACGACGAACGCCATAGTCGGCGACCCCCAGCTTCTCGAGCTGGCCCGGCGCCAGCCGACCGAGCGGCGCGCCCTGGGGGACATCCGCGGGCTGTGGGGGCGCACAATCCAGCGCCGGGGCGACGAGATCGTCGCGGCGATCGAGGCCGGCCGACGGGCGCAGCCGCTGCGCCTGGACGACGAGCGGCGCGACTTCGATCCCGAGGACACCCCGCTCGTCGCGCTGGGGGAGGCCCTCGCGCGCGCGCGGGCGCGCGAGGAGGGCTTCGCCTACGAGCTCATCGCCGGCCGGGCCGACCTCGCGGCGATCGTCTCCCACGTGCGCCGCGGGGGGGAGGAGCCCGGCGTGCGCACGCTGGGCGGGTGGCGTCGCGAGCTCGTCGGCGAGGACCTCCTCGAGCTGCTGCGCGGCAGCAGGACGCTCTCGGTCGACGGGAGCGGCCGGCTGGAGCTGACCGCGCGGGGGTGACGCGGCCGGCTCGTCGTCCACACCATGGCGCTCGTAGAGCCGGCGCCTGGCTGTGTCAGCCTTTCCGGAGCGGCATGGAAGAGGGACCGACGAGCAGCAGACGACGACGCCGGAGCACGCTCGCCTTCCTGGGGGCGGGCTACGCGGTCGCACTGGCGGTTGCGATCGCCTCGGCTCAGGGAGGACAGCCTCGGTGGTCTGGCCTCGAAGGGGATGCAGGCTCCAGATCGGCTCGTCCCGCTCCTTTCCCGACAGCGCTCGAGCCGTCGCCCGAGCGGACGACCGAGTCGAAGCGGAGCTCGCGCCGACCGGCTCGCCCGCTGCCGCGCGCCCGTCCCTCCCGCGACCGGCCCGCGCGGCCCGGACCGGTCCCCGCCCCTCCGGCGCCGGCCTACGTGGCAGCCCTCGACGACTGCTGCTCAGAGCCCCGACGGGGGCTTCCGGTCGACGCGATCGTCCTGCACGCGACGGAGCTCCCCAACGAACCGGGCATCCGCGACCTCAGGCGCCTCGCGCGCTTCTTTGCCCGGAGCGCTCTGGCGACCCAGGTCGCCAACGACGCCGCGGGCAACTCGAGCCGCATGGTCGCCGACGACCGCCTCGCCTACCACGCCACCTACTGGAACGCCACGACGGTGGGCATCGAGCAGATGGGCTATTCGAGCTACACCCGCCCGCAGTGGACGGGCCGGCGCGCCCAGCTCGGCAGCACGGCCCGCTGGGTCGCCTACTGGGCGCGCACCTACCGCATCCCGATCCGCCGCTGCGAGGTGACCAGTATCCGCTACAGCAAGCGAAAGCGCGTCGTCGCCGGCGAGATCGTCAAGCGCGGCGTCTGCAGTCACGCCCAGCTCGACCCGCGCAACCGCGACGACCCCGGCCCGGGCTACCCGTGGGGCTATGTCCTCGCCAAGGCGCGCGAGATAGCGTCCGGGTCCTGAATCCGGCGCCCGGCCTGCCCGTGGCGTGCTCGCGGAATCCGGGTGGGGGAGCCGTGGTGGGGGTAGCACTCCCGTGTGCGGACGTTGCTCGCAGTCCTCGCGCTCGCCGTCCTCGCGGCCGTCTGCGCTGTGCTCGCCTTCGCGGTGGATTGGGAGCTGCTGCGCGAGGATGCGGCGAGCGCGGGCGTCTTCATCGCGGCGGCGGTCGGGCTCGGGCTGCTCGCCGCCCGCTGGAAGGTGCTCTTCGCCGCCGTCCTGCCCGCGCTCGCCGTCCTGGCGGCCGAGCTTCGACCGACGCAGAGCACGGGTGCGCTCATCGTCGTCGCTGCCGGCCTTGCGGCCGTGGCCGCGCTGGTGTGCCTGATCATCGGGGTAGGGGCAGCCAAGCTCCTCGGGCGGCTCGGGCGCCGCACGGGCCCCCCGGTCGCCACCCCGACCTGGGGCGGCGGTGCGCGCATGGCGCCGCAGAGCAGGCCCGGCGCCGGTGCCGCGATCGCCGCGGCCCTCGGTGCCCTTCTCACCGTCGCCGCGACCGCGACCGTCGCCCTCTCGGCCTACCGCGAGTACCGCTTCGTCGACGACCAGCCCGACCGACCCCTGGTCGTCAACGAGCGCGAGGCCAGCTTTCGCGGAGTGGAGGTCGGCGACTCCGTTCGCCGTGCGCGCGAGGCCTTCGGCCCTGGACAACGGGGCGGCGACGACTTCGAGCCTCTCGACGCTGATCCGGACAAGCTGAGCACGCCGATGTCCATGCCCGACGTCGAGGCTCTGCGCTACCGCGAGCTCGCGGTCTTCGTCGCCCGCGACCGGGTGCGGGGCTTCACCACCACCGATCCGGACGCCGAGACCAAGGCCGGAGCCGGCGTCGGCGACAGCCTGCGGGTGGCCAAGCGCGTCTATCGCAACCTGGAGTGCGACATCGAGACCGAGGGCGGCGACGAGATCACCCCCGCCTACCCCTACTGCGCCGGCCGTCTGCGCAAGGGCGTCTACCTGTGGCTCGGCGGCAACCCAATCGACAACATCACCGTGCTCAGAGATCCCGACCGCACGCCGAAGAAGCGGCTCGAGATCAAGTCACGGCAGTGAAAGCTCGGCGACCAGCACGCGCCGCCCGGCATCCTTCCCCCGCACCCGTGTCCAGCCCGGCTTCGGTCAGGCGCCACGCTCTGCGAACAGCGCTTCGAGCTCGAGCGAGAAGCCGGGCAGCAGAGGAGACTGGAGCGCCTCGCCCGGGCCGAGCTCATCAAGGATCCCGACCCCTCCCGAGCCGAGGCGGCACACGATGACGCTCGCGGCCATTCCGTCCACCAGCCACAGCTCGCGCACGCCGTGGCGCGCGTAGAGGTCGCGCTTGACGCCGATGTCGCGATGCCAGGTGCTCGGCGAGCGGACTTCCACGACGAGGTCGGGGGAGACCGGGAGGAGCCTCGTCGCGGGCGGCGGGACCTTCTCCTCGGCGACCCAGGCCAGGTCGGGCACGAGCACGTTGCGGTCGTCGACGACGATGTCGATCGGGAGCCACACCATGCCGCGTCCCGGCGCCTCGTTCATCCAGTTTCCCAGCGCGAGGTGGATCCGCCCCGCGACGGTCTGGTGCGGAAGGTCGGGCTGGCTGCGCACGATGCGCCCGTCTATGAGCTCCTCGCGGGGAGACATGCGATCTTCCCTCGCGAGGAACTCCTCCGCCGTGATGAGCCGCTCCACGGTCTCCACGGGTTCAGCGTACCGCCTGGTCGCCACACGTAGTAGTAGGCGCACACGCTCGCGGACTCGCCCCCCTGGGCGGCGCCACGACCATGTCCTCAGCCCTCTCGGGGGTCAGGAGTGGGGCGCTTCGGTCAGGCGGAGACGGGCGTCTCGTCGACCGGGCGGGGCATCTCGGCCTCCTCGTCGGGTGCGTCCTCCGCGGGGTCGGCGTCGGAGGGGACCGCCCCGCCGCGGTCGGTTCCCGCGATGAGCTCGTCGGAGAGCTTCTCCTTGGGGATGAAGCCCGACTTCATCCCGAAGTAGACGGCCTGGGGATGGTGGGCGATGATCGCCACGGTGGACTGCTCGGGCATGACCGCGAAGCCCCCGGAGAGCGTCATTCCGATCTCCTCGAGGTCCAGCAGCTCCCAGACCTTCGTGTGCTCGGACTGGTCGGGGCAGGCGGGATAGCCCCACGAGTAGCGGCGGCCCTGGTCGAGGTCGATGCCCAGGCCGCGGCGGGCCTCGGCGTGCAGCCACTCGGCGGTGCCCTCGGCGGACTGAACGCCCAGCCCGTGGGTGTAGAGCTGCTCGGCGAACTCGCCGTCGGCCTCGAGGCGGGCCATGAGGTCGGTTACCTCCGAGCCGACGGTGACGCCCTGGAGGGCGACCACGTCGCGCTCCCCGGAGTCCAGCGGCCGGAAGAAGTCGGTCATGCAGATGCGGTCGTGGCGGGGCTGGCGGGGGAAGACCAGGCGCGTGAGCTCGCGCTCGTGGTCTGCGTGGTCGAAGACGACGAGCTCGTTGCCGTCCGCGTTGACCGGGAAGTAGCCCAGGCGCGCGCGCGGGTGCAGGTAGTCCTGCTCGCGCCACATGCGCTCGAGGCGCGCCGCGAAGCCCTCCTCGCCGTCGTGGCCCTCGACCAGCCTGCGCCACTCCTCGCCCTTGCGCCCGCGCCCGCCCCAGTGGAGCTTGAAGAGCACGTGGCGGTCGAGGTACGGGTAGATCGCATCGAGGCCGACCGGGATCTCCCTGACCCCCCAGAACGGCGGGGTCGGGATCGGCACGTCCGTGCGCGCCGTCGAGCGCACCGAGCTGTCGGTCACCGGCGGCCCGTCGTCGACGACGACCGGCTTCTCGCGCAGCGTCCGCGCCTCGGCTCGCATGCGATCGACCAGCGCGGCGCGCGTCTCGGAGTCGACGAGCTGGTCCATCGTGTCCAGGCCCTGGAAGGCGTCCTTGCAGTAGTAGACGCCGGGGTCGTAGACGTCGTCGGATTCCTTGCCCTTGGGGTAGAGGATGCGCCGTCCGAAGTCGCGGTTGATCGCCGCGCCGCCGACGAGCACGGGGAACTCCAGGCCGCGCTGGTGGAGCTCCTGGATGCACAGCGGCATCTGCTTGGAGGTCGAAACCAGGAGGGCGGAGAGCCCGATGGCGTCAGCCCCCTGCTCGACCGCCGCGTTGATGATCGTGTCGACCGGCACCTGCTTTCCCAGGTCGACGACCGTGTAGCCGTTGTTGGTCAGGATCGTGTTGACCAGCGACTTGCCGATGTCGTGCACGTCGCCGAACACGGTCGCGATGACCACCTTGCCCTTGGTGTGGCCCTCGATGCGGTCGAGATAGTTCTCGAGGTGGGCGACCGCGCGCTTCATGACCTCGGCCGACTGCAGGACGAAGGGCAGGATCAGCTCGCCGGCGCCGAACTTGTCGCCGACCTCCTTCATGGCGGGCAGCAGGACCTTGTTGAGGGTGGGGACGGCGCCGATCTTCTCCACCGAGCGGTCGATCCACTGCTCGACGCCGTCCTTCTTTCGCCGCAGGATGTGCCAGTGCAGCGCCTCCTCGGGCTCCATGCCCTCGGTAGGGTCGACGCCGGCGTCCTCCTCGGTCTCGCCCTTGCTCTCGAAGTGGCCGATGAAGCGCTCGAGCGCGTCCTCGCGGCGGTTGAAGACGAGGTCGTCGGCCAGTTCGCGCTCCTCCTCGCCGATCTCGGCGTAGGGGGTGATGTGGTTGGGATTGACCATCGCGAGGTCGAGCCCAGCCTGCACGCAATGGTGCAGAAAGGTCGAGTTCAGGACGGCGCGGGCGCCCGGCGAGACGCCGAAGGACACGTTGGAGACGCCCAGCGAGGTCTGGACCCCGGGGATCTCCTCCTTGACCCGGCGGATGCCCTCGATCGTCGCCACCGCGCTCGGCCGCCACTCCTCCTCGCCGGTGGTCAGCGTGAAGGTGAGCACGTCGAAGATGAGCGCCTCGCGCTCGAGGCCGTGCTCGTCGCAGCAGAGCTCGGTGATCCGCTGGGCGATCTCGAGCTTTCGATCGCCCGTCTTGGCCATGCCGACCTCGTCGATGGTCAGCGCGATGAGCGCGGCGCCGTGGGCGCGCGCGAGCGGCGCGACGCGGTCGAGCTTGGCGCGCCC
The DNA here is from genome assembly GCA_038199375.1 of Solirubrobacterales bacterium. Classification (GTDB taxonomy): domain Bacteria; phylum Actinomycetota; class Thermoleophilia; order Solirubrobacterales; family Solirubrobacteraceae; genus JBBPZA01. The sequence continues at coordinate 6,557 of JBBPZA010000048.1, read as the reverse complement.
CGCCTCGAGGTTGACCGAGTTGACGATCGCCCGGCCGGGGATCTGCTCGAGCGCGGCCTCGATGACCTCGGGCTCGGTGGAGTCGACCTGGATGGGCGCCGGCTGGGTGAGCGAGATGCGCTTGACGACCTCGCGCATCTGGACGTCCTCGTCCGGGCGCTCGACGAGCGCGACGCAGACGTCGAGCACGTGGGCGCCGCCGGTGACCTGGTCCTCGGCCACCTGCACGAGGCCGTCGTAGTCGTCTGCGAGCAGGAGCTCCTTGGCCTTGCGCGAGCCCTGGGAGTTGACGCGCTCGCCCACCAGGGTCGGGCGCGGCTCCTGCACGAGCGGCGTGGCGGTCATCATCGATGAGACGGTGAGCGGGCCCTTGGCGGGCCGCTCGCCCGGGGTGCGATCGCCGACGCGCTCGACGATGGCCCGGATGTGGTCGGGCGTCGTGCCGCAGCATCCGCCGACGATGGAGACCCCGAAGCGCTCGACGAACTCGCCGAGCGTGTCGGCGAGCGGCTCGGGCTCCGCGGGGAAGATGGTCTCGCCCTCGGGCCCCTGATGCGGGATGCCGGCGTTGGGGATGCAGTGGACGGGGAGGGGGGAGTGCTCGCCGAGGTAGCGGACCGCGTCGCGCATGTCCTCGGGGCCCGTCGAGCAGTTGAGGCCGATGACGTCGACCTCGAGGGCGGTGAGCGTCGTGAGTACGGCCTGGATGTCGGTGCCCAGGAGCATCTTGCCGCCGTTTGGCAGCAGCGAGACGCTCGCCTGGATGGGAAGCGTGCGCCCGGCTGTCGCGAACGCGGCGCGGGCCCCGAAGATCGCCGCCTTGACCTCGAGGATGTCCTGCGCGGTTTCGATGATGATCAGGTCCGAGCCGCCTTCGACCAGCCCCTGCGCCTGCTCGGTGAACACCTCGACGAGCTCGCGAAAGGTGATCTTGCCGAGCGTCGGGTCGTCGGATGCGGGGAGGTGGCCGGTCGGGCCGATCGAGCCGGCGACGAAGCGCTCCTCGCCGACGGCCTTGCGGGCGATCTCCGCCGCCTTGCGGTTGACCTCGAGCGTGTGCTCTTCGAGACCCCACTCCTCCAGCTTCAGGCGCGAGGCCTGGAAGGTGTCGGTCTCGACGACCTCGGCACCGGCCTGCACCATCGACTCGTGCACGTCCTGGATGACGTCGGGGCGGTTGAGCACGAGCGCCTCGTGGCACTTCCCCTTCAGGCCGCCGTAGTCCTCGGCCGTCAGGTCGAACTGCTCGAGGGTCGCGCCCATGCCGCCGTCGAAGACGACGACGCGCTCGCGAGTGGCGGCCAGGTAGTCACGCTCGGCCATCGGGTCAGCCTAGCAGCGAATCGGCCAACCTTGCCACGGGTGTGTCAAGGTTCAACGCCGCCTCTCGTTCGCGGCCCCCGCTTCTGCTTCGCCTCGCTCCCCGAAGGCGACGGCCCGCTGCCGTGCAACGCCGACGAGGACGCCGAGGAGCGCCCCGCGCCGGGGCGATCTCCGGGTCCGGACGAAACCTGATCGGTCGCTCGCCGCCATCCGTAGAGAAGGACGATGCCCGGACCCTCCACCGCCGCGACCATGGTGTTCAGCCTGCGCATCGCCTACGGCGCGGGCCTCATGCTCACGCCGGACAGCCTCACGAAGCGGTGGCTGGGCGAGGGCGGCCGGCAGCCCGCGGCTCAGGTCGCGCTTCGCGGGCTCGGGGCGCGGGAAGTGGTCCTGCACGCCGGCGGCCTCCTGGCGGCGCTGCGTGGGAAGCCGATCCGCCCCTGGATCGCCGCGAGCATCGCCGGCGACATCGTCGACATCCTGGCCACCACCGCCGGTCGGGAGGGGCTGCCGGAGAAGGCCGCCCCCGCGACCCTGGCGGTTGCCGGCGCCTCGGCGCTGCTCAGCGCCGCGGTCGGCGCGGCCGCCGACTCCTGACGCGCGTGGCGCTCGGCTTCGACCGCCGCGGCGACGGCCCGCCCCTGGTCCTCCTCCATGCCCTAGGCGCCGACCGTCGCGTGTGGGACCCGGTGATCGACCGGGTCGCCCAGGAGCGCGAGGTCATCGCGCTCGACCTCCCTGGCTTCGGGTCCTCGCCGCCGCTCAAGGGCCCCGAGCCACCGACGCCAGCTGCGCTCGCGGCGGCGATCGCCGGGTTCCTCGACGACCTCGGCGTGCCGGCGCCCCACGTGGCGGGCAACTCGCTCGGCGGCTGGGTCGCTCTCGAGCTCGCCCTCGCGGGAAAGGCGCGGTCGGTCACCGCCATAGCCCCCGCGGGCCTCTGGCCCCAGCCGCTCATGCCCAAGCGGGGCATCGCGAGGGCCGTCGCCCGCGTCACGCTGGCCGCGATGCCCGCCCTCACGCGCTCGGTGGCCGGCCGGCGGTTCTTCCTCGGCAGCGTCGTCGCCCACCCGGAGCGCGTCCCGCCCGCGGCGGCTCTGGCGCTCGTCCGCGCCTACGCGACGGCTACGGGCTTTCGCGCCGTCAACGATGCAATGCGGGCGAACCGGTTCACCGCGCTCGAGCGCATCGGAGCCCCGGTCACCCTTGCCTGGGCAGAGCACGACCGGCTCGTCACGCCGCCGGCCCACGTGCCCCCCGGCGTGCGCACCCGGATCCTCTCCGACTGCGGCCACCTGGCCATGTGGGACGACCCCAAGCAGGTCGCCCGTGTGCTGCTCGCGGGCAGCGCCTCCCGCGGCAGCGCGCGACGGCCGGACACGTCGGTGATCTGAGGGCCGGGGCGGTCCCGCATACAGACCCGTTATGAGGATCGCGATCGTCGGGGCGGGGATCTCGGGGTTGACCGCCGCCCACCTGCTCCATCCGGAGCACGACGTCAGCGTGTTCGAGTCCAACCCCTACGCCGGTGGACACACGAACACGGTCCGCGTCGACACCGGGTACGCGACCCACGAGGTCGACACGGGCTTCATCGTCTTCAACGACCGGACCTACCCGAACTTCGAGCGTCTGCTCGTGCGCCTCGGCGTCGCCTGGCAGCCCTCGACGATGACCTTCGGCGTCTCAGACGACGCCGGCGACTTCGAGTACAGCGGCGCCTCGGTCAACGGGCTGTTCGCCAAGCGTGCGCACCTCGCGACCCCGTGGTTTCACCGAATGGTCGCCGACATGGTCCGGTTCAACCGCCGCGGGCGCGACCTCCTGGCGTCCGACGAGAACCCCTCGCTCGGGCACTGGCTGGAGGGCCTGGGCCTCTCGCAGGCCTTCATCGACCGACTCATCGTTCCGCAGGCCTCGGCGGTCTGGTCAGCCGACCCTCGCCAGATGTGGACGTTTCCCGCCCGCTTCCTCGTGGAGTTCTTCGAGAATCACGGGATGCTCTCCCTGCGCGACCGTCCCCAGTGGCGGACGGTCGTCGGCGGGTCGCGACGCTACGTCGAGGCGCTCGTCGCGCCCTGGCGTGATCGCCTGAGGCTCGCGACACCGGTGCGCGCCGTCGAGCGCCACGACGACCACGTCACCGTGACGCCGCACGGCGGCGAGCCCGAGCGCTTCGACGAGGTGGTCCTCGCCACCCATTCCGACCAGGCGCTGGCGCTGCTGGCCGACGCGACCGAGCGCGAGCACGAGATCCTCGGCGCCATCCCCTACCAGGCAAACGAGGCGGTGCTCCACACCGATCGGCGGCTGCTTCCGCGGCGCCGGCGGGCATGGGCGAGCTGGAACTACCATCTGCCCTCGGTCACGGCCGGCAAGCCGACTGTGACCTACCACATGAACCGCCTGCAGTCGCTGGACGCCGAGCAGGAGCTCTGCGTGACGCTGAACCGGACGGAGCGGATCGCCCCTGAGGCGATCATCCGGACGATCCCCTATGCGCACCCCGTCTACACGCGGGAGGGCCGCGCCGCGCAGCGCCGCCACGCGGAGATCAGCGGGCGCAACCGGACGCACTTCTGCGGGGCCTACTGGCGCTGGGGCTTCCACGAGGACGGCGTCGTGAGCGCCATGCGGGTCGCCGAGCGGCTGAACGGGAGCGCGTGATGCGCAGCGCGCTCTACGAGGGGACGATCCGTCACCGCCGATTCGCGGTGCGCGACAACGTCTTCCGTCACCGCATCGCGATGGCCTACATCGACCTCGACGAGCTCCCGATGCTCCTGAGTGGACGGCTCGCTGCCCGCCGGGGCCTCGTGCGCTTCGAGCGCGGCGACTACCTCGGCGACCCGGCACTGCCGCTGAGAGACGAGGTCCGCCGGGTGGTGGCGCAGCGGCTCGGGACCGCACCCGCCGGCCCGGTGCGGATCCTCACCCACCTGCGCTCCTTCGGCCATTGCTTCAACCCGGTGAGCTTCTACTACTGCTTCGACGCCGACGAGGAGGTGGGCGCCATCCTCGCCGAGGTGACCAACACCCCCTGGGGCGAGCGCCACTCCTACGTGCTGCCGCGCTCCGGCGAGTCATCGATCCTCACCGGCCACACCGACAAGGCGCTGCACGTCTCGCCCTTCATGGGAATGAAGCAGCGCTACGAGTGGCGCGCCCCCGCCCCGGGGGAGACCCTGAGCATCCACATCTCAAGCGCGCAGGCCGCAGAGCACTCCTTCGACGCCACGCTCGAGCTGCGCCGCCGTGAGCTCAGCCGCCGGTCGCTGGCCGACGTGACCGTTCGCTACCCGGCGCCGACCCTGAGGATGCTCGCCCTGATCTACGGGCACGCCCTCAAGCTCCGCCTCGGGGGCGTCCGCCCCTACCCCCATCCCCGGGCCGGCGCATGATCCACTCCGTCGCACGGGAGATCGTGTGCCGCCTGCTCTCTCGCAGCATCGCCAGGGGGGAGCTCGTCGTCGTAGAGGAAGGCGAACGGCGCGTCTTCGGGAGTGGCGTCCCGACGGCAACCGTCCAGGTCAACTCGTCGCACGTGTGGCCGATGCTGGCGCGCGGCGGCCGCGGCATGGCCGAGTCCTACATGGCCGGCCTGTGGGACTCGCCCGACCTTACCGCCGTCATCCGCATCGCGGCGCTCAACGTCCACCGGCTTGACGAAGTTCGCCGGCGCCTCGCCCCGGCCTGGGCGTCCTGGCGGGGCCTCCGGGGCGCGTTCGCCCGCAACACGCCGACGCGCAGCCGGCGCGACGTCTCTGCCCACTACGACATCGGCAACGACCTGTTCGCGCTGATGCTCGACTCAACGATGATGTACTCCTGCGCGCTCTTCGAGCGTGAGGACGCGACGCTGGAGGAGGCGTCGCTGGCCAAGCTCGAGCGCGTCTGCGAGCGGCTCGACCTCGGTCCAAGGGACCACGTGATCGAGATCGGCACGGGCTGGGGGGGCTTCGCCGTCCACGCCGCGGCGACCCGCGGCTGTCGCGTCACCACGACCACGATCTCCCGCGAGCAGCATGACTACGCGGTCGCCCGCGTGCGCGAAGCCGGCCTGGAGGACCACGTGACCGTCCTGCTCGACGACTACCGCGACCTGCGCGGGTCCTATGACAAGCTCGTCTCGATCGAGATGATCGAGGCCGTCGGCTCACGAGACTTCGGCACGTTCTTCGCCCGCTGCTCGGAGCTGCTCAAGCCCGACGGGGCGATGTTCCTCCAGGCGATCACGATCGACGACCGCGCCTACCAGCTGGAGAAGAGCTCGAAGTCCTTCATCCGGACCTACATCTTCCCCAACGGCTGCCTGCCCTCGCGCGAGGTGATCGCCCGATGCCTCGGGCGCCGCACGGACCTGTCGACCGTCGACCTCGAGGACATCACCCCGCACTACGCGGAGACGCTGCGCCGCTGGCGGGCGAACTTCGACGCCGCCGGCGAGCTCCTCTCGGCGCTGGGCTACGACGGACGCTTCCGGCGCCTCTGGCGCCTGTACCTCTCCTACTGCGAGGCCGGGTTCGTCGAGCGGCGCATAGGGCTCGTGCAGATGGTGCTGGCCAAGCCGCAGTGGCGTGCGGCCGTGCCGGGAGCCGGTGAGCCCCTCGCGCTCATCTCCGCGGCTGCCGGCTGAACATCCGGTCGCTGATCCGGTCGAGCAGGATGGCTGGGCCGCGGGAGGCCAGCACGGCGAGCCGTGACCTGCCGCCGGGATGCAGGACGCGGGCGTCTCGCTCGATCGCGCCGAGAACCTTCGCGGCCCATTCGGAGGGCTCGACGCGGTCCCAGTCGGAGGTGTCGATGTGGCGGCCGTAAACTTCTTCGGTCGCGGCGAGCATGTCGGTCTTGACCCCGGGGGTGATGAGGTGGAGCACGCTCACGCCCGTCCCCTTGAGCTCGCGGCGCAGGGACTCGCTCAGCGCGACGGCGCCGGTCTTGGCCGCGGCGTACGTGCTGGCCCCGGGGAAGTGGGCATAGCCGGAGATGGACGTGTTGTTGACGATCTTGCCGCGGCCCCGCGCGAGCATGCCGGGCAGCACGTTGTGTGTGAGGTGGGCGACGGCGACAAGGTTGACCTGGAACATCGCGTAGACGTCGGCCATGTCCTGCTCCTCGAGCAGGCCGCCGGTCATGAGGCCCGCATTGTTGACGAGCAGGTCGATCCGCCCGAGCTCGTCCCCGAGCTCCGCGCAGCTCGCGTCGAGGCTCTCGCGCGAGGACAGGTCCAT
>JBBPZA010000047.1:0-8250 GCA_038199375.1 Solirubrobacterales bacterium | reverse complement strand
TCGAGGTGCGAGAGCGAGCGCTCCAGCAACGAGGTCGAGCGCCACGGCTGGGGCGGTCGCCGGTAGCTGAACGTACAGCGCCAGCAGTCGGGCTTCTCGCACACCCGCTCCTGGTACTTCCACAGCACGTGCGTAGGGCACACCAGCCACTGCTCATGGGCGGTGTAGAGCTTGATGCCGGTCCCGAGCATGAGCGCCTCGGGACCGCCGAGGAGCGAAGGGTTGTGGAAGTGGATGACGTCGAAGGGCTCGTCGAGGGCGGCGGCGAGCTTTCGGCCGGCGAGCAGAGGCCGGCCGGTGAGGTAGGTGGCGAGGGGACTGAGCGCGCCGAGCCCCGCGTCGATGCCGACGACCCGGACGCCGGGATGGGAGTCCTCGGGGCCTTCCGGCGCCGCGCCGGCCATCGACCGGTAGCCCTCCCGCGAATGGACGACCGTCACCTCGTGGCCCCGATCGGCGAGCGCATGGGCGAGGCGGCGAACCTGGATCGCGTCCCCGCCGAAGCTCCAGGGCGGATAGAAGGTGCTGGCCATGCAGAAGCGCAGGGGACGGCTCATCGCCGCGCGGCCTCCGAGACCACCTGGCGCAGCGCGAGGGCCGACGCATCCCAGGTCAGGCCGGCGACCGCCTCGCGCGCGGCCTGAGCGAGGGCCAGCGTGCGACCGGGCTCCTCGAGCGCCCACGCCATGGCGGCCGCGATCGCCTGGGCGTCCTCGGGATCGAAGTACAGGGCGGCGTCGCGAAGCGAGGCCCGATGGGAGGGCAGATCGGAGAGCAGGACCGGCGCCCCGCATGCCGCCGCCTCCACCGCAGGGAGGCCGAAGCCCTCGATGAGCGAGGGCAGCACGACCGCCGTGGCCGCGGAGTACAGGCAGGCCAGCGCCTCGTCGGAGACGAAGCCCGGAAGGCGGACGTGCGCCTCGAGCTCGTGGCCGTCGATGCGGGCCCGAAGGTCGCGAGCGATGGAGAAGAACGGGTCGTCCTCCATGTCGCCGACGAGGACGAGCGGCGGAACATCGGGTGCGCCATCCCCGCCCGCGCCGCTCCCGCGGACCTCCCGCAGCCGCGCGTAGGCGTCGACCAGGGCGAGGACGTTCTTGTGCGGGCTGATCCCGCCCGCGAAGAGGAAGAAGCGGCCGGCCTCGAGCCCGAGCGGCGCCAGCTCGCGCTCGATGGCCGCGGCGCCTCGGGGGGTGAAGACCGGATCGGGCGCCTCGGGAACGATCGCGAGCTGCTCGGGCGGGAGGCCGAAGCGCTCGGCGAGCACGGTCCGCGAGGTCTCGGAGACCGTGAACACGCGCGCAGCGCGGCGGATGGCCATGCGCTCCTTGGCCTTCCAGAAGGAGCGCGCGCGGCGGGTGGGAAGGGTGAGGTGCGGGAGCTGGTCGGCGATCGCATCGTGGATCCCGACCACCTCGGCGCAGCCCGGCACCGGGAAGTAGGTGTAGACGGAGGGAAAGAGGAAGGCGTCGAAGCGGCCTCGGGCCGCGGCCGCGCTGAGGCGGGCGAGGTCGACCGGGCTGCGCGCGCCATCGGCGCAGGCCGCCTCGCCGGGAGGGCGCGACAGGCGGACGGGCCGCGCGCGGACGCCTTCGGGAAGGGCGGTCTCATCGGCGGCATCGACGACGAGCACGTACTCGGTCTCGCCGTCGAGCGCGATCAGGCGCCCGACCGCGTTGCGGGCAAAGCGCCCGAAGCCGCGGCGGTTGCTCCAGCTCGTGGCGTCGACCCCGACCCGCACGTTCAGCGCACCTTCAGGAGCGACCGCCCGCCCCCGAGCGCGTAGCCGACCGCCTCTCCCCACGCCCATATGGCCAGGTAGAAGAGGATGAGCGGGGTGGTGAGGAAGAAGCGCAGCCGGTGGCGCCCCTTGCCGAGGACCGCGCGCGCCGTGCGCGTGTACATGAGGGGCACGATGAGCGGAGATCCGCCGAGGTAGGCGATCCGCTTGATCCCGAGCTCCGGGTTGCGTGCGCCGGCGTGCGAGCGTGCGTAGTGGTAGCGCTGAGAGACGAAGAAGGACACGTCGAAGCGCATCACGTGGTCGAGGGCGATGGCGGGGTCGGCGCGGAAGCGCATCCCTTCCCCGGCGAGGTGGGGGTGCAGCCAGCTCTCCCACCGGCCCTGGTCGAGCAGCGGCTGCATGGCCTCGATCGCCCGGCGGTCGTAAGAGACGTTCATGCCGGTCAGGCCCGGTACCTCTCCCGCGGGAAGGGGCTCCATGAAGTCGGCGTACTCGACGAAGAAGGCCGCCCAGTCGCGAAGTCGACCAGCCGCGTTGCGCACCGGCCCGCCGACGACCGGATACCCCGCCTCGTGCGCGGAGACCACGGCCCGCGACCAGTCGCGGTGGACCACGCAGTGGTCCTCGATCACGGCGACGTAGGGCGTACGCGCCGCGGCGATGCCGGCCGCGCGGAGCTCGGGAACCGCCATCGGCTCGTCGAAGGAGAGCAGCGTCACCTGCGGCCAGCCCTCGCGCATGCGCGTGCGGGTCTCTTCGTCGGTCCAGTCCGCCACGACCACCTCGGCCTCGGGAGCGTTGCGCGCGAGGGCGTCGAGACACTGGCGCAGATAGGGGAAGCCGTTGACCGAGGCGACGACGACCGAGAGCGGCGGAGCGGCGGCGGCCGAGCGGGGCGGGGCGAGAGCGAGCGGCATAGGTGGCGCGGAAGCGACGCCCTCCGCGGGCGTTGACCCCTCCCGACCCGCGCCATCCTCCAGCGCCGATCCTTCCCGAGCCGCGGCGGCGAGCGGGCGGTCTCGCCAGGGTCGGACCAGCGCGTCCAGGTGCCCGCGCGCTTCGCCGGCTGCCCACGCGACGTTGAACCACGCCATCCAGGGGAGCACGATCAGGGCGCGAAGACGGTGCCGGCCGCGCGCGAAGACGGTCTGGAGAACGCGAAGGGCGAGCAGGCCGGGCACCAGCGGCGCCCCGAGTGCGCCCGCGAGGTTGCGCACCGCCGAGAAGTGCAGGCCGCGCTGGCGACCGTGGGCCCGGCCGTGGTGCAGGCGCTGGGACGCGAAGGCGCGCGGGCCGGCGGAGCGGCCCTGGCGCACGACGATCAGCGGCGACTGCCACAGGGAAACCCCCTCCTCGGCGAGGCGCCGGTGCACGACCGGCTCCCAGAAGCCGTCGCGATAGAGCTCGCGAGTGCGCTCGAGCAGCTCGCGCTTGTAGGAGGCGTTGTCGCCGGGCAGGTCGACCGTCTCGTGCGGCTCGAAGGGCCGCATGTCATTCGCATAGCGACAGAAGTACTCCGCCCAGTCGGCGAGCCTCAGCCGCTTGCCGGGCTCGATGGCGCCGGCCACGGCGTCGTGGCGGCCGTGCTCGGAGAGGATGGTCGAAAGCCAGTCCGGCGCCGGCTCCATCGGGGATATGGTCAACGCGACGATGCGGCCGTCCGCAAGGTCGATCCCCTCCCGCCACAGCTCGGGTACGAGCGCGCCCGGCCGCTCCAGCCACTGCGCCCACCCGAAGCGCTCGCGGACCTCGTCAGGGCTCGCCGCAGGCTCGCAGACGATGACCTGCGCCCCGTCGCGCTGCCGCTCTATCGCGGCCAGGCAGCGCTCCACCGAGCCGGGCGAGCCGTTGGACCCGACGACGACGGTCAGCGCCGGCCCTGAAGCCCCGCTCATCTCCCGCCGACGGAGGGGACCTCGGGCTTGGGATGACCCTCGCGCGCGTGCTCCTCTTCGCGCACCTCCGCGGCCTCCTCGACCACCTCGGGCGGGACGAGCTCGATGCTCAGCAGCTCGTCTACGACGTCGCCCTCCTCGTGGTAGGCGTCCTCGGTGTTGATCGACCACACGTCGTAGTCGGTGCCGTCGACCAGGTTGAGCGTCGCGAGGATCGCCGACCACATCGAGTGGTCCTGGTTGTTGTAGCGGTGCAGACCGTTGCGCCCGAAGGTCTTGAGGTTGCCGAAGCTCTCGACGTAGTGGCGCAGGACCTCGACGTTCTCCATGTAGGTCGCGTCGTACATCGGATAGGCCTTGCGGACGTTGACCTTGACCCCGTCGAAGACCAGGCTCGGGTCGAGCAGCTTGATCCTCGCCATCTCGGCCTTGGCGAACTCGATCGCCTCCTGCTCGGGCATCTCCCACATGTCGTCGCCCTCGAAGCAGAAGTACTCCACCCCGAGGCACGTCGTGCCCGGCTTGACCATGTCGGGGCTCCAGGCGCCGAAGTTCTGCACGCGGCCGGCGCGGGTACCCGGGTCGTGGACGTAGATCCAGTTGTCGGGGAAGGGCTCTGACTGCGTGGTCATGAGCGCGACGAGCACGTAGTCGCGGTAGCGAAGGCGCTTCGCCGCCGCGCGCACCTTCTCGGGCGGCGGCGGATCGAGCATGAGCACCATCTCGGAGAGTGGAAGGCTCGAAAGGACCGCGTCCACAGCTACCTCGACCGGCTCGCCGTCGCGCTCGAGAAGCACACTGGTCGCCTTGAACCCGTCGCGCTTGATCGAGAGCACCCGGTGCTCCATGTTGACCGGGACGTCGTGGTGGTCGAGGTAGGCCTGGAAGCGCTCCCACATCTGCCCGGGGCCCTTGCGCGGGTACTGGAACTCCTCGATGAGGGTCGTGACGTGCTGGCGGCGCAGGCCGAGGATCGTCAGCAGCGCCAGGGGCAGGGAGAAGTTCTTGATGCGCTGCGCCGCCCACTGCGCCCGGACCTCGGAGCCGGGGATGCCCCACACCTTCTCGGTGTAGGGGCCGAAGAACGCGCCGTAGAGGCGGTGGCCGAACTTATCGGTGACCCACTCCTCGAAGGTCTCGGGCTCCTTGCGCCGGAAGGGCCGCTTGGCGCTGCTCCACAGGTAGGAGATCGCGCACAGAGTCGATTCGACGATGCCCAAACGGGCGAGCACGTCCTTGGCGACGAGCGGGTAGGCGAAGAAGCTCTGGTTGTAGTAGATCCGGGACAACCGTGGCCGCGTGAGGAAGTCCTCGCCCATCATCGCGTGCCAGAGCTTCTCGACCGGGCCCAGCTTGGTGAAGAAGCGGTGCCCGCCGAGGTCGAAGCGGTACCCGCGAACCTCCTGCGTGCGCGCGATCCCGCCGACGATGTGGTCGGCCTCGAAGACCTGGCCGCGCTCGCCCTTGAGCGCGAGGACGTAGCCGGCGGTCAGCCCGGCGGGACCGCCGCCGAGCACGGCCGTGCCGATGCTCTCGCTTTCGCTTCGAGTTCCTGGTGTCACGATGCTCCTAGCCTCCCTGCCAGACCAGAATCCCGCAGAGGAAGAATTCTGGTCTGCGTGCCCCGCTGCCTGACGCGCGTGGCGGCTGGTGCGGGCCGGGCGGGTCTGGTTAAGAGGCGCGCAGTCTAGCGGCTGCCCCGGCGGCGACTTCGCCGCGCCGGGCGCCGCCCGGCGGCGACTTTGCCGCGGCTGGGGCTATGCTGGCGCGCTCGTGCGGATCGCGCTCGCCCGCCGGCCGACCCTCGTCGCGCTCGCCGCCTGCCTCGCCCTCGCCGGGCTCTCCTTCCTCCTCGAGCCCTTCGCGCTCCTCCCCGACCCGTGGGCGTGGGTCGTCTGGGGCCGCGAGCTGGCGGCCTTTGATCTCGACACGACCTCGGGTCCTTCCTGGAAGCCGCTGCCGCCTCTGGTCATCGCCGTGCTCTCGCTCGCCGGTGGCGCGGCCCCGGTCCTGTGGGCGCTCGTCGCCCGGGCTGGAGGTCTGCTGGCCTTCGTCATGGCTTGGCGGGTGGCGCGCCGGCTCGCGGGCCCCCCCGCGGGTTGGGTCGCCGCCGCGGTGCTCGCCGTCGCGCTGCTGCCGAGCTGGATGAACATCGTTGCCATGGGCCGCGAGGAGGGGCTGTTGTGCGCCTTGATCCTGTGGGCGGTCGACTGCCATCTTCGCCGGCGCGGCGGGCAGGCCTTCGCGCTCGCCTTCGCCGCGTCGCTGCTGCGACCGGAGGCGTGGCCGTTCCTGGGCCTCTACGGACTGTGGCTCCTGTGGCTTTCGCCCAGGCTGCGCCCGCTCGTCCTCGGGCTCTTCCTCGCGCTCCTTCCACTGTGGTTCGTCCCCGACGTCGTCACGGTCGGCGATCCGCTCCAGTCCTCCCAGAAGGCGCAGGGGGGCATCAGCGGCACGACCCTGACCGAGCCGGTCAAGCGGGCGGTCGAGCTCGTCCCGGCGCCGCTGCTCCTTGTCGCGCTCGCCGCGGCGGCACTCGCAGCCCTTCGCGTGCGCCGGATGGGCGTCAAGGACGCGATGAGGATGGCGGGCGGCGGCGGGCGAGTGCGCGGCGGCGCCGGAGCGAACCGCGACGCCGGAGCGAACCGCGACGCCGGAGCGGACCGCTCCGCGGAGGACGCTCACGAAGGCGAGCGCGAGCTTGTCGTCGTCGCGCTCCTGATCGGTGCCCTCGGGTGGGTCGCCCTGGTCGCGGTCACCAGCAAGGTGGCCAACTACGCCGGGATCGCGCGCTTCCAGCACCCCGCCGCCGCGGTGGTCGCGGTGCTCGCCGGAGTCGGGGCGGTATGGCTGGCGGCAGCCGTGCGCGACGCGCTGACCCGGAGGCGCCCCAGTCTGCCCGGCCCGGCCGCCGCCGCGCTGGTCGGCGTGGCGCTCCTCGTCGCTACCGCTCCGTTTCTCCCGACGCGCGCGCGTCGCATGACATCAGATGTAGTCAAGAGACCGCAGAACGTTCGGACCTTCCTTCCGCATGCCTGGGCTCGCCCTCACTAACCGCCTGAGTCCGTCGCCTCCACCTCCGCCGCCCGCTCGCGCTCGAAGACGACGCTGAGGCCGCGCGATCGCCCGGTACGCTGACCAGGTGCCCGAGCATCGGCGGACGGTGCAGCGCCTCGGCCTCGGCGCCGGACTGATCGGTATGGCGATGCTCATGGTGGCGGCGGCCGCCGTCACGGCAGCCCGACGCGGCGAGGCCCTCGCCGTCCTCGGCGTTGCTGCGCTCCTCGCGCTCGCGACCCCCGGCGCCATCGAGGCCACCCTCGCGATCCTGCGCGCGGCCCGCTCCGGCGCGTGAGAGCACGGGCCTCCGCCAGCCTCGATCCGCGGCGAGGAGGGAAGGAAGGAAGGCGTATCCGGGCCGCGATCGTCGGCGCGGGGCTCATGGGGCGATGGCACGCACGCGAGCTCCAGCGCGCCGGAGGAGAGCTCGTCGGAGTGGCGGATTCCGACCGCGAGGCGGCGCGGCGGCTGGCGCCCGACCTCGGCGAGCAGTCACTCGACGCGCTGCTAGAGCTCCAGCCTGACGTCGTCCACGTCTGCACGCCGCTCGACACCCACGCCGCGCTCGTCGAGCGCATCCTCGCCGCCGGTGCGCATGTCCTGTGCGAGAAGCCGCTCGCCCGGGATGCCCCGGAGACCGAGCGGCTCCTCGCTCTGGCCGCCGACCGAGAGCTCCTCCTCTGTCCGGTGCACCAGTACCTCTTCCAGCCGGGATTCGCACGCGCCGTCGCGGCCATGCCCCGGCTCGGTCCTCTCCTCCACGCCGAGGTCACCGCGTGCTCGGCGGGCGGCAAGGGCCGCCGCCCCGCCGATCTCGACGACGTCGTCGCCGAGATCGTCCCCCACTCCCTCGCCGCTCTTGATCGCCTCCTCCCCGGCGGGGTCGGCGCGCTGGCGTGGGACGTGCGTCGGCCCCGCCACGGGGAGCTACGGGCCACGACGACCGCCGGGGAGTCCACCGTCTCACTGTTGACAAGCCTCGCGGGCCGCCCGACCGCCAACACCCTTCGCCTCACGGGCGCCGGCGGCACCGCCCACCTCGACTTCTTCCACGGCTTCGCCGCCATCGAAAGTGGCGGCGTCTCACGCTCGCGCAAGCTCGCCCACCCCTTCGCGCTCTCGGGAGCGACGGCCGCGGGCGCCGCGGTCAATCTCGTTCGGCGGGCCGCCCGGGGTGAGCCGGCCTACCCGGGCCTGCGCGCGCTCGTCGCCCGGCTCTACGCGGCTGTTCGCGATGGCGGCGCGGCGCCGATCTCGCCCGAGGAGACGCTTGCCGTCGCCCGCGCGCGCGACGCCCTGCGTCTCGGTTGACGAGGACCCGTCTCTCTCGTGTGGCGCGGTTGCCGACCCCCGCCAGAGGCTAGGCGGAAGTTCTTCCGTCCGGCTAGGGCGCCGCCGGAGTGGGCGGCTCGGCGCCGGCGACCTCGAGGACCACCCGCGTGCCCGGATCCACCTTTTCGCCCGCCGCGGGCTGCTGGCGGAGCACCTTGTCTGCCTTGCCGGTGGCGCCGCCCCCCTTGGTGCGGAAGAACACGGCGAAACCGAGATCGG
>JBBPZA010000046.1:0-36027 GCA_038199375.1 Solirubrobacterales bacterium | reverse complement strand
AGGTAGTCGAGCATGGCCACCGGCTCCGCCCCCACGCAGATGAGGTCGTTGACGTTCATGGCCACGCAGTCGATGCCGATGGTGTCGTAGCGCTGGGCCTGCTCGGCGACGATCACCTTGGAGCCGACCCCGTCGGTGCACAGCGCGAGCCCGAGGCCGGGAGCGATCTCGAGGACGCTCGCATAGTGGCCGCTCGCGACCGCACTGCGCGAGGGCCGCCCGAGGTCGATCGTCCGCAGGACGTCGACCAGTGCGCGTACCGCGCCACCCGACCTGGCGGTGTCGACCCCGGCACGGGCGTAGGCGTCCGTCATCCGAGGCGATTCTCCCCGCCGGCGCGGACGAGGACGACTGCCGCCAGGACGGAACGGTAGGCGGCGTAGGGAAGTAGCGACCGGTCGCGCTCGACCTGGCGGATCAGCGCCGTCGAGACCAGGGTCGAGGCGAAGGAAGCGACGATGCCGGCCGCGAAGGCGGCGCGTAGGGGCCGCGGGAGCCCGCGACGGGCCAGGCGGCTGCCTTTCAGCGCCGTCGCCCCGACGATGATCGGAAGGGCGACGTGACGCGAGAGGGCGTTGGCGTCCGCCCGGTGGACGCGACGCGCCCGGGCGGCCACGAGCGTCGCTCCGTTGCGCGAGACGCCCGGGATCAGGGCGCACGCCTGCGCGAGGCCGAGCGCCAGCGCGTCGAGAGCGCCGGCCTCCTCGCGACGGCGCTCCTGGGGGGCGCGGTCGACGAGCGCCATGGCTGCCGAGCCGACCAGCAGCCCGGCCGCGATCGTCGCCGGCGTCCCCGTGCGCCGCTCGATCGGCCGCTCCAGCGTCGAGCCGGCCAGCGCCGGAGGCAGGAAGGAGCCGGCGAGCAGCACGGCCCGCCGACGGTCGAACCCCCGCGCGGCGTCGCCCACCTCGCGGCGCAGCGCGAGGAGCAGGCCGGCGGCGGTGCCGGCGTGCAGCGCGACCTCGAAGGCCTTGCGGTACTCGTGGTCGAGCTCGCCGTAGCGCCAGCCCAGCAGCCAGGGCACCAGCGTCGTGTGCCCCGAGGAGGAGATCGGAAGCAGCTCGGCGGGCCCGTGGAGCAGGCCGAGGGCGATCGCGTGGCGGAGGGAGAGCGCTCCCGGCTGGCCGGTCACCAGAGGACTGGGACGCCGTAGGCCGCGAACGCCGGGTCGACGGTGACGACGGTAAGCCGCTCCGCATTGGCCTGAGCGACGAGCATGCGGTCGAAGGGATCGCCGTGGTGGTGCGGGAGCGCCCCGGCCGCTTCGCCGTGCGCGGCGGTCACGGGCAGTTCGTCGAACCCTTCGCGCTCGATCGCGTCGGACAGGTCCGCCGGCGCGTCGAGCTTGCCCAGCGCCCGTTTGATCGCAATTTCCCAGACGGTGACAGCGCTGACGTTGCAGCGACCCCCTTCGATCGCGAGGCTCGCAGCCGCGCTGAGTCGCCGATCGTCGGCGAGCCACCACAGCAACGCGTGCGCGTCGAGGAGGTGGGTCACTCCTCGACGTCGTCGTACATGCCGAAGTCGCGCGCGATCTGCTCGTTGACCTCCGGGCTGTCGAAGTCGTCGGCCATCCAGAACTTGCCCTTCCATATTCCCCGTGACTCCGGGCGCACCCCGCGGCGCTTCGCCGGCACGAGCCTCGCGACCGGCGTACCGCTGCGCTGGATCTCGACCTCCTCGCCCGCCTCGACGCGCTTGACGAGCTTGGAGAGGTGGGTCTTCGCCTCGTGGATGCCGACTCGGACCATCGCGGTTAGTCTAGTGGACCAACCCCGGTTCATTCGCGGGCCCTAAGTCGGCTGCTCCAGGCCGCGGGCCGTTCGCCCTCGGCGCCAGCGCACGAACAGAACGACGGCGGCGACGACGATGAGCGCGGCCACCGCATAGTCGACGTAGTGGAGGTTGTCCTTCCAGGAGACCCAGTTGTCGCCCGCCTCCTTGCCGATGAAGGTCAGCGCGAAGACCCAGGGCACGCAGCCGACGAAAGTGAGCACCGAGAAGCGCCAGAACGGCATGCGGGCCACGCCGGCGGGAAGCGAGATGAACGTGCGGACGATCGGCAGCATGCGGGTGACCAGGACGGTGGCGTCGCCGTAGCGCTCGAACCAGCGGTCGGCGCGCTCCAGGTCGCGCTTGCGGATGTGGAGCTTGCGGCCGTGCTTCTCGAGTAGGTCGACGCGCCCGTAGTAGCCGACCGCGTAGGCGACCCAGGATCCGACCAGGTTGGCCACCGAGCCCACGAGCGTCGCGACGAGCAGGCTGTACTCGCCCTTGGAGACGTTGAAGCCCGCGAAGAGCATGGTCGCCTCCGACGGGATCGGGATGCACGCGCTCTCGAGCAACATGAGCACGAACACCCCCGGGAGCCCGAGCTTGTCCACCACGTCGGTGGCGAAGTTCACGATCGGGTCGGTGATGGAGGCGTGGACGAGGAGGGTCGACACGCGGAAACCGAGGGTAGCGGAGCGGCGCGAGCGACCCGGTTCCGGGTCGCCGTGGCGTCGTGGGTCGAGGCGGGCGCGGGTACCATCGAAGCTTGCCCATCGACCAGGATCGGCGGCTCGAGCAGGCGGCGGCCCAAGCGCACGCCGCCCAGGCTCGCGGGGACCACCACACGGCCAACGACGCCTGGCGGCGCTACGTTCTGATGGCAGACGCGACACGCGATCCACAGGAGCTCCTCGACGAGGGCGTAGCCCTCAGCAAGATCGCCATCGACCTCTGGCTCCAGCGTTGAACGACTTCGCGGCCGCCCTCCGCGACCTCGGCGCGGCGGAGATCCGGTTCGTCGTGGTGGGCGGGCTGGCGGTCATCCGCCATGGCGCCGTCCGCGCCACGAAGGACATCGACGTGGCGGTCGCCATGGATTCGCAGAACCTGGCGCGGCTCGCGACGCTCATCGAGCGCTGGAAAGCGACGAACCCGGACGGTACGCCGCTGTGGCGGCGTGATCTTTCACCCGGCGGTGCCCTGCTCCTTCGCACGCCACACTGCCTTGTCGACGTGCTCTCGGAGCAGCTCCTGCCGGCGTCGTTCCAGGAGGTCCTCGGGCGGTCTGACGTCAAGCGGATCGACGGTGTCTCTGCGCCGATCTGCTCCCTCCTCGATCTGGTGGCGATGAAGCGCGCCGCCGGACGTGGCAGCGACGACCTGGACCTCGCTCGACTCCGGGAGGCTCACGGCGAGCTCCCGGGGGACAGCGTCTAGGGTCGTCGCTCGTGGCGGTTCCCCTCTTCGACACCGACGCGCCGCTCGCGCCGCTGCGCGAGGAGCTGCGCGTCCGCCTCAGCGCGGTCCTCGACGCCGGCCGCTACATCCTCGGCCCGGAGGTGGAGGCCTTCGAGTCAGAGCTCGCCGCCTACCTCGGCGCCCGGCACGTCGTCGGGGTGGCCAACGGCACCGATGCGATCACCATCGCGCTGCGCGCAATGGGGGTCGGTCCCGGCGACGAAGTCGTCGTGCCCTCGTTCACGTTCTACGCCTCGGCTGAGGCGATCCCGCCGACCGGGGCGCGGCCCGTCTTCTGCGACATCGACCCCGAGACCTTCTGCGTGACGGCTGACACAGTTCGGGCTGCGCTTACTCCGCGCACCAAGGCGGTGATCGCCGTCCATCTGTTCGGCAATGTGGCGCCCGTCGCGGAGATCGAGGCGCTCGGCATCCCCGTGCTCGAGGACGCCGCGCAGGCGGCCGGGTCGACCGTGGGCGACCGTCGCCCCGGAGCGCTCGGGACTGCCGCGACGTTCTCCTTCTTTCCCTCCAAGAACCTCGGCGGCTTCGGCGACGGCGGGGCGATCGCGACCGGCGACGACGCGCTCGCCGACCGCGTGCGCATGCTGCGCTTCCACGGCTCGCGCGACAAGGTGACCTATGAGCAGGTGGGCTACAACTCGCGCCTCGACGAGCTCCAGGCCGCGCTCCTCCGGGTCCTGCTGCCTCACCTCGAAAGCTGGTCCGACGGCCGCCGCGCGGCTGCGGCCGCGTACGAGCGCGCCGGCCTGGGAGACCTCGTCGCGCTCCCGCGGTCAACGCTCGATGCGCGACCCGCATGGCACCTCTACGTGATCCGCCACGCCGAGGCCGACCGTCTCGCGCAGGCGCTCGCCGAGGCGCGCGTCGGTGCGCGGCCCTATTACCGCACGCCCGTGCACCGGCAGCCGGCGATGGCGCCGTGGACGAGCGGCATTCCGCTGCCCGGGACCGAGGAGGCGGCGGCCACCCACCTTGCGATCCCGATGAGCCCGGTGCTGGGCGAGGAGCAGATCGCCGAGGTGGTCTCGGCGGTGCGCGACGCCCGTTTGTAAAGAAGTCGCCGCGGCCCGTGGTGCCAAGAGGAAGAAGAAGAAGGCGTAGAGCGCGCGGCGCGCCGGTTCCGGGCGCGGTGCCGCTTACAATGCGCGCAATGCGCCGACGGCTACGGTCTGCGGCCGCTCCCGTCCATCGCCACTCACTGCCCCAGCTCCTGGTGGACGGCGCGCTGGTCGCACTCGCCTACTGGCTCGCGTTCACGCTTCGCTTCGACCAGGGAAGCGTGCCCGAGCGCTACGAGCGCCTGCTCGAGGCGACCATCGTCTGGGCGGTCGTCGGCAGCCTGGTGATCTTCGCGCTGTTCGGCCTCTATCAGAAGTGGTGGCGCTACCTGAGCGTCCGCGACTACGAGCAGGTGCTCAAGGGCGCCGTCGTCGCGACGCTCGCGCTGGTGGGCGCCATCGTGCTCGTCAAGCCCGTCGAGGTCGCCTCGGAGAGCGGGCGGGTCGCGGTGAGCATGCCGACCGGCGTCATCGCGCTGTACTTCCTCCTGTCCCTCGCGATGCTCTGCGGCGCGCGCTTCCTGGTGCGCACGGTGCTCGAGCGCGGCGGGGTGCGCGGGATCCGCCCACGTCACGACGCGCGCGGCGTGCTGATCGTCGGCGCCGGCGACGGCGGCCAGACGCTGCTCAAGGAGATGGCTCGCAACCCGGCGCTGGGCTACCGCCCGATCGGCTTCGTCGACGACGATCCGCGCAAGCGGGGCATGCGGGTCGCCAACGGCCTGAAGGTGCTCGGGCCCAGCTCGGAGCTCGACCGTATCCTCGAGGAGGCCGACCCCGAGGAGGTCCTGATCGCCATCCCCTCGGCGCCCGGCTCGCTGCGTGCGCGCGTGGTGACCGCCTGCCGCGCCCGGGGGATACCGGTCCGCACCCTTCCGACGGTGTTCGAGATTCTCGAGAGCGGCGGCGTCAGCGTGGTGCGCCAGGCGCGCGAGGTCCAGGTCGAGGACGTGCTCGGCCGCGAGCCCGTGCGCATGGAGCTCGGCCGGGTCGGCTCCTACCTTTCCAACCAGGTCGTCATGGTGACCGGCGCCGGCGGATCGATCGGCGGTGAGCTCTGCCGCCAGATCGCCCGCGTGAGCCCCGCGCGCCTCGTGATCGTCGACCACGCCGAGGACAACCTGTTCGCGATCACCCGCGAGCTCGAGGAAGAGCGCCACGTTCGCAACGCCTCCGCGGTGCTCGCCGACTGCCGCGAGGAGGAGCGAATGCGCGAGGTCTTCGCCGAGCATCGCCCCGGCGTCGTCTTCCACGCGGCCGCCTACAAGCACGTCGGCCTGATGGAGACCAACCCGGTCGAGGCCGTGCGCAACAACGCGCTGGCCACCCGGCTCGTGGCGCACATCGCCGGGGAGGCGGGCGTCGGCGCCTTCGTGCTGGTCTCCACCGACAAGGCGGTCTCTCCGGCGACGGTGATGGGGGCGAGCAAGGCGCTCGCCGAATGGGCCGTCGACGCGGCAGGTGCGCGCTTCCCCGCCACGAAGTACGCCATCGTCCGCTTCGGGAACGTGCTGGGCTCGTCGGGCTCGGTGATCCCGATCTTCCGGCGCCAGATCGCGACGGGCGGGCCGGTGACCGTGACCGACCCGCGGATGACGCGCTACTTCATGACCATCCCCGAGGCCGTCCAGCTCATCATCCGCTCGGGCTCGCTGAGCGCGGGCGGCGAGATCTTCGTGCTCGACATGGGCGAGCCGGTCTCGATCCAGGACCTCGCGGAGCAGATGATCCGCCTCTCCGGCCTCGAGCCCGAGCGCGACATCGCCATCGAGACCGTGGGCGCGCGGCCGGGCGAGAAGCTCCACGAGGACCTCTTCAATCCCTACGAGCGCGAGCAGCCCACGCCGGCCGACAAGATCCTTCTCGCCGACCGCGAGCCGCTGGACCCCGACTGGGTCGAGCGCAGCTTCGATCAGATCAACCTGCTCGTACTCGAGGGCGACGCCGCCGGGCTGGCCGCGAAGGTCTCCACTCTCAACGCCGAGCGGGCGGACCGTACCGTGCGCGTCCCGCAATAGGATCCACCGCTTCATGCCCACGATTCTCGCCCTCACCGGACAAGATCTGATCGAGAGAATCGGCGCTTACGCGGGCCTCGCGGCGATCCCGGGTCTGGCGATCCTGTCGCTGCTCTTCTTCGCCCAGGCCCGCGAGGTCCGGCGCCTTCGCGATTGGGCGGGCCACGAGCCCGAGCACGATGCGGCGCTCCAGGAGCGCTCCGCACTGGCGGGCCGTTACAACGTGGCGCCGTCGACGCGCCCGGTGGTGCCTCCCGCCCGCCCCGCCGGGTCCGGCGGCCCGCCCGCTCGCCAGCCCGCCACGGCCGTCGCTGCGGCCACTGGAGCGGGAGTCGCCTCTCGGCCGGCGACCGCCGCTGCGGGAAACGCGCAGCGCGAGGCCGCGCGCTCCGGCGCCTCTGCCGGCCCGGGGCCGGCCGCCGGGCCGGTGAAGGAGAGCGGCGAGCGAGCCGCCGTACCGGCGGCATCGACCGCGGCCGCTCAGGGTGCCGCGGCCGCCCGCGCGGGTGGAGACCGCCCAGACGAGCTCGAGCCGGCCGCCGCCGAACCGACCGCCCTGCGCGAGCGGGCGACGCCCAACGGCCCGGCCTCCGAGCCGCCGCCCGTCGGCGACGCCGCTCCCGGCTCCGCCGCCCCGGCGGTCGACCGGCCGGGCCCGGGGGCCGGCCCTCCGGTCATCGGCACCGGAGCGGGCGCCGGGCCGCCGCGCCCCGGCGTCGCGCGCTCGGGGGCGAGTGGGCCGCGGCGTCCCACCTCCCCGCCGGGTCCCGCGACGGCCCTGCGCCGGCCGGGCGCGCGCCTGCCCGATCGCGGCGCGCAGTCCGGTCCGCGCCAGACGGGTCCCGAGCCGGAGCGTTCCTCGGGAACGCGCTGGATGCTCGGCCTCGGCGCGGTGGGTGCGCTCGGGCTGCTGGTGGCGATCGTCATCGGCATCGTTCAGCTCGGAAGCGGAAACGAGGAGCGCGCCACGCCGGTGAACACCGTTCAGGGGGAGTCGGCCCAGAGCCAGGGCGACGACAAGAGCGATGCGCCGGCCAAGCGACGCAAGGCCAAGCCTCTCGTGCGCTCCCAGGTCACGGTCGTCGTGCTCAACGGGACGACGGTCCCGGGCCTCGCGGCGACCATCGCAGACAAGGTGGAGCAGGCCGGGTTCGCCCGCGGCCAGGAGGCCGACAACTCCGAGCAGCAGCTGCCGCGCTCCGCGATCCTCTATGGGCCGGGACAGAAGCGCGCCGGCCAGGAGGTCGCCAAGGTGCTCGACGTCTCCGACGTCCGCCCGCTCGACGCGGGCACGCAGGCGATTGCGGGTGCCGACGCCACCGTCGTCGTCGTGGTCGGCGTCGACAAGACGACGTAGTCTCCGCACCCCCGCACCGCAGCGCCCCCACCCGCCGTGATCGCGCCCGTGACGCCCTTCCTCGACCTGCCCAGCCGCAGCTCCAAGCCACGCGGCGAGGGAATCACCCACGTGCTCGACCGGGGGCTCTCGCTAGCGGAGGTCGACGGCCTGGTCGAGGTGGCCGGCGGCGCCGTCGACTTCGTCAAGCTAGGGTGGGGAACGGCGCTGGCGACGGACAACCTCGAGCCAAAGCTCGCGCGCTACCGGGAGCACGGCCTGCCCGTCGTCTGCGGCGGGACGCTGACCGAGCTTGCCATCGCGCAGGGCCGGGTGGAGGAGATGGTCGCCTGGCTGAACGGGCTGGACCTCGATCACGTCGAGGTCTCCGACGGCACGATCGTGCTCGAGCACGAGCGCAAGCTCGAGCTCATCGAGCGCCTGGCCCGCGACTTCGTCGTCTTCTCGGAGGTGGGATCCAAGGACGACGAGCGCATCATGGCTCCCTACCGGTGGGTCGAGCAGATCGGCGAGGAGCTCGAGGCGGGGGCGTGGAAGGTGATCGCCGAGGCGCGGGAGTCGGGCACCGTCGGCATCTACCGTCACGACGGCGAGGTTCGCATGGGCCTCATCGACGAGATCGCGCACGCGATCGACCCCGGCCGGCTCATCTTCGAGGCGCCGCGCAAGGAGCAGCAGGTGTGGTTCCTCAAGCGCTTCGGGCCCCACGTCAACCTCGGCAACATCGCGCCGGGCGACGTCCTTTCACTGGAGACACTGCGCTTAGGTCTGCGCTCGGACACGATGGAGGCAACATGACGATCTTCCTTGCCCGCCACGGGGAGACGGACTCGAACGTCGAGCCGATCCGGATCATGGGCACCATCGACCCACCGCTCAACGAGACCGGCCGCGAGCAGGCCGAAGAGCTCGCGCAGCGTGTGCTCGACGAGGGTGTGGAGATCAAGGCCCTCTACTGCAGCCACAAGAAGCGCGCGTTCCAGACGGCGGAGGTCGTCGGGCGCCGGATCGGGCTCGAGCCGAAGGTCGACGAGCGCTTCGCCGAGAGCGACCGTGGCCGGCTCGAAGGAGAATTGTGGGAGGAAGTCGAGCGCAACGAGCCGAATGTGTATGCCGCATGGCGAGCCGCCGGCGAACAGTTCCGCTTCCCCGAGGGAGAATCCCTGCTCGAGCAGCAGCAGCGGGTCCTGGCCGGCCTGGAGGACGTCCGTCAGGGGCCCCTCCCCGCCCTGGTGGTCTGCCACGGCGGCTCGATCCGGGCGGCCCTGTGCGCCGGGAGCCCCCAGGGCCTCGACGCGTTTCACGACTGGGACGTCCCGAACGTCGCCCTGACAAAGCTGTAACGCGACTTGCGCAGGCGGTCTTCGGACTCCTCGCCTGCGCCACCGTCGGTGCTCTCTTCCTAGCGCAGGGCTTGAAGTCCCAGGACCCGCCGGTCCGTGCGCTCAACAAGACGACCGACCCCCTGTTCTCGCCCAACGGGGACGGCAGGAACGACCAGGCACGCATCTCCTTCCTGCTCGAGCAGCGCTCCGACACGGTCACCGTCGACCTCGTCGACGCCGACGGCGACGTCGTTCGCCGCCTGGTCGACGACCGCTTCCTGCGTGCCGGCCCTAAGCAGACCTTCCGGTGGAACGGTCGCAGCGATGCGGGCCGCCCGGCGCCCGACGGCGTCTACCGCCCGCGGGTCAAGCTCAGCCGGCAGGGGCGGACGATCGTCCTGCCGGTCGAGATCGCGCTCGATCGCACGCCTCCGCGACCGGTGGTCACCGTGCTGGGCTTCGGCGAGCGCGCCGGGCCGGCGGTGGTGGCCGCCGGGGGCACGGCGCCCATCGACTTCCGCTTCAGCGCCGCCGCCGCCGGCTCCGGTGCGCCGAGCTTCCAGGTCTATCGCACCGATGTCGTCCCACCCCGCGTCGTAGCCTCCTTCCCGGGCCGCGCCGGCGACGACACGGGCCGCTGGGAGGGCCGGGTCGACGGCCGGCCGGCCGCGCCTGGGACCTACCTGATCGTCGCGCGGGTGCGCGACCGAGCGGGCAACGTCGGCGCGGTGCCTCAGAACCTGCGCTCGGGCTCGCCGCTGCGCGGGCCGCTTCCCGGCCGCGCCGGGGTCACGGTGCGGTCACTCGGCGTCCAGGCGCCCGGCGAGCCGGTGGTGGCGGGGGAGCTCGCGAGGCTGTTCGTCGATGCGAGGGGAAAGCCCTACCGGTGGGAGCTTCGCCGCCTGGGCCGCGCGCGGGTGATCGACCGCGGCCGCGGGTCGGGGCCAGCCCTGCGCCTTCGGACGCCTTTCGGGCGGTCAGGCGCCTACCTGGTGCGGGTACGGGCGGCGGGCCGCACCGTCAGCGCGCCGCTGATCGTCCAGGCCGCCAGGGCGTCGAAGGTCCTCGTCGTGCTCCCGACGATCACCTGGCAGGGCCGCAACCCGGTCGACGACGAGGGCGACGGCGTTCCCAACACCCTGGAATCGGGCGAGCCGGTGGGTACGAGCCGGCTCTACGCGCGAGGCCTGCCCGCCGGCTTCCGGCGCGGCGAGGGCGCGCTGCTGGAGTTCCTCGACCGCGCTCGGGAGCGGTATGACCTCACGACCGACCTCGCGCTCGTCCGCGGCAACGGCCCGACCCTGGTCCGCGACCGGCCCGGCGTGCTCATCGCCGGAGACGCACGCTGGCTCCCGCCCACGGTCGACGCCGCGCTGCGCGGCTACGTCCAGCGCGGTGGTCGCCTGCTGTCCCTCGGCACCGACTCGCTGCGGCGCAGTGTCCGCGTGCGCGGCACACGCTTGACCGAGCCCTCGCCGGCCGCTCCGGCCGACGCCTTCGGGGCCCGCCTGCGTCCGCTGCGCCGGGAGCGGTCGCGGCTGCTGGCCTTCCCTGGGGACACGATCGAGCTGTGGAAGGGCTCGGACGGCTTGATCCGCGGCTTCGACGAGGTCGAGGAGACAGCCTCGGTGGGGCCCGGCACCCGTCTGGCCGCGGGCGGCGGGACCCGTGAGGATCGCCCCGTGATCGCCGCGGTCCGGGTCGGGCGGGGCGTGGTCATCCGCACCGGACTGCCGCAGTGGAGCGCCATGCTCGACTCAAACCGCGGGGCCAACCAGCTCATGGCGCAGATGTGGAAGATCCTGGAGGCGCCGCGGTGATCCTCCAAGCCTCCGGAGTCATCCTCGCGGCGCTGCTCGCCGCCCTCGCGATCCTGTCTCGCGACGAGCGTCTCCGTGCCGGCGCCGTGCTCGGGGCGCTCTTTCTCGTGCCCGTCCTGCTCGTCGTCCACGTCTGGGGAACCCCCCAGCTCGAGCCGTTCCGCGATCGGCCGGTCCTCTTCGCGCTCGCCGTGGTCTTGGTCGCCGGAGCGGTCGTAGGCGCCGCGCTCTGGCTCGAGCCCCGCCCGGGCTGGTTCCCGGTCGCCGTGGCCGCGGCAATCCCCTTCCGGATCCCGATCGAGTCGGGCGGCGAGACGGCCAGCTTGCTCGTTCCCCTCTACCTGGTGATAGGGGCCGGTGCGCTCGCCTTTGCGCTGCCGCACCTGCGGCGCCGATTCGGCGAGGAAACCGAGGACGAGGAGCGCGACGAGCCGACCGGAAAGCGCTCCACCGAGCGCACGCGGCCTGCGGCCCTCGAGCAGCTGCTGGCTGCCGCCGTGGTGCTCTACGCGGTCCAGGCCCTCTACTCCCCGGACTTCGACCACGCGCTCGAGCAGGAGGTCTTCTTCTACGTCCCGTTCGCCCTGCTGTTCGTCCTGCTCACCCGCGTGCGCTGGACCGCGCAGCTGGCGACGCGCTGCCTGGCCGTCCTGATCGGACTGGGCGCCCTCTTCGCCTGCATTGGGTTCGTCGAGTACGCGACCCACCACGTGCTCCTCAGCTCGAACGCGGTCGATGCCAACAGCTACCAGTCCTACTTCCGGGTGAGCTCGCTGTTCTTCGATCCGAACATCTACGGGCGCTTCCTGGCCGTGGTGATCGTCGTGGTGTGCGCCGTCGTGCTGTGGAGCCGCGAGCGGGGTCGGATCCTCGTGGGCGCGGCGGCCCTGTTCGTCCTGCTGGCCGGAATGGTGCTCAGCCTCTCGCAGTCGAGCCTCGCCGCGCTGCTTGCCGGCCTCGTCGTCCTCGCCGCGCTGCGGTGGGGCGCGGCGCGGACGGCGATGGTGGTCGGCCCCCTCGCGGTGGCGGCGGCGCTCGTCGTCCTCGCCCTGTCGGGCGCCTCGGGAGTGGACCTGGGCAGCGAGCGGTCGATCGACAAGACCTCGAGCGGCCGGGTCGACCTCGTCGAGGGCGGGCTCGAGCTCTTCGGCGACCAGCCGGTGTGGGGCTACGGCTCGGGCGGCTTTGCGGAGGAGTTCCGCGGCCAGCGCAAGGCGACCCGCCAGCGCGCCGCGGCGGCGTCGCAGACGATCCCGGTCACGGTTGCCGCCGAGCAGGGAGTCGTCGGGCTGCTCGTCTACCTCGGCCTCCTCGGCGCCGCCTTCGCACGCCTGCTCCACGACGCCTTCACCTCGATGCGCCGCGCCGCGATCGCCGCCGCCTTCGCGACGCTCGTCCTCCACACGCTCGTCTACGCGGCCTTCCTCGAGGACCCACTCAGCTGGGCGCTCCTGGGCATCGGCGCGGCGATGGCCTGGCAGCTCCAACCCTCGCCGCACGAGCGCGCCCTCGCCCGTGCGGAGCGCCGGGCGGCCCGAGCGGCCCGCCTCCCCGGCCCCGAGCCCGAGGGGGCGACGGCGCTGAGCGCCGAGCCGGCGTGGGCTAGGGTGGGCTGAGTGATCACCACCGAGGCGGTCAGCTTCTACCTCGACGCCCTGCGGCCCCCGTCCGACGATGTGCTGGTAGAGATGGAGGCACACGCCGCCCGCGATGGAGTCCCGATCGTCCACGCGCCGACGGGGCAACTGCTCGCGGTGCTCGCGGCGGCTCTGGCCGCCCGCTCCGTTGTCGAGGTCGGCACTGCGATCGGCGTCTCCACCCTCTACCTGGCCCGGGGGCTGCCGGAGGGCGGGCGGATCGTCTCCTTCGACGTCGACCCCGAGCGCCATGCCGCCGCGGGCGGCTACCTCGAGCGCGCGGGGGTACGCGAGGTGGTGGATTTGCGCCTCCAAGACGCGCGCGAGGGCCTCAACGACCTCTCCGGCCCCGTGGACCTCGCCTTCATCGACGGGGTCAAGGAGCAGTACGCCGACTACCTCGACGAGCTCATCCCGATCATGCGGCCGGGCGGCGTCATCGCGGTCGACAACGTCCTGATGTCGGGGACGGTCGCGGAGGGCGCCCCGGCGGGGCCGTGGAGCGAGTCGCACATCGCCGCGATGCGCGCATTCAACGAGCGCCTGATGGTCGATCCCCAGCTCCAGGCGACGGTTACGCCGGTCGGCGACGGCGTGGCGATCGCAGTCAAGCGGCCCTGAGCACCCGTGGCGCGGCCCTCGATTGCGTCCGGGGACGGTTGCTAGGGTGCGCCGACGGTGAGGCAACCGCGGGAACCCGGCGCAACGGACCTCTCGGCACGCCCGACCGAGCCACCCGCTACCCCTCGTCCCTCGCGCGTCTCCGGCGTACACGCCGCAGACGGAAGGCAACCCGCGCGTACGGAGGGGCGGGAGCGCGAGCCTCCGCCCGCACCGCACACGCAGCCGGCGCGACTGCGCCGGCTGCGCCGTCGGCTCGCACTCGCGCTCGCCAGGAGCGCCCAGCGACCGGTTGCGACGCTCGCGGGGGCGGCGCGTCGCCGCCGGCCGCCAAGAATGCCTTCGGCGCCTCCCGGCGCCCGCCCGAAGGTCTACATCGTGATCATGCACGTGTACGGGATGGGCGGGACCATTCGCACGACGATCAATCTGGCCGGCCACCTCGCACAGCGGTTCGACGTAGAGCTGATCAGTCTCGTCCGGCGCCGCGAGTTCCCGTTCTTCGGCTTCCCGCCGGGGGTGACCGTGACCGCCCTGGACGATGAGAGCGGGGCTCTGACGGGCCTTCGGGGCGCGGCGATCCGCCTGCTGCGCCGCTGTCCCAGCCTGCTCGTCCACGTCGAGGACTACGCGTTCCCAGCCTGCAGCTTGTGGACGGACATCGCGCTCACGGCGAAGTTGCGCTCGCTCGCTCCGGGGACGCTGATCACGACCCGCCCGGCATTCAATCTGATCGCCTGCGACCTGGCCCCGCAGTACGTCGTGAAGGTCGGCCAAGAGCACATGAACTACCACGCGCACCGTCCGGGGGTCGCCGCCGCGATACGGCGCCAGTACTCGGCCCTGGACGCGCTGGCCGTGCTGACCCGCGACGACCTGCGTGACTATGGAGGGCTGCTCGCATCCGGATCGACGCGGGTGGTGCGCATACCCAACGCACTGCCCGAGCTCGACGGCGGCGTCTCGACGCTCGACCAGAAGGTGATCGCCGCAGCCGGCCGCCTCACGCCGCAGAAGGGCTTCGACCTCCTGATCCCCGCCTTCGCGGTTGTCGCGCGCCGGCATCCCGACTGGGAGCTGCGCATCTACGGGAGCGGACGGAGGCGGGCCAGCCTCGAGCGCCTGATCCGCGAGCACGGGCTGGACGAGAACGCGTTCCTGATGGGGTCGACGGAGCAGATAGGCACGGAGATGTCCAAGGCCTCGATCTATGCGCTGAGCTCGCGCTACGAGGGGTTCGGCATGGTGATCATCGAGGCGATGAGCAAGGGCCTGCCCGTCGTGAGCTTCGACTGCCCGCGCGGCCCTAACGAGATCATCAGCGACGGGTGCGACGGGATCCTCGTGCCCAACGGCGACGTCGAGGCCTTGGGTCGCGCCCTGCTCGAGCTCGTCGAGGACCCCGAGAAGCGACGGCGATACGGCGCGGCCGCGCTCGAGAAGGTGCGCGAGTACGACGTCGACGTAATCGGGCCGCGCTGGGTGGGGCTGCTCCGGGATCTCGCTCGTGCGCTGCCGGCCGGAGACCGGGCTTGACGGCGACCCACCGGGTGGCAGACATCGTCAGGGGCCCGACCCGGCCCTCCGGCGAGGGGGACGGGCACGAGCGCGCCCGAAAGCTGATCACTGGCGTCGTGCTGGCCACCGTGGCGGCTGGTGAAGGAGGACCCGCGGCGGCGCTTCACTGCGGGGACGAGCCGCTCGTGCGACGGCTGGTCGCGCAGCTCGCCGGGCTCGGGCTGGCCAGGGCGGTGGTGATCACCCGTCCGGGGTGGGAGCCCGCGCTCGAGGGAGCCCTGAACGGCCTGGGCGTCGAGGTGGCGATCCGTGCTTCGCCCGGCCTGCACGACGATCTGCGCACCGTCGCGGCCATCGCACGGTCCGGCGACGCGCTCCTGATCGCCGACGGCGAGGTGCTCACGCATCGGACGGCGCTGGCCGGTCTGCTCGACGACCCCCGCCTGCTCACGGCGATCCTCGAGCGCGCCGGCGCGCCGGACGGGATGCCGTGGCGGCACACGCGCTCGGCGGGCGCCGGGGTCATGAGCGCCGGCTCGGCCTACCATTCCGTGACGAAGCCCAACGGCGCCTTCCTCGGGCTCTTGAAGGTCGACGGCGCCGACCGCTCGAAGCTGGTTGGCGTGGCCGAGCGCCTGGCGAAGCTCACGGAAGGTGGGCTGCCGGGCGCCTGGGAGGAGGAGCTCCAGCGCCGTGCGCAGAGGTGCCCGGTGGCCGATCAGCACAGCGACCGCCCGCCGCCCGCCTTCGAGGCCGAGGCCGTCGCCCGGGCCTCGGCGATCACCCAGGACGTCGTCGCTCTGCTGCTGGTCGGTCTCGTTCGCGTGGGCGCGCACGTCCAGAGCAGCTTCGTGCGCGAGCTCTTCTGGGCACGCCCGCTTTCCTCGGGCGAGGCGCAGGCGGCGGCGCGCGATATCGCGACCTACGACGAGGACCGGCTGGCGCTGGACTCGGCGGTCAAGGCGACCGACGGCTTCTTCACGACCTTCTTCGTCAGCCCCTATTCGAAGTACATCGCCCGCTGGGCCGCGCGCCGTGGATGGACGCCCAATGCCGTCACCACCGCTTCGATGGCGATCGGCATCGCGGCGGCGGCGGCCTTCGCTACCGGCGAGCGCATCGGCCTAGTCGCCGGAGCGGTGCTCTTGCAGGCGGCCTTCGCGGCGGACTGCGTCGACGGGCAGCTCGCACGCTACACCCGGAGATTCTCGAGCTCCGGCGCGTGGCTGGACTCCATCTTCGACCGCGCCAAGGAGTACACGGTGTTCGCTGGGTTGGCCATCGGGGCGACGCGAGGCTTCGGCTATGACGCGTGGGGGCTCGCCGCCGCCGCGCTGACCCTGCAGACCATCCGCCACATGATCGCCTTCTCGCTCAGCGCGGACGCCGGCGAAGACCGCGCCAGGTTCCCGAACGCTCCCCTGGAGCAGCCCCACGACGGCGCGGGCGGACGTGCGGAGCAGGCGCCGGCCTCACGGGCCCCGAGCGCACGACGGTCTCCCGCAACCTCCCCGCTCGGACGGCTCGCCGCCCGCGCGGCACGGCGCACGCTGTCGTTCTCACGCTCGCTCAACCGGCGCGAGGCTGCCCTGTGGGTGAAGCGCATCATCGTCTTCCCGATCGGCGAGCGCTTCGCGGTCATCTCGATCACGGCGGCTGTGGCCACGCCACGAACGACGTTCGTGGTGCTGCTGGCATGGGGGGCCGTCGCGGCGGCCTATTCGATCGCGGGGCATCTGGCTCGCTCGATGCTCGTATGACCGCGGTCGCCGCCACGGAGGAGCCCAACGAGCGGGCGCTGGCGGAGCTGCGCGCCTACTGCGACGACGGGCCGCTGGCCGGTCTGCTCGGCCGGCTGCTCGGCCCTTTCGTGCCGGTTCCCGCGCCGGTGCTGGTGATCGCCGGATGGCTGGTGCCGGCAGCCGTGCTGACCCTCGGAGGGCACGACGTGTCGCCGGCCGCGCTGGGCGCCGGGATGGCGGCTGTGGTGCTCGCCGCCGGGATCGCCGCGGGCCGCCCGTCGAGTCGCCGTGGCGACTGGTCGCTGCCGCCGCTGATGCGCCTCGTCGAGTACGGCCTGATCCTGTGGCTGTGCATCGTAGCCGCCTCGGGCGCGGTCGCGGCCTGCTTTGCACTGCTCGCCGCGCTCGCCTTCCGCCACTACGACACCGTCTACCGCCTCCGCAGCCAGCGACGGTTCCCCCCGGCCTGGCTCCGTCTGCTCGGCGGCGGCTGGGAAGGGCGGCTGCTCTTCGCCTACGCCTTCCTGGTGGCGGGAGGGCTGAAGACCGCCCTGTTCGCCGC
Source organism: Solirubrobacterales bacterium (assembly GCA_038199375.1). Taxonomy (GTDB): domain Bacteria; phylum Actinomycetota; class Thermoleophilia; order Solirubrobacterales; family Solirubrobacteraceae; genus JBBPZA01. Next base: position 19,114 of record JBBPZA010000046.1, on the reverse strand, counting down.
CGCCGGCGTCCTGGGCGCCGTCTCAGTGGCGGAGGCCGCGGTGGCGTGGGGGAGGTGGAGCGCAGAGCAGCAGCCAGACACCCAGGCGCCCGGCCGCGAGGACCTGGCCGAATGAGCGCGCCGTGGACTCGGCGGCGCATGCCATGATCGGGATGGTGCTGGCGGCGGGCGCCGGAAAGCGCCTGGCGCCCCTTACCAACGCCCTACCCAAGACGTTGCTGCGCGTGAGCGGTGACGACACGATCCTCGACATCGCGCTCGCCAACTTCGGGCGGGTGGGCCTGCGCGAAGCGGTGATCGTCACGGGCTTCGCTGCCGAGCGCATCGAGGAGCGGGTGCCCGAGCTCGAGCGTCGTCACGGGCTGCGCCTCGAGCTCGTCTTCAATCCCAAGGCCGAGATCTGGAACAACGCCTACTCGCTGTGGTGCGCCCGCGGTTTCTTCGTCGAGGGCGTGCTGCTCGCCAACGGCGACACGGTCCACCCCGCCGAGATCGAGGAACGGCTGCTCGCGACGCGAGGCGCCGACATCCTGCTCGCGACCGACCAGGAGCGGCCGCTCGACGAGGAGGCGATGAAGGTCAAGGCCTCGTCACGCGGCGAGCTGCAGACGATCACGAAGCAGATGGACCCCGCGGATGCACAGGGCGAGTACATCGGGCTCACGCTGATCGAGCCGTCGGCCTCCGAGCTGCTCGCCACGTCGCTCGAGGCGACTTGGCGGCGGGACCCCTCCCTGTACTACGAGGATGGCTTCCAAGAGTTCGTCGACCGGGGCGGCGCGGCCGGCGTCGTCCCGATCGGCGCGGTCGAATGGGTCGAGGTGGACGACCACGCCGACCTCGCGCAGGCGCGGGAGCTGGCGTGCCCCTCCTAGCCCGCATGGTGGGCACGCCCCTGACGATCGAGATAGGGCGCGGAGCGGTCGGCCGGCTCAGGACCCTCCTCGCGGACGCGCGGATCTCGAGCGGCGGCCACGTGGCGGTCGCCGTAGGCCCGGGCCTCGGCGAGGAGCTTGCCTCGGTGGTGCAACCGTCGCTCAGCAACGCCCAGATGCGCAAGGTCGAGGGCGGAAGCCTGGAGGCGGCCTCTGAGCTTGCGGCCTGGCTGCGTGGGGGGTTCTACGACGCCGTCGTCGGCATCGGCGGTGGGCGAACGCTCGACGTGGCCAAGCACGCTGCCACGGTCACCGGCCTGCCCATGGTCGCCGTGGCCACGAACCTCGCTCACGACGGCATCGCCTCGCCGGTGTCCTCGCTCGAGCACGGCGGTCGCAAGGGGTCCTACGGCGTGCAGATCCCACTCGCCGTGATCGTCGATCTCGACTACGTCCGCCGCAGCCCGGCGTCCATGCGCCGATCGGGAATCGGCGATGCCGTCAGCAACCTGTCGGCGATCGCGGACTGGCGGCTGGCCGAGCGTGAGCGCGGCGAGGTCGTGGACGGCCTGGCGGTGACGATTGCGCGCACCGCCGGCGAGGCGATCCTGCACCGGACGGATGGGATCGACGACGACCAGCTGCTGACCGCCCTCGCCGAGGCGCTCGTGCTCTCCGGCCTGGCGATGACGATGGCCGGCAGCAGCCGTCCGTGCAGCGGCAGCGAGCACGAGATCGTCCACGCGGTCGACCACCTCTATCCCGACACGGCGTTGCACGGCGAGCTCGCGGGCCTCGCCTCGCTGTTCACGTCCACCCTGCGCGGCGACGACGGGCTCGTGGCCCGCCTCGACGCCTGCCTCGCCGCACACGGGCTGCCGCGGGTCCCTGGTGACGTCGGGTTGAGCGAGGACCAGTTCGTGCGCAGCGTATGCGAGGCGCCACGCACCCGCCCGGGCCGCTACACGCTTCTCGAGCACCTCGAGCTCGGCGAGGAGGACGTCAGGCGCCATGTGCGCGCGTACGTCGACACCTTCGATCGCTGAGCTGCGCGCGGTCACCCAGCCGGCGTCCATCTTCGAGCGCCACAGCGGGGAGCACTGGGCCGGGCGCCTGTACATGCGACGCGCCTCGCCCTACGTCACACGCGTCCTGCTGAGGGCGCGGGCGACGCCGAACGCGGTCACCTGGCTGATGATCGCGGCCGGCCTGCTCGCCGCCCTGGCGCTGAGCGTGCCGGGCATCGCGACGGCCGCCGCGGCCGTCGTGCTCATCCAGCTCCAGCTCCTCTTCGACTGCTGTGACGGGGAGGTGGCGCGCTGGCAGCGGCGTTCGTCGGCCGTGGGCATCTACCTCGACCGCTTGGGCCACTACCTCACCGAGAGCGCGCTCCCGATCGCGCTCGGCGTGCGCGCCGACGGGGGCTGGGGCTCACCGAGTGGGTGGGTCACCGTCGGCTTGGTCGTCGCGGTGCTGGTACTGCTTCTCAAGGGCGAGGGAGCGCTTGTCTTCGTTGCCAGGGCCGAGTCGGGCAGGGGGCTCGTCGAGGATCGCGAGGACGTCGTCGCTCCGCGTTCGCGCGGGCTGCGCCGGATTCGCCGGGGGCTCGCGCGCCTGCCGTTCTACCGCGCGTTCGTCGCGATGGAGGCCACCGTGCTCGCCTTGGCCGCGGCGATCGTCGATGCGACCGCGGGAGGTCATGTGGGCAGCCGCGTCTTGGTGTGCGCGCTCGTACCGGTGGCCGCCTTGACCGTGGCCGGCCGCCTGGTCGCCATCCTCACCTCGGAGCGCCTGCGCTGATCCCGTCTTTCGGTTGCGTGATCCTCACCGCCGGCCGGCGTCCGGACGAGCTGCGCCGCGCGTTCGAGTCGGTGCGCCGCCAGCGGGGCGTCGAGGTGGAGGTCGTCGTCGTCGGCAACGGTGCGGACCCGGGCCCCATGCCGGCGCCGGCGCAGGTCGTCGTGCTGCCTTCCAACCTCGGCATCCCGGCCGGCCGCAACGCAGGGGTTAGGCACGTGCGCGGTGAGTTGCTGTTCTTCCTCGACGACGACGCGCAGATCGCCGAGGAAGACGCTCTCGCGCGCGTCGCGCGCGCTTTCGCAGACGAGCCGGAGCTCGGCCTCCTGCAGCTGCGGGTCAAGGATCCCGATGGGCGACCCCCGCCGCGAACGTGGGTCCCGCGCCTGCGGGTGGGCGATCCCGCGCGCAGCAGCGAGGTGACCACGGTGTGGGAGGGCGCGGTGGCGGCTCGCCGCCGCGCTTTCGACGAAGCGGGCGGTTGGCCCGACCATTTCCGATACTGCCATGAGGGCGTCGATCTCGCCTGGCGGGTGATCGACCGCGGATACCGCGTGCGCTACGCCGGCGAGGTGGTGGCCCTGCACCCGGCGTTTCCCGTTGCGCGCCACAGCTTCTCCCACCACATGTGCGCCCGCAATCGAGTCTGGTTGGCTCGCCGCCACCTGCCGCTGCCGCTGGCCGTGGCCTACGCGACGGCGTGGTTCCTCGCGACGGCGGCTCGTCTGCGCCGGTCAAGGGACATGAGCGCCCTGCTGCGGGGATACCGCGACGGCCTGCGCCAGCCGTGCGGCGAGCGGCGCCCGCTGCGGTGGCGGACCCTCTGGCGGATGACCGTCGTGGGGCGACCGCCCATCGTCTGACCGGGCGACGTGTCGGTGGCGCGCCGAACCGGTGTCGGCCGAGGCCGATACCCTCGTGGCTCCGTGGCCGCCGAACCCGACCAGAGCACCCACGACGGCGCCGCCGTCTCGGGCACCGTGGCGGCGGATGCCTCCCGCGACCGGATCCCGGCCCGCCCCGCCTGGCGGGCGGAGCTCTCAGACGAGGTCTCCGTCTATGAGCCCTACCGGTTCGGGCTGCCCCCGCTGCGCCGCTACCTGCGCGACGCATGGCGCCGGCGCGACTTCGCGACCGAGCTCTCGCGCACGAGCCTGCACGCCCAGCACTTCGACACGGCCTTCGGGCAGCTCTGGCTCCTGCTCAACCCGCTGCTGCTCGCGCTGATCTACTTCCTGCTCGTGGACCTGCTGCGCGCGGGGCAGCAGGGCTCCGGGTACTTCGCGCATCTCATGGCGGGGCTGTTCGCCTTCCAGCTCGTCGGCGGCGCGGTCACTCAGGCGGCGAAGTCGGTGGTCGCGGGCCAGCGTCTGATCCTAAACACCGCCTTCCCGCGGACGCTGCTGCCGCTGTCCTCGGTCATTACCGCGATCAAGCGGTTCCTACCGAGCGTCTTGATCTACGCGCCCGTCCACATCGCGGCCGGGCTGCCGGTCGGCCCGGCGCTCCTGTGGCTCGTGCCCGTGGCCGTGCTGCTGGCGCTCTTCGCCTGCGGGGCCGCGCTGCTGGCCGCCGCCGCGCAGGTCTACGTGCGCGACCTCTCGAGCTTCCTTCCCTACCTTCTGAGGCTGTGGCTGTACGGGTCGCCCGTCCTCTACTACTTCAGCGATCTCTCGCAGCGCTCCAAGGCGATCCTCGCGATCAATCCCCTCACTCCCCTGCTGGCCTCGCTCAGCGACATCCTGCAGAACGGCGCCGCGCCGAGCGTCGCGGTCATGGCCCTGGGGGTCGCGTGGACCGCGGTTACGTTCCTCGGAGGGACCCTGTTCTTCATCTCCCGAGAGCGGGATTTTGCCGTCCGTCTCTGACCGCCACCGCGTCAAGCTCGATCACGTCTCGCTGACCTACGAGACGTCCTACGAGAAGGCCCCGACGCTGCGCAGCACGGCGCGCCGGCTCGGGCGCCGCGAGCGGCTGGTGCGCGAGATCAAGGCGCTCAAGGGGGTCTCGCTCCAGGTGCCCGAGGGGATGGTGCTCGGGGTCGTCGGTCCGAACGGCGCGGGGAAGTCGACGCTGCTGCGCACCGTCGCCGGGATCCTGCCGCCCACCGAGGGCCGGATCGAGGTTCGCGGCCGGGTCAGCACGCTGCTCGCTCTCGGGGTCGCCTTCAACCGCGACCTCAGCGGGCGCGACAACGTGATGCTCGGCGGGCTGGCCGCGGGCATGTCGCGCGCCGAGCTTCTGCAGCGCTACGACGAGATCGTCGACTGGGCAGAGCTGCGCGACGTCATGGACCTGCCGATGCGGACCTACTCGTCGGGCATGGCCGGCCGGCTCGGCTTCTCCGTCGCCGCGCACATGGACCCCGACATCGTTCTCGTCGACGAGGCGCTCTCGGTCGGCGACGCGCACTTCAGGCGCAAGTCATTCGCCAAGATGCGCTCGCTGTGCGAGGAGTCGCGGACGATCCTCATCGTCAGCCACGCGCTGGGCAGCATCAGGGAGCTCTGCGACCAGGCGATCTGGCTCGAGAAGGGCGCCATGGAGATGTGGGACCACCCCGATGCGGTGGTCGACGCCTACACGTCCTTCCACGGCATCCAGGAGGGCGAGCTCGACAAGGAGGACATCTGACCGCTCAGGAACCAAATCCGTCTCCCACGGGGCGGTCAAGGCGACCGGTGCGGCAGGCGCGGGCCGCGTAGACGCGCCACGAGTCGTTCGCGTAGAGCTGCCGGTAGCCCGGCGGCGCCTTGGTCGCCGAAAGCACGTTCGCGTAGTAGGGGAACATCCGCTTGGTCGCGCGCGGCACGAGCAGGAGCGGGTCGACCGCCGTCACCGGCCCGGCCACGGTGTGGATCGATCCCGGCGCGCCGTCGAGCGCGTAGCGAAGGTCGGGGACCGGTCGATTGCCGATCGACGAGAAGGAACCGCAGGCGGCGAAGCGGCTGCGCACCGTGGGATCCTCGGCGACGAGCCGGATGTCGGCGATCAGCTTGCGATTGTTGGCGACGTCTCTGGACATCTCGCGATACACGCGGGCGTGCCAAGGCAGGAAGACCGCCGACGCCGCGAGCGTCGCGACGCCGAGGATGCGCCATCGCTCCCGCGCGCGGCCGCGCGGCAGCGCGCGCCAGCCGAACGCGGCCAGTCCGTAGAACAGGGTCAGAAGGGCTGCGAGCGTGAGCAGGTAGCGCGGGATCAGCGGAAGCCCGACGACGGCCTGCGCCACCGCGAAGAGCAGGAGCACGGCGGCCACCAGCAGCGGGAAGGACCACCTCCGCAGGCCGAGGCGCCACGCGAAGGCCATCCCGATGGGAATGCCGAAGAGGAGCGGCGCCCTCAACGTGTAGTGGAGGTAGCCGGCGGCGTCGAACGGGAGGCGCCCCAGCTCCGTGCGCCGGCCCTTCTGCTCGACGACCGTCGCGGTGCCGTGCAGCGAGTGCAGCGGGTCGCCGGCGATCGCCCAGTCCTGCGCCACCCACAGGACCGGCGCCGCGACGGCGAGGGCGGCGAAGGCGGCGCGCCGCCCCGGCGATGCCCCCGGCCACATACGGGCGAGGTAGAGGGCGGACAGGAGCCATGCCTCAGGGCGCATCAGACCCGCGACGGCGAGCATCGCCAGCACCCGCGCTCCGTTGCGGGGGCGGCGAAGCTCGACCAGCACGGCGCCGACCACCAGCGCCGCGAACACGGGGTCCTGGTAGCCGATCACCGCGAAGCGCGCCGACGTCGGGCGCGTGAGGACGGCCGCGGCCGCAACCGCGCCGACCCACGGGGAGTGCAGTTCGCATCCCAGGCGATACACGAGCCACACGAGCACTCCGAAGCCCACCGTCGTCAGCGTGATCATTAGCCGGTCGGCCCCGTCGCCGAACGGCAGGAGCAGGAAGGAGACCGCAGTCTGCAGTGGATGGGGCGTCGGCGCGAAGGGCGTCGTGTAGTCGGGCGTCAGGCCGTGCGCGAGGTCGCGCGCCCACAGCACGGCGTAGCGCGCGTCGTAGTTGAGGTGTCCGGGCCGGTAGGCGAGCTCCAGGACGGCGGTGATCGCGACGATCGTCGCTGCGGCAGCGCTGCCGCGGGGAAGCTGCCGATGCTGGCTACGGGCCCGGACGGTCAGCGCGGACGCGGCTCGCGAGACCGTCATCATCCGCCGGCACGATAGCGAGCGAGGGTGGCGCCGAAGCGGCGGCCGAGCCCGAGGCGCCGCCGTGATCGCCGGGCCTGAGCCCGGAGGCGCGCGGGGCCTGCGCAGCCGGCGAGCCGACCTCGCCGCTGACGCGCAGCCCGACCGCGACGGCCAGCAGGGTCCACGTGGTGGGGTCCTCGAGAAAGGCCGCATAGAGCAGGGTGTGCACCAGCAGCGCGCAGGACTGCGCGGCCAGGACGCCGGCGGCGACCAGCGCGAGCGGCTGCGGCGGCGGACCGCGCAGCGGCCGCAGGCCGCCCAGGAGCAGCCGCAGGGTGACGACCAGGAGGAGCGCGTAGGCGGCGAGGCCGAGGAGCCCCTGCTCGGCGGCGACCGTGATCGGGATCGTGTGCGACTCCGCTGCCGTCAGTTCGTCGCGCATGCCCTCCCGCGCGCGGAAGCGCTCCGCGAACGACCCCGAGCCGAAGCCGAAGACGGGCCGGTCGGCGAACATGCGCACGCCGCCGCTGACGAGGTTGGCGCGCCCGTTCGTCGCGCTGTCGAGCGACCGCTTCGACGCCGCGTCGAGGTTTACCAGGCCGGGCGCGGCCACGACGACGGCCACGCCGGCGATGAGCAGAGCGCCGGCGGCGATCGCCACCGACCGGAAGCGCCAGCGCAGCACCGCGAGCACCGTGAGCGCGACCATCAGCGCGGTGAGGGAGGACTGCGAGAAGGTGAGCAGCAGCCCCGCCAGCAGGACGGCGAGGGCGCCGATCGCGAGCCCGAAGCTCCTTTTCGTCCCGCTCCAGAGGAGCGCCCCGGCGAGCCCCGCCATCACCATTGCCAGGAAGCGGCCGTAGACGTTGGGGTCGAAGAAGAGCGAGTTCACGCGGAAGTAGGGCTTGATCTCGTTCGAGGCCATCACCTTCGGGTTCCAGAGCACCTGCTGGGTTGCGTACTCCCAGAAGCCCACCGACACGAACACGAAGGCGAGGACGACCGCGACGGCGAGGCATTGGAGCGCGAGCCGCCCGGACCACCGCAGGACGCAGAGCATGCGGAGCAGCAGCGCGAACGGGATGTAGAAGAAGGCGATGTTCTTCAGCGCCGCGTCGACGTCGGTCGAGTAGAGCGTCTGCAGGGCGTAGAGCGCCAGGAAGCCGAGCAGCGCCAGCTCGAGCATCCGCGGGCGTCGCTCCTCGACCGCGAACACCGGCTCCCCCTGCCGCCACGGGCTGAGCCGGGCCCAACCGTACGCGAGCACCCCCGCGCCCACGACGAGGTAGAGCGGGACCAGCAGCAGCGCGGTCTCGCCGCCCGCCTCCAGCGGGATGCGAAACGGCAGGGCAAGTACGGCGAGCAGCGCGAACGCCTCCGGGCGGCGTAGCATCGCGGCGGCGAGCGCGCCGCTGGCAGCGAAGGCCACCGCAAGCGCCGCGACGACGAGCAGCGGGCGATCCCGCAGCGCGGCGAGCTGGTCGCTCGACCAGATCTCGCTGAGGATCAGCGCCGGGACGCTCGCCAGCGCGGCGAGCGCGGCCAGCGCGCGGCCGCGGGGCGTGGGAAGCAGGAAGGCGGCCGTGGTCGCCAGGACGGCGGCGAGGATTCCCACCTGCCGGCCTGCAAGGGCGGTGGCGAGCGACTCGATCACCGGCCCGGCATCCGGGCCGCGCCGGTCGCCCCCGGCGCGATGACCGGTGGCGCGACCGTGACGATCCTCGCGCGTGGAGGCCGGATGTCGAGGTAGATCTTGCCGCGGGCGGTGATCGAGCGGCCCTCATCGGGCAGCTCTATGCGCACGCGGTAGGCCCCGTCCCGCGCGATCTCCCCCGCCTCGGTCCGGCCGTCCCAGGAGAATGCGTGGCGCCCACGGCCGAACCGCCGGTCTCGCGCGAGCGTGCGCACCGCGGCGCCCTCGGCATCGACTATCGACACGGTCGCCTTCTTTGCCGCGGGCAGGCGGAAGCTCACGGGGGCGACGTCCTTGCGGCCGTCGCCGTTCGGCGAGAAGCGACGGGCGGAGCGCACCTTCTCGACGACCGAGGGGGCGTGCTTGAGCCGCTGTGCCACCACGAACCCGACGGCGCTCACCAGCGCCAGCAGGATGAAGGTGGCGGCCTTGGCGCGCTCGCTCGGAGCACGGGCGACGCTTCCGGCCGGAGGCTCGGGTCGTAGGGGGCGCTGGTGTGCTTGCCGTGTCATCGCGCTTGCCTGCGTCCACCAGAAGGGAAGAACGCCCGCGGAGTGGCGGGCACAGCGAGCGGCAACGGCGTCCGGGTCAATGAGGATATCCAGCGCGGAGTCGCCCGAGCGCGCGAAGATAGAGTACCGCGCCCGTGCCAGCGTCCCTCGCTCGGCGGCCGACCGCCGCCGCCCTCGTCGCGTGCCTCGCCGTGGCCGGCCTCTCCTTCTTGCTCGAGCCCTTCGCGCTGCTGATCGACCCGTGGGCGTGGGTCGTGTGGGGGCGCGAGTTGGTCCACCTCGATCTCGACACCACCTCGGGCCCGTCATGGAAGCCGCTTCCCGTGCTGCTCGTCGCGCCGCTGTCGCTGGCCGGGGCAGCCGCGCCGGTGCTGTGGGAGCTGGTGGCGCGCGGGGGGGCGCTGCTGGCCTTCGTGATGGCCTGGCGCGTCGCGCGCCGGCTGGCCGGCGTGCCGGCGGCCTGCGTCGCGGCCGCAGCCCTTGCCGTTTCGCTGCTGCCCAGCTGGATGAACATCGTCGCCATGGGACGGGAGGAGGGACTGCTGTGCGCGCTGATCCTGTGGGCGATCGAACGCCACTTGGCGGGGCGCGAGACCCAGGCCTTCGCGCTCGGCTTCGGGGCGGCGCTGTTGCGGCCGGAGGCGTGGCCGTTCTTCGGCCTGTACGGACTTTGGCTGCTGTGGCGAAGGCCGCGCCGGCGCGCGCTCGTCGCAGTTCTGTTCGCCCTACTCCTGCCGCTGTGGTTCCTACCCGACGTCGTGACCGTGGGCGACCCGCTCCAGTCATCCCAGAAGGCCCAGGGCGGTATCAGCGGGACGACGTTGACTGAGCCGGTCCGGCGGGCGTACGGCCTCGTGCCGCCAGCGTTGCAGCTCGCCGCGCTGGCGGCGGCGGCGATCGCAGCGCTGCGCCTGCGCCGGACCGGCCTGCGCGCCGTCCGGCGCGCCGCCGCGCGGCGCGGCGCAGGCGCGGTGGATCTCCACAGCGAGCGCGAGCTCACCGTGCTCGCGCTCTTCCTCGGCGCGCTGGCGTGGGTGGTGCTCGTCGCCGTGACCAGCAAGGTCGCCAACTATGCGGGCATCTCGCGCTTCCAGCATCCGGCGGCAGCGGTGATCAGCGTGCTCGCCGGGGTGGGGGCGGTGTGGGCAGCGCAGGCGGCGGCCGGCGGGCTGGCGCGGCGTCGCCGCGGCGTGCCCGCCGTCCTCGTCGCCACTGTTCTCATTGGCGCCACGCTTCCCACGCTCCCATCCCGCGCCAGGCGAATCGACGAGGTGGTCAAGGACGCGCGCGCGCGCTCCGATCTCGGCCGAACCCTGGGCGATGCGATCGACGCAGCCGGCGGGCGCGAGCGGGTTCTCGCCTGCGGATTCACCTACACCGGCCCCGGCAACGAGTCCGCGCTCGCGTGGCACCTGGACCGACACATCGACGAGGTGTCGAGCGACGCGGCACGGCCACCCGGCGCGGTGGTGCGCGTCGACTCCAAGGCGCTGCGCAGCGAGAAGGTGCGGCGCCTGGGCATTCGCCTGTACCCCGTGCGCGACCGCATCTTCGATCCCGTTGCCGACGCGGGCGTGTGGGAGGTGCTGGCCGCCTGCCGCCCCGGGGCCGCGCTCGGCCGGGGGCCAGCGTGAGCCCGTTCCTGTCGTCAGATCAGCGCCTGGCCGGCCGTGGCTGAAGCGGCCCTGTGGGGCTTTGTAGGGGGCGCGTCGCTGCTCGTCGGGGCGGTGATCGCCCTGATCCGTGCGCCGTCGGCCAAGGTGCTCGGGTTCATCATGGCCTTCGGCGCCGGAGTGCTCATCAGCGCGCTCGCCTTCGAGCTGACCGACGAGGCCTTCCGTCGCGCCGGCGCCGACGCCGTAGCCATCGGCCTGACGCTCGGCGCCCTGACCTACTTCGCCCTCGACGCGCTGCTCGATCGCGCGGGCGGCGAGCAGCGCAAGAGCTCGGGCGGCGAGCAGGCCGACGGCTCGCCGACGGCCATCCTGCTCGGAGCCGTGCTCGACGGGATTCCGGAGTCGGCCGCGATCGGCCTCACCCTGCTGACCGGTGAAGGGGTGAGCGCGGCGCTCGTCGTCGCGGTGTTCCTCTCCAACGTTCCCGAGTCGCTCGCCGCCGCGACGGGCTTCAAGGCGGCGGGCTGGTCGGCCGCCCGCAGCCTCGGGGTGTGGGCGGGTGTCGCCGTGGTCTCCGGGTTGTCAGCCGCCGTGGGCTACGTCGTCCTCGACGGCGCGCCGGCAAATGCCGTCGGATCGCTCCAGTCCTTCGCCGCCGGAGCGATCCTGGTGATGCTGGTCGACACCATGATCCCGGAGGCTTTCAAGGACGCCAACCGAAGCAAGGCGGTGGGGCTCGCCACGACCCTTGGCTTCGCCCTCGCCTACCTGCTGTCAACGCTGGAGTGATCGCGGCGGCGACCACGAGCGGTCGTAGAGTGGCGCGCGTGCGCCGCGTGCTCAAGACCGCCTTCTTCGCCTCCGCCGGGCTGCTCGTCTACGCGCAGGCCGGCTACCCGATCGCGCTCGCGGGCCTCGCGCGGGTCCGGCATCCGCGGTCCGCGCCTCGGCCGCCCGGCGGTCCGCCCGACGTGTCGCTCGTGGTCGCCGCCTACAACGAGGAGGCGGTCGTCGCGGAGAAGGTCCGCAACGCGCTCGACCTCGATCACCCGCGCGAGCGCCTCGAGGTCGTCGTCTGCTCGGACGGCTCGACCGACGGCACCGCCCGGGCGGCCTGCGACGCGGGCGCCGACGTCGTGCTCGAGCTTCCCCGCGGCGGCAAGATCCGTGCGCAGGACGCGGGTGTGGCCCGTGCGCGGGGGGAGATCGTCGCCTTCTCAGATGCCAACGCCACGTGGGAGCCCGACGCGCTGACCGAGCTGCTGGCGCCCTTCGCCGATCCGCAGGTGGGCTATGTCTGCGGGCAGGTGCGCTTCGTAAACGACGGCGGGACCAACCAGGAGGGGCTCTACTGGCGCTATGAGATGTGGGTCCGCGAGCTCGAGTCGCGCCTGGCGTCGGTGACCGCGGGCAACGGCGCGATCTACGCGACGCGCCGCGCGGCCTACATCGAGGTCGACCCGATCATGGGCCACGACCTCTCGTTTCCGTTCAACATGGTCAAGCGCGGATGGCGAGCGGCCTACGCGCCGCGGGCCCGCGCCACCGAGAAGATGGTGCCCTCGATCCTCGGAGAGTTCGCCCGCAAGCGCCGCATGATGAGCCACACCTGGCCGATCGTCCTGCGCGGCGGGCTGATCGACCCGCGCGGCTACGGCGCGCTCTACGGCGCGATGGTCTTCTCGCACCGCGTGCTGCGCTACCTCACCCCGTTCCTGCACGCGGCGGCCCTGGGCGCCAACCTCGCCCTCGTCGTGGGCGGTGCGGGCGCGCTGTACGTGGTTTCCCTCGCGGGCCAGCTCGCGCTGCTGATCGCGGCGGCTGCCGCGAGCGCGGCGCCGCTTCGCCCGCTGCTCGTCGCCCGCTACTACGTCCTCACCACGGCATCGCTCGCCGCCGGCCTGTGGGACTGGCTGCGGGAGGGAACGGCGGCGGCGTGGGAGCCGGCGGAGGGCACCCGGTGAGCGGGGGATCGGACGAAGGGACGGCAGCATCGTGGTAGCCGGCGGAGGGAACCCGATGAGCCAGGGAGCCCCGTCGTCGATGGGGCCGCTCTCCCGCGGCGTCAAGCGAGCCTTCGACGTCGTCGTGGCGGGCGCGGCGCTCGGCGTCACCGCGCCGCTTGGCCTGGCGATCTACGTCGCGGTCCGGCTCGAATCGCCCGGGCACCCGATCTACCGGCAGCGCCGCGTGGGCCGCGGGGGGCGGCCCTTCGACATCTACAAGTTCCGCACGATGGTCAGCGGCGCCGAGTTCATCGGCGCGGGACTCGCTGTGGCCGAAGGCGACACGCGGATCACCCGCGTCGGAGCGCTTCTGCGCCGCACCTCGCTCGACGAGCTGCCAAACCTCGTCAACGTGCTGCGCGGCGAGATGTCGATCGTCGGCCCGAGGCCCACCGTGCAGGTGCAGGTCGACCATTACACAGAGCGACAGCGCGGGCGGCTCGCGGTCAAGCCCGGAATCACGGGGTGGGCCCAGATCAACGGCCGCGCGTCGCTGCCGTGGTCGCAGCGGATCGAGCTCGACCTCTTCTACGTGAAGAATCAGTCGCTCCGCCTCGACGCCCAGATCCTCGCCCGGACGCCCGGCATGCTCTTGGGCCGCCAGGGGGTCTACAAAGGGGCGACCGGGGGATGGGACCTCACGGCGGCGCCCCCGCAGCAGGGGCAGGCGTCGCGGCCGCGCTCGCGCCGCTCGCAGGATCCCCATGGAGGCTCCGTCCCCGAAGCCGACCGCCCGGGGGAGGCGGCAAGCGATACGGGTCCCTCGCCGCAAGCCACGCCCGACCGCGACCGCTCGGCGGGAGCCCGCGGACGCCCGTGACCGACCGTCCGGCCGTCCTCATAACAGGCGCGGGCCGGCGCTATGACATCGTCTCGGCCTTCGCCGAGCAGACGACCACGATCGCCTGCGACCTCAACCCCCTCGCGCCGGCGCAGTATGCGGCCCAGCTGCGAGCGCAAGTCCCACCCAACGACGACCCCGCCTTCGTCGCGACCCTCGAGCGGCTGTGCGCGGAGCACGGTGTCGGGGCGATCGTCCCGCTGATCGATCCGGATATCGAGATCCTCGCGGCGGCCCGACAGGAGCGCGGGCTGCCCGCCTTCGTCCCGGATCCCGACGTCGCGCGGGCGACCTTCGACAAGCTCGCCACCCACGAGCTCCTCCTGGGCCACGGCCTTCCCTCGCCGCCGACCGTCGCGCCGGGCGGGGAGATCGGGTTCCCGGTCATCGTGAAGCCGCGGACGGGATCGCTGTCTCGCTCCGTCCACCTCGCGCGCGACCGCGCCGAGGCGGACTTCTTCACTGCCTACGTCGGCGAGCCGGTCGTATGGCAGCGCCTGCTGGGCGGCGAGCACGTCTCGCTGGACTGCCTCGGAGACCTCGAGGGTCGCTGCCTCAACGCGATTCCCCGAACGATGCTCGAGTCACGGGGCGGCGAGGTGGTCAAGGGCGGGATCCCCGACGACCCCGAGCTCGTCGAGGTCGCGCGCGCAACCATGGATGCCCTGGGGGTCCGGGGGCCGGGGATGATCCAGCTCTTCCGCGATCCCGAGCTGGGCATCGGCATCCACGACATCAACTTGCGCTTCGGCGGCGGCTTCGCCGGGCCCATGTATGCCGCGCTCCCGGGCCTGGGCTATCCCGAGCTCATCGTGCGCATGGCGGCGGGGGAGCGCATCGAGCCCCACGTGGGCGAATACCGCAAGGGCATCTACTTCGCCCGCTTCAACTGGCAGATCGAGCTCGACGAGCACATGCGCCCGACGGGGCGCGACATCGTCGCCCAGGGGCTCCGCCAGCCCGAGCCCGGTTAGGGAACGGCCTCTGGCGCGAGGTCCGTGTAGCGCTCGCGGAAGTTGCGCATGGCGTCGAAGACCTTCGGGTTGAAGGTCTTACAGCCCAAGATCTGCGTCCATGCGGTCGCCGCGACCGCGAAGGGCATCTTCGTCTGGTTGCGGAACAGGAGCTGGTGGAAGTTGTCGGTCTCGCCCAACAGCGTCTCGAGCTGGGCGTACTGCTTCTCGGTGACCTGAGGGCCGTACTGGATCCCGATGCGCCCGTGCTCGAGGGCGTGGGTGGTCTGGCCCACGCTCGGCATCTTGCCGAAGGGATAGACGCCGTCCGTCGCCGGGGTCGGATCGTGGGTCCCCGACGTCGGGGGATTGGTCTTGAACTTCCAGTCCGCCGGGTTGGCGCTGTGCTCGCGGCCCGCGCTGGGGAAGGTCTGGACGGTGCAGCCCGCGCTCTTGACCGAGCTCTGGAGGTTCGTGTTGACCTGGGGCGGGATCGGGGGCGTGTTGCCGGTCGCCGCCGTCTTGGGGCCGCCGTCGCCCCCTGAGTCATCACCACCACCGCCACCGACCGCCGGCACGATGACGAAGGCGACGAGGACGGCCACGGCGATGACTGCGAGCAGCCCCCCGCCCACCCACTGGAGCCGTTCCTTGCTCGCTTGGCGCCGTGCCGCCGCCTCCTCGGCCGCGAGCCGCTCCTGACGGCGGCGCTCCTTCTCCTCTTGGCGGCTGGACATCGCGCGCGAAGGGTAGCGAGCGGCCTGTGCAGCGCTTAAGAGCGAGCGAGCCGGGCGGTCGATTCGCCCGGCTCGCCCCGCTGTGGACCTTCCCTACCTCCGTGCCGTCAGGACGCCTGCGGCGTGGGAGTGTCGTCCTGCTGCGCCTTGGCCTTGGTCGAGACGCACTTGCCAAAGGCGTTTGCCTTGCTCTTGTTCGTGCCGTACTTCATCTTGAAGGCGGCCGGATCGGCCTTGCGCTCAGCCTTGCACTGCTTGGCCGCGCTGACCGTTGCCTCCGTGCGCTTCTGGTCGGCCTTCTCCGACTGCGAGGAGACGCACTTGCCGTAGGCGTTCTTGCCGTTCTTGTTGGTGCCGTACTTGGCCGCGAAGGCGGCCGCGCCGGCCTCCTCCTCGGCCTTGCACTCCTTGGCCGCGTTGGACTGATCCTTCTGCGCGGCCTTGCTCATCTTCGACACGCACTTGCCAAATGCGTTTGACTTGCGCTTGTTCGTGCCGTAGGTCGCCTTAAAGGCGCCCTCGCCCATCATCTCGCGCTGCTGCTTGCAGGCCTGCGAGGCGTTGGGCGTCGTGGCCTCGTCGTCGGCCAGCGCTCCCGCGGGCACCGCGAGAGAGGCGCCGACGATCAGGGTTACAAAGGTCTTTCGCATGAAGCTCCTCCGGACGTTGACATACCTTCCGGAGACTGGAACGCGGGTAGGGCGAGGAGGTTGGTCGGTTAGGAAACCCGACGCGAGGCCAACCGGCGCCTGCGCGGCTTGCCCGCCTGGCGCGGGCGCCAGCACTCGTCGAGGAAGGCCGCGATCTCGTCGGTCAGCCGCTCGGGAGCGGCGCGCAGCTCGAACAAGCTGTTGGCCTCGATGAGGCGACCGTTGGGCAGCTCGTCGGCGAGCATCCCGGCGTCTGAGAACGGGTGGATCGGGTCGCGATGGTGGCCGATGACGACCGCCGGGGTCTGGAACGTCCTGCGCTCTGAGCGGTGCGGCGCGGTGCGACCGAAGAAGACTCCTTGGATGACCGCCGCGCTGGGCGCAGGATCCTGGCGGATCGCGTCGAGCACGACGTCGCCCCAGAAGGGGATCGCCCGGCTGGGAATCGCGCGCGCGGCCGCGGCGAGGAGGCGCGCGCCCCGCTCGCCGAAGGTCAGCCCGATCATCATCGGCGTGAAGAAGATCGCGCAGGCCAGCAGCGCGTTGTCGAGCACCGGCATCTCCACGACCATTCCGCGCAGCCGGTCGGGCGCCAGCGAGGCGACCTCGAGCGCCACGTTCGCCCCGAGGCTCGTGCCGCCGACGACCGCCTCGTCGATCGCGAGGTGATCGAGCAGGGCGACGACCTGCTCGGCGTAGATGGGCATGGAGTAGCGCCACATGTCGCGGGGGCGGTCCGAGCGACCGTGGCCGAGGAGGTCCAGCGTGACGACCCGGTTGCCGCGCGCGGCCAGCTCGCGGGCGAGGGGGAGGTGCATACGCTGCGAGAAGAGCAGCCCCGGCAGCAGGACGACGGGCCGGGACCCGGAGCCATGGACGGTGTAGGCGAGCCGTTGCCCTTCGTAGCGGAAGAACGGCATGAGTAAGCAACCTTATCCGCAGGCCATGCGGCCAACTCCCGCGTCGAAGCGACGTTGGAGGTGATAATGAGGTCATGGAGGCAACGACAGGGCCACGGCCGCCCAAGAGGCTTCACGTGCCGGCGCGAATGCTTCGCCTGGCGGCCGACGAGCGTTTGGTCGCCCTTGTTCGCGATGGCAGCGAGCCGGCTTTCGAGGCGATGTACGAGCGCCACCATCGCGGCATTCTCGCGTTCTGTCGGCACATGCTCGGCTCGCCGCAGGAGGCCGAGGACGCCGTCCAGCACACGTTCTTGGCCGCCTACCGGAACCTCCTGGCTTCCGAGAAGCCGATCGTGCTGCGTCCGTGGCTCTATACGATCGCCCGCAACCGCTCCTTGTCGATCCTCAGGGCCAGGCGCGAGCGGCCGGCTTCCGACGAAGAAGTGCTCGAGGTCGCGACTGAGGGTCTCGGGGCGCAGGTCGAGCGCCGGCAGGATCTTCGAGAGGTGCTCGCCGACCTCGGGCGGCTGCCCGACGAGCAGCGGGGGGCGCTCGTCCTCGCCGAGCTCGGCGACCTCTCTCACGAGGAGATCGCCGGGGTGATCGGGGTGCAACGCGAGAAGGTCAAGGCGCTCGTCTTCCAGGCTCGTGAGTCGCTTGCGGTCGGCCGCCAGGCGCGGGATACCCCGTGCGTGGAGGTTCGGGAGGAGCTCGCCACGGCCCGCGGCGCCGCGCTGCGCCGCGCGCCGCTGCGACGCCACCTCGACGAGTGCGCCGGCTGCCGTTCCTTCCGCGACGAGGTCAAGCGGCAGCGGCGCGCGATGGCGGCGATCCTTCCGGTCGTCCCGACCGCCGGCCTCAAGGCCGGCGCCCTTCCGTGGATCGCCGGTGGCGGAGCGGCGGGCGGCGGGCTGGCCGGAGGGGCGGCTGCCGGCGGCGTCGCCGCGGGTGGAATGGCAGCCACGGGCGGCGGCGGCCTGCTCGCGGGCGCCACCGTCGCAAAGCTCCTCGCCCTGTTGGCGGTCGCCGGCGTGACTGCCGGAGGAGTTGCGGCCGTGCACCAACAGCTCTCGTCTCCCGAGAGGTCCACCGCGGAGGCGCCACAGTCGGCGGCGGCGCAGCGACCGCCTCTGGGCGAAGGGGCTCCGGGCGTCATTCCCGTGTTCGGGGTTCAGGGGACGGCCCCGACCCCGGAGCGCAGCGGCGCGCGGCAAGACGCGAGCTCTGCCACGACGCGCGGCAAGCAGCCGAACGGCAAGCGTCCCAAGGGGGAGCGCGGCCGCTCGGACACCGCGCCCGGTCAGACGAAGTCGAAGCAGGGGCGCGACGAGCGGGCAACCGGGCGCGGAGGCTCCAAAGGCCGCGGGACGAAGGTTGGCGGTTCGAAGGGCGGCGGCCGGGGCGGCGATGGCAACGGCGGCCGCTCGGGCAGCGCGGGGAGCGATGGGTCCAACGGCGCCAACCCTGCGAGCGGAGGCTCCAAGGGCTCGGGATCGGGATCTGGCGGTGAGGGATCGGGCTCGAGCAGTCAGTCTCAGGCGCCGGCGACTCCCGCCCCCGCGCCGACGAGCGACGGGAGCGGAAAGCCGGACAAGCCCGCGAAGGACTCCGGCAAGGGCGGGAGCGGGGCCGCCAAGGCGGACTGACGGGGCCGCCAAGGCGGACTGACCGGCCCGCTTCGTGCCCTCGCGCCGCCGCGCCGCCGCCTCGCCTACCCTGATGCGCGCCTCACCAGCGCTCGAATCGAGATCAGGAGAACCATCACATGGCGAAGGAACCCCGCTCCCTCCACGGCCAGGTCGTCGCCGTCACCGGTGCCGCCCGCGGCATCGGCAGGGCGACCGCAACCGCGCTTACACGGGAGGGGGCGAAGGTCTCCATCGGAGACCTCGACGCCGCGCTGGCCGCCGAGACGGCGGCGCAGGTCGGTGGCGCCGCCGTCGGCTTCGGGCTCGACGTCACCGACAAGCCGTCGTTTGCCCGCTTCCTCGACGATACCGAGGAGGCGCTCGGGCCCCTGGACATCCTCGTCAACAACGCCGGGATCATGCCGCTATCGCGCCTTACGGAGGAGGACGACGCGACGGCGATCCGCCAGGTCGACATCAACCTCCACGGGGTGATCTTCGGGACCAAGCTCGCGCTTGCGCGGATGGAGCCCCGTGGCCGCGGCCACATCGTCAACATCGCCTCGACCGCGGGGAAGACGGGGATCCCCGGCGCGGCGACCTACTCGGCTACCAAGCACGCGGTGGTCGGCCTCTCCGAGGCGGTCCGCGGCGAGCTCAAGGTGGCCGGCAGTCAGATCGAGGTCTCGTGCGTCATGCCCGTACTGGTCAACACCGAGCTCACCTCCGGCCTGAAGGCGGCGCGCGGCCTCAAGACGCAGCAGCCCGAGGACGT
>JBBPZA010000045.1:0-7933 GCA_038199375.1 Solirubrobacterales bacterium | reverse complement strand
TCCGGGCCCCCTGTCACCGTTACCGTCGTTCACTTCCAAGGTGAGCTCCATTCACTGATCGTGGACGCCTTCGCCAGCCACCACGATCGCACCACCGCCGGACAGAAAAGCCCCGTATTTACGGGGCTTTTCTGCTTCCGTGGCCTCACCTCACCAGCCGCGTCCCCCAGCCCACCACGCCACCCGGGCCCCGCCAACTCACTGATCTAGGTCAGAGGGTGATGACCTGGTCCGGAGGGTTGCCGGAGAGCGCGGCGTACAGATCGGGGAAGCAGCCCACCTGCACCCCGGCCACCACGCCGGTTGGCACGCAGCTTCCGACCTCGCCCTCGGCCAGCCGGCGCTCGAGCGCGCACTGGTCGCACATCATCAGCATGATCCCCTGGTCCGCGGCGACCTTCGCGAGCCGCTCGCCGAGCGGATCCCCCTCGCGCAGCACGTAGTTGTTGTCGTCGAAGAAGAACATGCCGACGACCTCGACCCCGTGGCTGCGCTCCTCGAGCTGCGGCAGGATCATCCTGCCGAGCTTGTAGCTCGCCGTGCGACCCGACGTCGAGAGGACGTAGGCGACCTTCACTTCTTGGCCTGCTCGTAGTACGGGTTGGTGCCGGAGCTGTGGTCGGTCACGTCGACCACGTGGTCGATCTCCGGGATCGCCTCGGTGATCGCGACGGAGATGCCCTGGCTCAAGGTCGCGGTCGCCATGCCGCACCCCTGGCAGCCCCCGCCCAAGCGCAGGTAGGCCGTGGCGTCCTCGATGGCGACGAGGTCGGCGCGCCCGCCGTGCTGGGCGATCGACGGGTTGACCTGCTGCTCGAGCACCTGGACCACCCGGCGCTCCAGCGGACCGGTCAGATCGGCGGGCGGCCGGTCGCCCATGGCGGGGCTCGCCGGCGGCGCGGGAGCGCCGCTCATCGGCAGGCCGACCGGGGCGGGGGGCGGCGGCTCGTTCGGGTTGCGCACGGTGAGCCCGCCCCCGGTCGCGTCGCCGGTCCAGTCGACCGTCGCTCCGCGGAGGCGATAGCAGTCCTCGCGGGGCGCGACGACGGCGAGGCCCCCGATGTGCTGCACGGCGTCGCCCGCTCCCGCGTCGGCCAGCGGGCGCAGCGACATCCTGTAGGTGTACTCGCCGCCGGCCGTCCCGGTGACCTGCACCCACATGGCCTGCTCGGACTCGCCGCCGTCCGCTTCGCGAAACGCCACGACGCGCTCGAGCGCCCGCTCGGTGACGGTGAGGATGTCGTCGTCGTACGGCGTGTCGTCGGTCATTGGTGCCCTCTGGCCGGCCGCCGGGCGAAGGTCGGTGCCCGTCGACCTACGATAGCGGCGTGGCCCGGGTGCTCCTGATCCTCCCGACGAGGACCTACCGCGCGCCGGACTTCCTGGCCGCGGCGCGCGTGCTCGGCGTCGAGGTCGTCGTGGCCTCCGAGCATCGCCAGGCGCTGTCGGGGGCGATGGCCGATCGCGCGCTGGTCGTCTCACTGCGCCGGCCCGAGGCCGCGGCGGACGCGATCGGGGCCCTCCATCGCCGCACGCCGCTGGATGCCGTCGTGGCCGTCGACGACGATGGCCAGCGCGCGGCGGCGGCCGCCTGCGCCCGGATCGGCCTGCGCTGCAACCCGCCTGAGGCCGTGGCCGCGACCCGCGACAAGGCGCGGATGCGGCGGGCGCTGGCCGCCGCCGGCGTGCCGCAGGCCGAGTACCGCGTGGCGGAGGCGGGCGACGACGT
Source organism: Solirubrobacterales bacterium (assembly GCA_038199375.1). Classification (GTDB taxonomy): domain Bacteria; phylum Actinomycetota; class Thermoleophilia; order Solirubrobacterales; family Solirubrobacteraceae; genus JBBPZA01. The sequence goes on along the minus strand of JBBPZA010000045.1, from coordinate 6,204 downwards.
GGCGGCGCTCGCGGGCGCGGTCGGGCTGCCGTGCGTCGTCAAGCCGGTCTCGCTCTCCGCGAGCCGGGGCGTGATCCGGGCCGACGACGCCCGCGCCGCCGAGGCCGCCGCGCGGCGCATCCGCGCGATCCTGGGGTGCGCCGGCGAGGACGCGGGCGGCCCGCTGCTCGTCGAGCGCTACGTGCCGGGCGCCGAGGTGGCCGTCGAGGGTCTGCTGCGCGCCGGGCGCCTCGAGGTCCTCGCGGTGTTCGACAAGCCCGACCCGCTCGAGGGCCCGTACTTCGAGGAGACGATCTACGTCACCCCCTCGCGGCTCGGGGATGCGGCGCTGCGGCGGATCGAGCGCCTGACCCAGGCGGCCGCCGACGCGCTCGGCCTGTGCGAGGGCCCGGTCCACGCCGAGCTGCGGCTGGACGGCGAGCGGGCTACGGTCCTCGAGCTCGCCGCCCGCTCGATCGGCGGCCTGTGCTCGCGCGCGCTACGCTTCGGGGCCGGCGGATCGCTCGAGGAGCTGATCCTGCGCCACGCGCTGGGGCTCAGGCTCGACGACCCGCGCCGCGAGTCGGCCGCGTCCGGCGTGATGATGCTGCCGATCGCGCGCGCCGGCGTCCTCGTCGCGGTGCGCCGGCGCGAGGAGGCGCTGGCCGTGCCCGGCATCGTGGGCCTCGAGACGACGGTCATCCCCGGCCGCGAGGTGGTCCCGCTGCCCGAGGGCGATCGCTACCTGGGCTTCCTCTTCGCCCGGGGCCGCGGCCCGGCCGAGGTCGAGGCGGCGCTGCGCGCGGCCCACGCCCGGCTCGACATCGACATCCGGGCGCCGGCGGCGGCGGGCCGTCCCTGACGCGGCCCGGCCGGAGGAGCCCGGGGCGCGGCGCTACGCTCGGGGCCATGCGCGTCGTGCTGGTCTCCACCTACGAGCTCGGGCACCAGCCCCTGCACGTCGCCTCGCCCGCCGCCGCGCTCCAGCGCGCCGGCCACGAGGTGCGCTGTCTCGATCTGTCGGTCGAGGACTGGGATCCCGACCGCTTCGACCAGGCCGAGGCGGTCGCCTTCTCGGTGCCCATGCACACCGCGATGCGCCTCGCGCTACGCGCCGCCGAGTCGCTGCGGTCGGACCGGCGCGAGCTGCCCGTCTGCCTCTACGGCCTGTATGCCCCCGTCAGCCGCGAGCTCACCGAGGGGCGCCTAGTCGACCGCGTGATCGCGGGCGAGTACGAGCCGGCGCTCGTCGCCTGGGTCGATGGTCTGGCGCGAGGGGAGCGCGACGCCCTGGACGGGACGCCCGTCGTCCACCTCGGCCGCGAGCGCTTCGAGCTCCCCGCCCGCGAGCTGCTGCCCCCGCTGGAGCGCTACGCCCGCCTGGCGGTCGGCGGCGAGGAGCGGCTCGCCGGCTACGTCGAGGCGAGCCACGGCTGCGTGCACCGCTGCCGCCACTGCCCGGTCGGCGTCGTCTACGACGGGCGCATCCGGATCGTGCAGGAGGACGTGATCCTGCGCGACGTCGAGCGCCTCGTCGAGATGGGCGCCCGCCACCTGACCTTCGGCGACCCGGACTTCCTCAACGGCGTGCGGCACTCCATGCGCGTCGTCCGCGCGGTCCACGAGCGCTTCCCGGAGCTGACGTTCGACTGCACGACGAAGGTCGAGCACGTGCTCCAGCACGCCGGGATCTGGCCCGAGATGGCGCGGTCCGGCTGCCTGTTCGTGGTGTCCGCGCTGGAGTGCGTCAACGACGAGATCCTCGTCCGGCTGGACAAGGGCCACACGACGGCCGACGCCTCGGCCGCGGTGACGCTCCTGCGCGAGCACGGCATCGAGCCACGCCCGTCCTTCATGCCCTTCACGCCGTGGACGACCCCGGCCGACATCGTCGAGCTGCTGTCCTTCGTCGCCGCGCACGACCTGATCGCCAACGTCGATCCCGTGCAGTACATGATCCGGCTGCTGCTGCCCGAGGGCTCGCTGCTGCTCGACCATCCCGACCTGCAGCCCCACCTCGGGCCCTACGACGCCGCGAGCCTCGCCTACCGGTGGAGCGCCGCCGACCCGAGTGCGGACGAGCTGCAGGCCGAGGTCGTGGCAATCGTGCAGCGCGGCGTCGAGGAGGACGAGCCGGCGAGCGCGACGTTCCACGAGATCCGGCGGGCGGCGCTCGCGGCGGCCGGCCTCGAGCCCGACGAGGGCCGGCCCGAGGCCGGCTCGGTCGCGGAGCGCCCGCGGCTCACCGAGCCCTGGTTCTGCTGCGCGGAGCCCACCGAGGCCCAGCTGAGCAGCATCGCCTGACAGGAACTGGATGCAAACCGGCGAAGGCGCTCGATCAGGCCTCCGGATTCCGTGCCCTGCACGGCGGGCTGAGGAGCCGGCATCACAGAAATCTCTCCTCGACCTCTTCGGTCAACCGACGCGACCGCCTCCAGTGCTCCGGTGAGCCAGACCGGTCGGGACGAGGTTCAACACACGTTGGCGATGATGCCGAGCCGGGTTGCGGCGATTCTTTGGTCCTCGTCGGGTCGAGGCCGCTCGGAGGGACCTATCGGGCCCCCGCTATTCCCAGGGAGGCGGTCACGCCGTCGTGGCCGCCCAGCCTCCTTCGACAAGGACGCCGTCCTCTTCGCCCGCCTCGAAGACGAGGAAGATCGGCCTGCCGCTCTGAGTGGCGGCTGATCACGGCCACCCACAACCTGCTGAAGCTCTTCCGCCACCAAATGGCGCCCGCCGCGGCCTGAGAGGCTCTCGACGGCGAAGACCACTCTCGGAAACCGCCCCGCCGAACGCTCGACACGGCCGCCGCCGCCGAGTGCGGCGCCTATCCAGCCGCTTTACGCAACAGCCACCGCGAAGAGCAGTAGCGCCTTCGCCGACGCCGCGCCGATAGGAGTAACGAGCCGCATCGGCGCTGGCGTGATCGCTTTGTGGCCGAAGGAGTCGCGTGTGGAGCGGCACCGGGAACACGGGTCCGCGCCGGGCCTTGCGGGCGCGCTCGACCATTTCGACGTACTGCTTCGCCGGACTTTCGACCTGCCGGCGCATGCGGTCGACGTGCTCCAGATAATTCGCTGTTTGGGATTTGCCATCAGGCGACGGGATCGGCTCCTCGCGGACGTCGTCGCCGTCCTCGCCCAACCCGAGGGCGTAATCGCCGTCGACGCTGATCGCGGTGAAGCGCTCGTCGATTCACGGCCCGGCGATCGACGGCGCGACGATGTCCGCCAGCGAGGTCACCTGCGTATTGGGCAACTCGTGGGCCATCTCCCCGGCCATGGTCGGATCGAAGATCGTCAGTAGCAGCGAAACGTCGTCGGAAGCAGCGCGGACCATCAGCGCCATCCGGAGCACGATCGGGTCCTCCCCCGCACGACCGCGACCGCGTCGACGCCACCGGCGTTCAGCGCGGCTGAAGGTTCGACGTTAAGGGACGCACCACTCTCTTTCCGCACTTCTGGACCGCAATATCTCCCCCCACCTGAGCGGGTGACAGATCAGGAGCCCGGCTTCGCGCTGAGGTAGGCGTTCTCGGGCACTCCGAGCAGGTCGAGGACCTGGCGCTGGAGCGGGGTGAGCTCGGGCTCGAAGGTCTGGACGTGCTCGCCGTCGCGGAGCAGGTGGTGGCGGGAGAGATCTGCGAAGAGGTCGAAGACCCGCGCGGCGGTGGGTGCCTTGGAGGGGCGCCCCTCGTGGTAGAGCGCGAGCTCTGCGATGTCCTCGCGCGCCATCGCGGCCCGCAGCTCGCGCTCGATCAGGCATGAGCACAGCAGCGCGATGAACTGACAGCAGGCGAGCGCCTCGATCCGCGCGGCCGACTTGAGCTGGACCGGTGCGGCTCCGAGCACGGACTTGAGCTCGTGGTGGCGCTTTTCGAGATTCGGCTGGTAGCGGTAGACGCCGAGCACCTCCGGGTCTGAGAGCTCTGGCTCGTTTGCGACGAGCGGGAAGCAGCCGTCGGTGCGCGCGTCGTAGTCGAGCCGGGCGGCGTCGATGGAGAAGGCCAGCTCGAAGCGGGTCTTCTCGATCCTGCGGTAGCGGGTGTCCCTGCCGGGGCGTCCGCGCTTTTCCTGGCGGTAGCTCTCCTCGGTGTGTTCTGTGATCTCCCAGTCGATCCAGCGCTCGGCGCCCGCGCTGGCGAGCGCCGCCCGGGCGGCCTGCTCGACCGCGACGCGGGTGCGCAAACGCGACCGGGGCCCCGAGAGCTTTGCCCGCAGCGTCTCGAGCGCGTGCAGGCCGCGGTCGATGCGCTCCTGACGCGAGTCGGCGTCGCAGGCGTGCTTCTGTGAGGAGCGCACCCACACGAGCCGGTGGCCCTCGGAGGTCGGGATCGGCGCCGGTGCCGTCCACCAGATGGCGTCGGGTGAGTCCCGGCGCCTGCCGGGCCGCCGCTCGGCCTCGGTCCACTCGAAGGCATGGGTCTGCGCCCACTCGCGGATCTGTGCGTCCTCCGAGCGCGAGCGCGGAAGCACCGAGACGAAGCGCCCGCCACGGGCGTGGATGTGGGCCATCTGCTCGCGCGTCGAGAGCTTTGAGTCGGCGACGTAGAGGAAGTCGGTGCGACCGACGAGCTCGACCAGCCCCTCCCAGGTCTCGATGTGGGTCTGGTCGTCTGGCGTGTTGCCGTCGAGCACGCGGTGGGCCAGCGGCACCGCCCCGTCGGCCGAGACCGTCAGCGTCAGCATCAGCTGCTTGAGATCGGGACGGTGGTCCTTGGAATGGCCCGGCGCCGCTCGGGGCGTCGGCTTGCCGGCCCGCTCGCGTCCTCGGCGGCGGCGTAGGCGCCGTGCAGCGAGATCGAGGTCGAGTCGTTGTGAAGCTGGGCGCAGTCGACCTCGAACTGCGAGATCACCCCGACCACCAGCTCGCACAGCAGCGAGCCGCGGTCTGAGTCGAAGAGCCGGTCGAGCGCGCGCCCGACGCGGTCGTCGTTCAGCAGCTCGACCTCCCTCCCCTGCAGGCCGAGCAGGCGCGGATCGAAGCGCCCGGCCCACTCGGACAGGCCGTAGAGCGGCTCGCGCGCGAGGCAGAGGTTGCGCACCAGCACGCCGACCGCGACCGCCGGTGCCAGCGCGACGCGCCGATCGGAGGGCGGCAGGTAGCGCCCGAGCGTCTGCTCGAGGCCCATCCGCCCGAGGAAGCGGTCGACGATCGGCAGCGCACCCAGCGCCCGGGAGTGAAGCTCGAACGGTTCGGTCTGGCTCATCGCGATCGCCACGGAACATCATTCCGTCGTAAGCTGCCAGTAACCTACTGACAGCCACGGACGGAACCCGAACATGACCCCACCCAGCCAAGCCCACGAACGCCGACGCACCGAGATCGCGGCCGAGCTGGCAAAGCTCGGCTTCTGCCTGCCCGGCACGCTCACCGTCCGGCGCACCCGCTGCTCCTCGCCCGGCTGTCGCTGCCGCCAAGACCCACCGGTCCTGCACGGCCCCTACTACTCCTGGACGCGCAAGATCGCCGGCAAGACCGTCACCCGCACCCTCACCCCAGCCCAGGCCGAGCGCTACGGGCCGTGGTTCGAAGACGCGCGCAAGCTGCGCGCGCTCAGCGCCGAGCTCGAGGCGCTCTCACTGCGAATCGCCCGGGACGCCGAGGGGTGGGGGGAGAAATAGAGCTCGAGAAGTGCGGAAAGGGAGGCACCACTGGTGGCCGGACGGGATTTCGGCGGTCTCGGCCCTGGCGCGGGCTGCACCGTCGGCGTCCCCTCAACCCTTGAGATACACGTAGGCCGACGATGAGCGAGCGCAAACGCGACAGACCCACGAAGCAACCCTAGGCGCCCGTGGACGGTGAGTGAGCGGGACCGGTTCCCGAAGGAAGTCGTATAACGTGATGGCCAACAGCCTTGGCCGTTCGCATCCGGCGGGCGTCTGGAGGGTCAGCGAGAGGGGCGTAGTAATGCCACGACCGGTCATCCTTGGCATCGTCGGCGACTCGGCGGCGGGGAAGACGACGATCTCGGGGGGGCTCGTCGACATCCTCGGCGAGGAGCAGGTGACCCACGTCGGGACCGACGACTACCACAAGTACGACCGCGAGCAGCGCAAAGAGCACGACATCACGCCGCTGCATCCCGAGTGCAACTACATGGACATCATCGAGCAGCACCTCTCGCTGCTGCGCGAGGGCGAGCCGATTCTCAAGCCCGTCTACCACCACCATGACGGCACCTTCGGCCCGCCGGAGTACATCGCCCCGAGGCCCTTCGCGGTG
>JBBPZA010000044.1:0-8105 GCA_038199375.1 Solirubrobacterales bacterium | reverse complement strand
CTGGCGCCCGTGCGCGAGCGCTGCGCGCAGCTGCGCGGCGACGAGGCGGCGCTCGAGCGAACGCTGGCCGACGGCGCCGAGAAGGCGCGGACGATCGCCGCCGGCGTGCTCGCCGACGTACGCGAGGCCATGGGCGTCGGTCCGCCGCGCTGAGCGCGCGGACGGCGCGGTCACGGCAGCCATCCGCGCGCGTTCGCCGTGCCGCAGGGCGCGGCTACCCGAGGGCTCGTCGTCATGGCCGCCCGCTAGCCTGCACGGCCGTGTCCGCGGTCGCAGACCTCGAGCTCGACCTCGACGTCTTCACGGGTCCCTTCGACCTGCTGCTCACGCTCGTCCTGCGCGAGGAGGTCGACCTCCTCGACGTCGACCTCGCCGACGTGGTCCTCGCCTACCTGGACCACCTGGAGGGGCGCGGTGACCTCGACCTCGAGGTGGCCACCGAGTTCCTCGTCCTCATCGCCGCGCTGCTCGAGCTCAAGTCGAGGCTCATGCTCCCCCGCGACGGCGACGAGGAGCTCGCCGAGCTCGAGCCCGCCGAGGCGGCCGCCGAGCTCCTCGCGCGCATGCTCGAGGCCCACCGCTACCGCGGCGCCGCGGGCTACCTGCGCGAGCGTCTGGCGGGCGAGGAGGGCCACCGCTACCGCTCCGCGCCGCTCCCCGCGGAGCTTCGCCGCCACTCGACGGAGCTCGCGGTCGCCGCCTATGACCCGGATCGTCTGGGTGCGGCGCTCGGCGGCCTGCTGCGGATCCCGGCGCCGGTCGACCTGGGTCACCTCCGCGCCCCGCGGGTCTCCGTCGCCGAGCGCCTCGCGCACCTTCGCGACCTCCTGGCCCGCGGGCGCTTCAGCTTCGACGACGCCGTCCGCGGCGCCGATCGGGTCACGGTCGCGGTGACCCTCTTCGCGCTGCTCGAGCTCTACAAGCAGGGCGAGGCGACGTGGACGCAGGAGACGCCCTTCGGCGACATCGCCGTCGAGCGCCGTGAGCCTCTTCTCACGATCCGGGCACGGACGGCGCGGAGCGCGGCGTGACCGAGCTCCAGCGAAAGATCGAGGCGCTCCTCTTCCTGTCCTCAGAGCCGGTCGCGCCGCGGGACCTGGCCGACGCGGTGGAGGCCTCGGAAGCGGCGATCGAGCGTGCGTTGGAGGACATGGTGCAGCGCTGGGGCGAGCGGGGAACCGTCCTGCGCGAGGTCGCGGGCGGCTGGACGCTTGCCTCCGACCCGGTCGCCGAGCCAGCCGCCCGGCGGTTGCTCGCCCGTCCGCGGACCCCGCCCCTGACTCCGGCCCAAGCCGAGACATTGGCCCTCGTGGCCTACCTGCAGCCGGTCTCGCGGCCCGAGATCGCCCGGATCCGCGGGGTCAGCGCCGAGTCGGGCGCGGCCACCCTGCTCGAGCGGGGGCTCGTCGAGGAGGCGGGCCGCTCGCAGTTCGGCGCGATCCTCTACCGGACCACGCCGCTGTTCCTCAAGCTCTTCGGCCTGGCCTCGCTCGACGAGCTGCCCGACGTCGGGCGCTGGGACCCGTCTCCCGAGCAGACGGCCCAGTTGCGCGACCGGCTCCTGCGGGCCGGCGAGGCGCGCGCGGAGGTCGGGGAGGTCGGCGCTGCGAGGTAGGCCGCGCTCTCGTGGCGATCGTATCTAAGCGTCCCCCCCGCAAAATGTTGTAGAACTTTCCCCAGTGCCTGGAGGTTAAGGCGCCCGCGGGAGGGGTAACCCGCCGGCGCGCCGGTCGCAGTGATTTCAGTTCGCATCGACCCAGAGACCCAGCGGAGGTCTTGCAATGCCGGATGCCAGTTGGCGCGCTCTTCCGCGCGCCGCCACAGTCGTTGCGCTGCTCCTCGTCCTCGCCTTCCCGGCCGGAGCGATGGGGGCCGACCGCTCGCCGCTCTACGACACCGAGCTCGTCTCGCGGGCAGCCGACGGCGGATTCCCGAACGGACCGTCGCGCAACGCCGTGATCTCCCAGGACGCGCGCCGCGCCCGGGCGATCGCCTTCGAGTCGGATGCCTCGAACATCGTCGCCGGCGACGCCAACGGCATGACCGACGTCTTCGTCATCGATCGGGCGGGCGGTGGGGACACCGGGTCGCCCTGGCGGGGCGGCCCCACCCGGCTCGCCTCCCGCGGGATCAACGGCCCGGCCGACGGCCGCTCTTACGCGCCCGCGGTCGATGGCGACGCGAGCTCGTCCGGGCGGCTCAAAGAGACGGCGCCGAGCTGCGTTGCCTTCATCTCCGAGGCGTCGAACCTCGTCCCCGGGGACACCAACGGGAAGCCGGACGCCTTCGTGTTCGTCCTCAAGACGGGCGCCGTCGCGCGGATCTCGGTGGGCGCCGACGGCCGTCAGTCCGACGGCGCGACCTACGACGTGGCGGTGGACGGCGACTGCGAGCGTGCCGCGTTCACCTCGGACGCGACGAACCTCACCCAGGCCGCGCAACCTCGGCCCCCGGCTCCGGCTCCTCGTTCGGCTGGAGACGACAACCACCCGAACTACCGCTCGGCCGCGACCGACGCGCCACCGCCGGGGGTAAAGCAGGTCTACGTCAAGATCATGCAGGCAAAGCGCCCGGGCGACCGAGGGCGAGTGGGGCTCACCTTCCTGGCGTCGGCTTCCGACGCCGGCGTGCCAGGCGACAAAGACTCCTACGACCCCTCGTGGTCGCTGCGCACCGACCAGGTGCTCGCCTTCACCTCGGCCGCGACGAACCTCGATCCCGGGCGCGACGCCAACGGGTTCGCCGACGTCTACGTCAACGCCATGACCCGTTCGCTGGATACCAGCGTCCGGGTCGTCTCGGTCAACGCGAGCGGGCAGGCCGGAAACGGCCCGTCGACGGAGGGGGCGGCGTCGGATCAGAGCTGCAGCGTCGTCTTCGCCACCCAGGCGACCGACATCCTCGAGGGAGACGACGGTCCCACCTCGGACATCGCGCGCGCCGACATCCGCAGCTTCCTGCGCTCCAAGGGGGTTCTTCGCCGAGACCCCGACGGCTGTCGGAAGATCGAGGGCACGGCGGCGTCTCGCGCCGACAGCGTGCGGGTCATCCCCGTGGCGCGCGGGAACGGCCCGTCGACCCAGCCCGAGGCGGCCGGCGGGGGCGACTACGTGGTCTTCGCTTCTGACGCGACCGGGTTTCCCGGCGTCGTTCCGACGCTCGGCGACGGCAACGGGGTGGGCGATGCCTTCCTGTGGAGCGGCCGCCGCGACGTGGTCCGCCTGCAGTCCGCGAAGGCCTCGAGGTACGGAATCAACCGGCAGCTCGCGCTGCCTTCCACGAACCCGTTCCCCAGCCAGCGGATCAACTACATCCTCTTCGAGACGCGCGACCCCTTCGCCGACCGGGCCTTCGTCGAGGCGCGCAGGCCCGAGTGGCTCCGCGACGTAGGCGGGGTTCTCGGCGCGGCCAGGGGCATCGCGGCCTTCAATCAGATCTACATGCGCTACCTGGGTCCGAAGGACGCCGAGGCTGCCCGCTGAGCGCGTCCCGAGCTTGAGCGCACGACCGCGTTTCTCCTATCTGCGTCCGTTTGCTGAAGGCCGCGGGGGTCTGTTGCCGAATTGAGATTAAGAAGGTGCCGCGCGCAACGGACACCCGGGTCGGCAACGCGTAATTTCAGGTCACTTCGCCCGTTGAGGGCGAAACGGCCAGGAGAGATCAGATGACCAACCTCAAGCGCATCGAGTGGTACGGCGCGACCAGCGCCCACGCAAACCAGCAGCGGCCTCGCCTCTCTCAACGGGACTTCGTCCGGGCGTCCCTGCTTCGCTCGGGGGTCGGGAGCCGCCGCCTGTGGGACGAGCCCGTGCGGGTCGAACAGCGCGACCGGCGCCGCTGAAGCGTCGGTTGCCGGGCGGCCCCCGCAGCAGGTACGGCCGCCTGCCGGCGGGAAGCACTCAAGCCTTCGCGGCGAGCTGCCCGCACGCGGCGGCGATGTCGCGGCCGCGCGTGAGGCGGACGGTCGCCCCGAGGCCCCGCTGCACGAGGGCGTCGCGGAACGCGTCGATCGCCTGTCGGCTCGAGCCGCGATAGGGCGAATCGGTCGGGTTGTACGGGATGAGGTTGACCTTGAAGACGCGCGGATCGAGCGCCTCGGCGAGCGCGACCGCCTGCTCGTAGCGGTCGTTGACCCCGCCGAGCATCACGTACTCGACGAAGACCATCCGCCGCTTGGCGTCGTAGTGGCGCCGGCAGGCCTCGAGCACCTCGGCGAGCGGGTAGCGCTCGTTGACCGGCATGAGCTCTGAGCGCAGCGCATCGTCGGCGGCGTGGAGGGACAGGGCGAGCCGGATCGGCGGTGCAGAGGCGGCCAGGCGCTCGATGCCGGGGATCCAGCCGACGGTCGAGATCGCCGTGCGGCGGTGGGCAATCCCGAGGTCGGGCAATCGCCCGCAGGCGGCCAGGACGGCGTCGAGGTTGAGCATCGGCTCGCCCATCCCCATGAACACGCCATGGTCGACTGCGCCGAGCCTTCGGAAGTGCAGCGCCTGGTCGAGGATCTCCGAGGCGGTCAGGTTCCGCCCGAAGCGCATCGCCCCGGTCGCGCAGAACGTGCAGGTCAGCGGGCAGCCCGACTGCGAGCTCAGGCACACCGAGCGCCGGCCGTCGCGGTAGAGCATGAGCACCGCCTCGACCGGCCGGCCGTCGCCGGTGCGAAAGAGGGCCTTGACCGTCCCGTCGCTCGCCTGGGCCTCTGAGTCGAGGGTGAGCGAGGAGAAGGGCACCTCAGCGGCGAGGCGGCCGCGCAGCGCGAGCGGCAGCTCGGTCATCTCCTCGTAGCCGGCGGCCCCGCCCGCGGTGCGGGCCCATACCTGGCGCGCGCGGAAGCCGGGCTCGCCCGCGGAGGCCAGCACGTCGTTGAGCAGATCGAGGTCCATCGCGTTGCAATCGTAGGCTGCCTCTTTGCGAATGCCCGGGGCGAAAGGCGCCTGCCCCTGACCTACCATGGTCATGGGGACGGCGACTCGACCGCGCGATGGTCTAGCCTCGCGCCGTGCCTCCCGTCGGTTCCTCTCGCCGGTGAACGGGCACGAGCTGTTCGCGGCGCTCGGAGCGCTGCCGGGGGTGCGCAGCGCCCGAGCTGACACGCGGGACATCGAGCAGAGCAGGGTGCTGGCCGACCTCGAGGTCGCGCTCGTCTCTCCAGACGCCGACGAGCAGGCGCTGCGTCGCACGTGGAAGGCGCGCGCCAACGGCGGCGAGATGCCGCTCCTGCTCGTAAGCGACGCTTCCGGCGGCGACGGAGCGCTCCACGCCCTCGGGCCGCTCGGCGCCGGCGGGCCGGTGCGGCTGATCGGAGCGGAGGACCTCCTTCGCGTGATCGAGCGGCTCCCCGCGCGCTCGCCACTTATCGCCGTGCGAGAGCTCGCGCAGGAGCTCGAGCGCCTCGACCGTCGCGGGGTCGCCGGCTTGGTCGTCAACGGCCTGGGCACCGAGCACCTCTATGCCGTGCGGCTGCGCGCCTCGCAGCGCTGGTCGGGGTTGGGCGAGCTGGCCCGGGGCGCAGGAGGGCAGTGGCGCGAGCTGCTCACCGGGCTCGGCTACGCGTTCGATCGCCTCGGCCGCGGCTACCTGGCCCGGCACGAAGGGCGCCCAGTGTGCGTCGTCCTGCCGCTCGCCGACCCCACCGCCTTCGCAAAGCTCGACGCGGAGGGCCGGCCCCCGGAGGGACTGCTTCTGAACGCCTGCGCCCAGGAGGGCGCCCGCTACGGAATCCTCGCCTCCGGCGGACGCCTGCGGCTGTTCGACGCGCAACCCGTGAGTGGCTCCGCGGTCGCTCGCTACCTCGAGCTCGACGCCACGACGCTCCCCGAGGAGGATCGCCCGCTTCTCGGCCTCCTCTCGCCGCCCTACCTCGCCGACGGCGGGTTCGCCGCTCTGATGCGCGACGCCCAGGCCTTCGGAGCGGCGCTGCGCGAGCGCATCGACCGCGCGATCCGCGAGGACGTCCTTCCCGTCCTGGGTCGCGAGCTCGGCCGCTGGGCGGCCGCCGAGAGGTGGGATCTCCAGGACGATGCGCGCCGGGCGCAGCTCGAGGCCGCCGCGCTGACCTTCGTCTTCCGAGCGCTGTTCCTGCTCTACGCGGAGAGCGCGGGATACCTGCCGGTTGCCCAGGAGGCCTACCGACCTCATGCGCTCTCCCAGATCGTCCGCGACGCCGCCGAGCAGGGCGACCGGCTGGGCGCTAGGTCGACCGCGCTGTGGCGGCGGATCGCCCTGCTCGTCGACGCGATGCGCACCGGGAACCCCGCCATGGCGATCCCCCCCTACAACGGGGCGCTGTTCGCCTCCGACGGCTTCGAGGGCGCCGAGGTGCTCGAGCGCGCCTTGGTCTCCGACGCCGCGCTCGGCCCCGCCCTCGTGGCGCTGGGCGCCGACCCGCAGACGGGCACGGGGGTCGACTTCTCGGGCCTGGCGATCGGCCACCTGGGCCACATCTACGAGGGGCTGCTCTCGCTGCGCCTCTCGGTGGCGGACCGTCCGTATCGCTACGACGCGCGGCGCGATCGCTACGCCCCGGTCGATCCCGAGGAGGCCGAGATCTCCCGCGGAGAGCTGCTCTGGCTCACCGACGAGGGCGGCCGCAAGGGCGGCGGCGTCTACTACACACCCGAGCAGCTCGTCCGCCATCTGGTGCGCGGGGCGGTCGTGCGGCCCTTCGACGAGCACCTGGCGGGCGTCCGCGAGACCGCGGCCGCCGATCCCGCCGCCGCGGCGCGCGAGCTGTTCGCCTTCCGCGTCCTCGATCCGGCGTGCGGCAGCGCCCACTTCCTCGCCGTCGTGGTCGACGAGCTCGCCGATCGCGTCGCGCGCTTCCTCGCCGAGACACCGCTTCCGGCGGTCCAACGCCAGCTCGACGACCTGCGCGCCGGTGCGGCCGAGACCCACGGCGCCGGCATCGACGACGTCGCGCTGCTGCGTCGGCTCGTGCTCAAGCGCTGCGTCTACGGCGTCGACCTCTCGCCGATGGGGGCGGAGATCGCGAAGGTCTCGCTCTGGCTGGCCTCCTTCGTGCCCGGCCTGGCGCTCTCCTACCTCGACCACAACGTCGTCGTCGGCAACTCGCTCATCGGCGTCGCGTCGCCCGGCCAGGTCCGCGAGCCCGGCGAGGAGAACGGCCAGATCGGCATGCTTGCCCAGCCCCTGCGCGACGCGATCGACGCAGGAGCGCGCGCCGCGGCCGAGCTCTTCGACCAGCCCGACCGCACGCCCGACGAGGTGCAGGAGAGCGCTGAGGCCGATGGCCGCAGCCATGTGGCGGTCGCCGGCGCCCGGCGCCTGCTCGACCTCTGGGTGGCGGATGCCCTGGGGCTTGCCGGCGCCCGAGGGGAGCTGTGGGACCGGGGCGCCAAGATCGTGGAGGGAGCGGCGTCGGCGAAGGCGGACGAGGCGGCCCGCGTGGCCGCCGAGCAGCGAACGCTGCACTGGCCGCTGGCCTTTCCGGAGGTCTTCGCGGGCGAGCGGTCGGGCTTCGACGCGGTGGTGGGAAACCCGCCGTGGGAGGAGGTCACCGTGGAGGAGCTTGCCTTCTACGCGAGGTACCTGCCCGGCTTGCGCGGCCTGTCCGACGCCACGCGCCGCGAAGCGCTCGAGGCGCTCAAGACGAGGCGGCCCGAGCTTGCCGAGCGCCTGGACGCGGGTCTTGCCCACTCGGCCGGGCTGCGCGCGTACTTTGCGGCGAGCACCGGCTACGAGGGGGGGCCTGGCGATCCGGACCTCTACAAGCTCTTCTGCCAGCGCTACCGGCTGCTCCTGCGGGAGGGTGGATCGCTCGGGGTGGTGCTGCCGCGCAGCGCGTTCCTCGCCAAGGGGTCACTCGGCTTCCGGCGGTGGCTCCTCGAGCGCTCGACGCTGCGGCGGCTGGACTTCGTGCTCAACCGGGCGCGGTGGGCCTTCGACGCCGAGGAGCGGTACACCGTCGCGCTTCTCGTGGCCCAGGCGGCGAAGCCCCCGCGCGACCGGACTTTCGAGGTGGCCGGCGTCGCCGACTCCGCCGACGCGTTCGAGCGCCAGGCCGCCGCGCCGGGCGTCGCCATCTCGCCCTCCGCGCTCAACGCCGCGCTCGCCGTCCCGCTCGTCGCATCGAAGCGGGCGGCCGACCT
>JBBPZA010000043.1:0-8737 GCA_038199375.1 Solirubrobacterales bacterium | reverse complement strand
TCCCAGGTGATCGCCCGCGCGATCGAGGGCTTGGCCACGAGCGAGTCGAAGAGGTTGGCGTAGACCCGGCCGGCCTCGTAGCCGGGCCCGTAGACGGTGTGCTCCTCGTCGTGCCGGGCGCGCGCCCTGGGCTCGTAGAGCATCTTGACCCCCTTCGCGCGCCACAGGCTTCCGATCAGCTGGTCTGGGTAGTAGTTCGTCGTCTCGAGGTAGGGGCAGGCGAGCGCGAGCGCCCGCGGGGAGAGGAGGAACGCGCCCACCACGAACCACGGCGCCTCGCCCGGGCGCGCCGAGCGCCCGTAGCCGATGCTGCGCATCGTCACCGGAAGCGTCCAGTCATCGCCCCAGCCGACGCTGCCCGCCACGATCCGCCAGCCGCTCTCGCGGGCGTAGGCCTCCACGAGCAGCTCGATCGCCCCCTCCTCGACGTAGATGTCGTCGACGAGGTCGACGAGCAGGTCGGCCCGGGCCTCCCTCGCCATGAAGTTGCGCTTGTGCGGGAGGGCGGAGCCCTCTCCGTGGCGGGTCAGCGACACGTAGTCATACCGGGCGCAGGCCTCGCGCACCTCTCCCTGGAGATCCTCCTCCGGGGTGGAGTCGGCGACGTGGACGTCGAAGGCGATCGCGCCCCGCGCGCGGTCGAGCGCCTCCAGGGTGCGCGCCAGGCGATCGGGGCGCCGGTGCGTCGGGATCAGGACAGCCACCGACGCGGAAGCGTTCGCGGGCGCCACGCCTACCCGACCCGCGCGGGCGCGGCCTCCGCAGCGCTTCGCCCACGAAGACGCGATGCGAGTCGCGACGGCGGCGCCTCCTCCTCCATCGCCTCCTCGGCAGCCTCGGCGGGGCGGCGGCTCGCCCAGCCGATGGCAAACCAGGTCAGCGGCGCCACGGCGTAGTGGCCCCCGTTGAGCCAGAAGCCCAGTGTGACGACCATGAAGCCCCCGACCGCCAGCACCAGCCAGTCGCGCTCGCGCGCGTAGCGCGAGAAGACCTGCCGGAAGGCCAGGACGATGATCGCGAGGAACAGCAGCCCGCCGACCGCCCCGAAGCTCACGAAGACGTCGGCGAGGTCGTTGTCGGTCTCGATCGTCGCCGCGTTGCCGAGCCGCTCGGCGGCCAGGTTCGTCGCCCCGGCGCCGCTGCCGGCGGGATTCCTGAAGCCCTCTGCGACACCGTCCACGAGGGCCTCCCAGTGGGTGAGGAGCGTCGACTGCGTCGGGTCGAGCGGGTTGAGGACGCCGCTCACGTTGCGCTCGGTCACGGCCGATCCGCCGAGGCCGGCCGCCCGGTCGATGGCGGGCCCGAGGCTGACGGCGAGCGCGACCGTCACGCCGATGCCCACGACCACCACCATGAGGCCCGCGGCCTTGTTGTGCGTCCGCGCGGAGAGCATGACGATCCCCGAGAGGAGCAGGAGCACCAGCACGGACCGTCCGCCCGCGAAGAAGCCCGCGAACAGGAGGACGGGCGCGGCGAGCATCAGGGCGAGCCGCCCGTGCAGCAGCGCGGCCCAGGCGAACACCAGCGCGGTGGCGAGGTAGGCCGCGTACTCCGAGCTGCTGGCGAACGTGCTCCAGGGCCGCAGTTCCGCGAGCCCTCCGATCCTGAGCGCCGCGTAGCCCGCCGTCTCATACCAGTCGAGGTCCCAGGGAAGCAGCGAGCCGAACTTCGTCTGCCACATCCCGTAGAGGGCCGCGATCGCCGCGATCGCCACCACGGATCCGACCACCCACCGCATCGCCGAGCGGTCACCGAGCTCGCGGCCGATGAAGAAGAAGAGCAGCGGCACGCCGAGGAAGATGAGGCCCGCGAGGCCCGCCCCCACGCCACCCACGCCGAGCGGGTTGAACGCCTGGAGCAAGGCGACGCCTCCGAGTGCGAGCACGAGCTTTGAGAGCGTGTCGCTGACGATGGGCCGCCGCTCGAGCAGGAACAGCCGGAAGACGAGGGAGGTCGCCACCACCGGCCCCACGAGCAGCAGGGGATCGTTCTGGACCCAGCCCGACCCGTCGATCAGCAGCCGGCGGAGCAGGGCGATGAAGGGCAGGAGCATGAGGAGCGCCACGGCCGCGGCCCGCGGCCAGCGGGCGGCTACGACGAGCAGGTTGAGCATGAGGACCGCCGCCAGCGCGGTCCGGTGCCACTCGGGCCTGCTCACGGCGATCCACGCCAGCACCGCCGCACCCGCGATGGCCAGGAGCGCCGTGCCCAGCCCCGAAGGCAGCTCGATCCGGCCCGCGACCCTGGGGAGCGGCGCGCGCAGCTGCTCAGTGGTCACCCGCGCACCTCTCCCGGCCGTACATCCCCGACAGGATAGTCGCGGCCCGCGGCCAGGCGATAGGCCTCCAGGACCCCTCGCGCGTGCGCCTCCCAGGTGTAGGACTCCGCGCGCCGGCGCGCCGCACGGCCCAGGGCCGCTCGCCGGGCTTCGTCCTCCCCCAGCTCGCGCAGCGCACGGGTGAGCTCGGCGGCCTCCCGGCGCACCACGACTCCGGCTTCCCCACCGGCGAGCAGCTCCTCGATGCCGTTGACCGGCGTGGCCACGATCGGAAGGCCCGAGGCCGCCGCCTCCAGCGCCACGAGGGGAAACGCCTCGTAGAGGGTCGGGAAGACGAACACGTCCGCCGCCCGGTAGACGCGCTCGACGTCGGGGCGCCTGCCCAGGAAGCGCACCCTGTCCGCGACGCCGTGTCGCTCGGCCAGCGCCTGGAAGCGCTGGCGGTCTCCCCCGCCGACGATCCACAGCTCGTAGCGACTCTCGGCCCCAGCGAGCGCCTCGATCGCCAGCGCGAGGCCCTTCCGATGCCAGTCCCCGCCCACGAAGAGGGCGACCAGACGATCCCCGGGAACGCCCAGCTCCGCCCGCAGCGCTTCGCGGTCGCCACCGCCCGGCCGGAAGCGCTCGCCGTCGACGCCGTTTGGCACGACGCGCACCGACCGCGCCGCGTAGTGCTCGCGCAGCTCGCGCTCGATCCCCTCCGAGGCGGCCAGGAACACGGGAGACCGGCCCGGGCTGTACGACCATCGCTCCGCCGCAAGGGACAGCGCTCGATGCAACGCCGCGTTGAGCCTGCCCGCGAGACCCTGCGGGGGCCGAGGCTGCGCTCGCTCGAGCTCCCAGAAGCCCGCGTGGCAGAACTGAACGGCCACGAGGTCCATCGGCTGGGGCACGATCGCGCCCATGCTGTGCCGCAGTTCCCCGCGCAGGCGCGTGAGCCGCAGGCCCGCCAGGACGTAGAAGCAGGCGAACTTGAGCGGAAACGGGCGCCGGGGGACCGGCACCCGCACCCAGCGCACGAGTGGGCGCAGCGACTCGTCGAGGGTCGCCGCCACTACCGTGAAGTCCACGGTGCGATGCGCTCTTCGGATCAGCTCGGCCAGCGCACGCTCCATCCCGCCGCGGTCGTGGACGTCGTGGGCGATCAGGGTCACGCGAAGCCGGCCTTCCGAGCGCGCCGCGTGAGGAGGGTCCTCAGGCGCCGGCGCGGGCTGCTCGCCTCGCTCGCGGTCCTCGCGGCCGCGCTCGCCGGGGCCGTGGCGGTCATCGAGCTGACCGGTCGAGGGGAGGGAGGCGCGGTCGAGCGGCCGATCGACCCCCGTCAACAGACCGCGCTGACCTTCGGCGAGCGCTCGCACTGGCTGCAGCCCTGGCGCGCCTATCTCGACACCGTTCCCGCCGAGCGGCTGCGCAACGCGATCGGGATCAACTTCAACGTCGATGAGCAAGAGGCGCCCGGCACGGCCCGGATGCTGGCAGAGAGCGGCTTCCGCCGGGCACGGCTCGAGATCGGGTGGAGCTCGATGGCCTACGACGACCCATCCCGGCTCCGGCGCCCGGCGCAGATGAGGACGCTGCTGGGGGCGCTGCGCGACAACGGGATCCGCCCGCTGATCCTCCTCAACGCCAACCACAACTACCCCGGGCCGGCGCGCTTCTTCGACATCACCCTCACCCAAGCCGCGCGCAAGGGCGCGCGCACCGTCAAGCTCGACTCAACAAGCGCCGCGCGCGTGATCCCGAGGCGCACGGGCCTCAACCGCTCCGACGGCAAGGCGGCGGACGCCATGCTCACCGCGGTCCGCCCCGATGGCACTGCGACGCTCGCCAAGCCCCTCCCCCAGGACCTGGCCGCCGGCCCCCATCCCGCGGCCACGCTGCGCTTCGCGCCGTTCAGCCGCCCGTTCCTCGAGGACGGCCGGCGCGACCCCTCCTTCGAGCGCACGCTCGACGGCTGGCTTGGCTACGTGGCCACGGTCACGAGGACGGCGCGCGAGATCATGGGCAGCCAGCGCTTCGACGTCGAGATCTGGAACGAGCTCACGTTCGGCTCTGACTTCCTCTACGCCGAGCGCTACCTCGGATCCGCGGCGAGGGGCGGATCCGGCGATGTGACCGAGGCGCTCCTCGAGCGCACGGTGCGCTTCATCCGCGATCCGGACAACGGCGTACCGGACATCGGCATAGGCGACGGCTTCTCAAACCAGACCCCCTTCCCCGCCGGCTCCACGAGCCCCCGGGGCCTCACGGCGATCGACAAGCATCCCTACTACCCGCTGCGCCGCTTCCCCGAGGATGCCGTCTACGACGCCATCAAGCCACTCGACGCCCTGGGCCGCCCCGACTTCGAGCTCGCCGGCCGGCGCGGCAAGGAGCCGATCCGGCGCGACCGCTTCACGCCCGACTACGACAGCTTCTTCCCCGAGTACCCGCTGACCGCCATCCAGACCGAGCACCTCGTGCGCGACCTCTCCCCGATCACCACCGACCTGTACGGCACGCCCCACGGCCGGCGCACCCGCCCGGAGGGCGGCCGCCCGCCCGAGATGTGGATCACCGAGACCAACCTCGACCCGGCGGGCAGCGATCCGAGTAACCCGCTCCCGCCCGACCAGCGTCCTCTCGCCGGGATGTCGCGCAAGGAGGTCGAGCGCATGCAGGCCAAGGCGGCGCTGCGCTACTACACCTCCTTCGTCAACAAGGGCGTCGCGGCGATGTTCCTCTACGCCGTCAAGGACCCCAACCTCGGCCTCGTCGATCCCGCCTTCCTCGCCTCCGTGAAGAGCGGCTCCTACCCGGGAGCAGAGCGCGGCGGTGAGACGCCGCGCGCCGTCGCGCGCCTCGTGCGCGCCCTCGACGGCCCGCCTTCGCCAGGCGCGATCCGGCCGCTCACCCTCCTGCGCATCGCCGACGATCGGGGGCGCAAGCAGTTCGAGGGAGACGGCACCGCCGCGCACCCCCCGCTCTATGACCGCGACGTCGTGGGCTTCTTTCCGTTCCAGACCGGACCGGGCGAGTACGTGTGCGCCACCTACGTGATGACCCGAAGCCTCGCCAAGCGCTACGAGGACGACACGCTCGACCTGCCCGAGGAGTCCTTCCGCCTCACCATCGGGGGGCTGGGCCCGGACACGGCCGTGACCGCGAGCGACCCGCTGACCGCGCAGAAGGTGGCCGTCAAGGTCGTCTCCCGGGGCCCAGACCGGCTCGAGGTCGAGCTGCCGCTCACCGACTCCCCGCGCCTGCTCAGGCTCCGCCCGGCCGCCGGCTAGGCGGATCGGCCCGTGGGACAATCTAGAGAACCGTCAGGTGGTCCTCGGAGGCGCCGCGCACGGCGGAGAGCGAGAGCGAGCGATCGAAGGTGATGAAGCGCCCGTCGTACGCCCTTGCCAGCGCGAGCAGGTACGCATCCGTGACCTGGCGCGGTCCATGAAGTCGTGCGCTGTCCACGATCGCTGCGTCGAGCAGGCTGATGTCGCAGGGCCAGAATTCGTGATGACCGCTGTCGCAGGCTCGGCTCAGCAGGCCGATGGCCTCGGTCGGCGAGACGGGGCTCGGGTAGCGGGGTTGGCTGATGATCCGCACGAAGCCGTTCTCGGTGATCGCACATGACGCCCACCCTTCGTCGATCGCGTCGTCGAGCCAATCGTGGGCCCGGCGGTGATCGACGTGGTCGCTGTCGAGCAGCGCCAGAAGCACGTTGATGTCGAGCAGCGCCCGCGTCATTCCGGCTCCTCCTCCCGAAGCCGGTCGATCAGCGCGTTGGAGATGGCGGCGCCACGACGTGGCAGGGGCTGAAACCCCTCGTCGGGGGCAGTGAGGTCCAGCTCTGGGAAGTAGTTGCGTACGCGGCGCGGGTCGCGCGTCAGCAGCGTCAGCCCCGCGACGGCAGCGTGTGCGCCGATGAAGAAGTCGGGCAGCGGCGTCGCACGCGGGCCGCCCTGGCGACGGTACTGGCCAAACGCTTCGGCCACGCGCCACGCGGCGGCCCATGGCAGGCCGAGACGTTTGAGGCCAACGCCCTGCAACGTTCGTTCGAGTCGCTCGGCGCTGGCGAACCCGACGGCGACTTCGGCATACACGACCTGGTTGATCGCAATCTGACCGGCCTCGGCGGCTTGCGCGAGGTGCTCCTCTGACCACGCACGCCAGGGCGATGGCGCCAGCACATCCAGCAAGACGCTGGAGTCGACCAACGTGGTCATTCACCGCGCGTGAGCCGCAGGACTGCGTCGGCGTCGAGCCCCCCGTCTGCACGATCGCGCAGGCGCGCGATGATGTCAGCCCCCCTTGCGCGAGCCTCAGCTCGACGAACGAGAGCGCCGCTCTCGCCGGCGATGACCTCGACCTCCGCTCCGGGCCCCAGCCCGAACCTCTCGCGGAGCTCGAGCGGGATCGTCACCTGCCCCTTGGTCGTCACCCTCACAGTAAGGAAGGTACCAGCCTTACTGTGAGGAAGCTAGGTAGCCCTGCGCCGACCGTCCTCTACGCGCCCACCATCTCAGCGAGGAGACCGCGACCTCGACGACCAGCCGAGCCGACCGCGCAGCCCACGGCAGGCGCGGGCGAAGGCACGCGACTCAACCTCCGAGCTCGTGGCCGAGCAGCACCGCTGATCCTCTACTTCGACACCTCGGCGCTCGTCAAGCTCGTGATCGTCGAGGACATGGCGAGCTGCTGCTCGTCGGGATCGACGCCCCCTCGCGCCCCAGGCAGGCGAGCTTGCCGAAGAGCTCCAGCTGCGCGGCTATGACGCAGTGCACCTCGCGAGCGCGCTCGCGCTCGCGCTCGGCAGCGACACCACGCTCGTCGGCTGGGACGAGGACCTCAGGCGCGCCGCCGCCGAGAGCGGTTGCGCGGTCGCGCCCCAGGTGACGTGATGTCGGCCTCGGACCTCTCCTCGCCACTCCCCTCGGCGCCGCGATCAGTAGTAGAGATCACCGACCATGATGGCAAGACACTGGACGCGCGACCGGCTTGCCGCGATCGGTGA
This sequence comes from Solirubrobacterales bacterium, assembly GCA_038199375.1. GTDB lineage: Bacteria > Actinomycetota > Thermoleophilia > Solirubrobacterales > Solirubrobacteraceae > JBBPZA01. The sequence continues at coordinate 1,466 of JBBPZA010000043.1, read as the reverse complement.
TCAAGACTTCCTCACCCCGGCGCACCTGTCCCAGGTACGCGGAGAGCCTCGCCTTGACCTCGCCCACTGCCGCCACCTTCACGACCATCGAGACTACTGATCTGGACTAAGCTACGCGACAGAGCGATCGGCGTCGCGGAGCAGCTCAGCGACGACGCCGGCGGCGGTCTTCCCGCGCGCCTCGGAGAGCCGCTCGAGGCGCTTCGCGTCCTCGCCCTCGACGCCGACGAGCACAATCAGTTTCGCTTCGGGATCGCCCTCGTGGCGCTCCGCGTAGCGGGGGTCCAGCTTCTCGAGCTGGGCGTCGAGGTCACCGGGTTGGGGATCGGCGTCTGTCCAGGGGTCGGTGCTCATCGCTTCGTCTCCAGGATCTTACGCTCGCCCTCCGTCGAGCTCCAGCGACTCCATCCAAGGGCGGCGTCACATCGCCGGCCCGGAGGTGCCGCGACCTTCGCGAGGCGCTCGCTCCTCCTGCGATCGGGCAGCGGCACGCGTCGTTACCGGTCACAGGGCCGGTGGCGCAGCGATTTCCCAGCAGGACCCGCGCAAGCAGCGCCCGCCGAGGAGGCCCGCGTCCCGCGCGCCTCGCTGGCCGACCCTCGCCGCCTGGCGTTCGAGAGGTTCGAGTCCTCTCGGAGCGCGCTCCGCAACCGCGCAACTACGTACTTGCTTGCGAGGTTCGCATCTCGATTGAAGGTTTTCGCCGCAGCGCTTGACAGCATCGTTGGATGGTCTGGCCGCCGAGAGTCGGCGAAGCGCTGCCGAGAGGGCAAGACGCCTCGTATGAGCAGCCGAAGTGGAGCGAGTGGATCCTCGCACCGCGTGGTCATGGCCTGGAGTGGGGAGGCGCCACCGCGATGGCCGTCACGGTCTGGCATCTGGCGCATGATGGTGCCGCCCCGAGACTCGTGACGGCGTACCCGAGGCCGTACACTGGCTGAGATGGCGGCAACGCGTGAGATCGCAGCCTTCGACTTGGTCGAGCTGACCGAACCGGTCGATGCCGCGCCCGCCGGGGCTCGGGGAGGTGTGCTGGAGATCGACACCGAGGGCACCGCAACGGTGGAGATCACGGAGCCCGAGCTGGAGGGCCTGGAGCGGATCGTGTTCTGCCCCCTATCCACGCTGCGCCCGGCGGGCTGAGTCCAAGCACACAACCCGCGCCGTAAGGTGGGAGCCGCTGACCTACTCGCAGAGGCGGCGATGGCGCGAGCGCCGCTTCGCGTAGCCCAGGCGCAGCGCGAGGCTCCCGGTCACGCGTCCGTCACGGATTGCCGCGGACCTGCTCGCAGACCGGGAGGACCCCGAGGCAGTCGGCCAGGTCATCGCCGACGCCCTCCGCGGCGTCAACGACTACGCCGGGACGTTCGTGGAAACGCTGGGGCCGCACGCGGCGCAGCTCGGCCTGCGCCGCGGCGATGGCGTCGCCGTGCTGCGCTGGCTCCTCGATCTCGTCGGCGACCCCG
>JBBPZA010000042.1:0-8783 GCA_038199375.1 Solirubrobacterales bacterium | reverse complement strand
TGCTCGACCAGGAGGCGGGCCCGGGTGCGATCGCCCTCCGCGTCGGCGACCCTGGCCAGGCCCAGCAGCGGACCGAGGACGGTGTCCACCGGGGCGAGCTCCGGAAGAACAGCCTGCGCCTCCTCGAAGAGCTGCCTCGCGCGAGGGAGATCACCTTTCCCAAGCGCGAGCTCCCCTAGGTCATGCAGAGCGTTTGTCTCCATGTAGGCCTCGCCCAGCTTCCGGGCGATCGACAGCGTCTCCTCGAGCAGCGACTCAGCCACGTCGTAGTCGCCCTGCTTGACCGCGACGCGGCCCAGGCCGATGAGCCCAAAGCGCAGCCCCTGCATGTCCCGCGCCTCCCGCGCCACCGCCACGCACTCCTCGAAGAGGGGCCGGGCGGCTGGCAAGTTGGTGTGGGCCATATGCGCATACCCCTCCAGTCCGAGGGCATGGGCCAGGCACCATCGGTCGCCCGCCTTTCGGGCAAGGGCAACGCTCTCTTCGAGCTCCGTGGAAGCGCTTGGTTCGTCCAGGACCACATGGGTGTTGCCGAGGATGAGCAGGGCCCGGGCGACGCCCTGCGGATCGTCGAGCTGGCGAAAAACGGCCAGGCTCTCCTCGAGTGGGGGCACTGCTCCCTTGGGATCGCCGGCCATCAACCCCATGAACCCCAGGCCCCATAGGGCCTTCGCCCGCGGCGCGGATGCGTCCCCCTCGCCATCGCTCGCCTGGACTGTCGCCTCGAGCAGCTCATGTCCTTCGCTGAAGTAGCAACGCACCCGCCAGAACAGGACCAGTGCCCCGGCCAAGCGCAGCGCCCACTCGCTCTGGCGGTGGCCGAGCGACCAGTGCAGGGCGAAGCGAAGGTTCTCGTGCTCTGAATCGAGGCGCTCAAACCAGCGCTCCTGATCGGGGCCGGTGAGCTCGGGCTCGGCGCGCTCTGCCAGGACGAGGTAGAACGCGGCGTGGGCCCGTCCCAACTCCGGCGCCTCGCCGGCCTCCTCGAGGCGGTCGGCGGCGTAGGCTCGAATGGTCTCAAGCAGGCGGTAGCGCCCACGAGGGTTGGCGGTCTCCGAAACAACCAGCGACTTGGAGACAAGTCCCGCGAGCAGATCAAAGACCTCCGCGGCCTGCAGCTCTTCGCCGGCACAGACCGCCTCGGCGGCATCGAGGCCGAAACCCCCGACGAAGACCGAGAGGCGCCGGAGCAGCGCCCGCTCCTCGGAGGAGAGCAACTCGTGGCTCCAGTCAAGCGTGGCTCGAAGCGTCTGATGGCGAGGAAGACCGTTGCGGGAGCCCTTGGTCAGCAGCGTGAAGCGATCATCGAGGCGCCGAGCGATCTCCCAGGGAGGCAGAGCCTCCACGCGGGTGGCGGCCAACTCGATCGCCAGCGGAATCCCATCGAGGCGCCGGGTTATCTCGGCGACCGCCGGCGCGACCTCGTCAGTGAGCACGAATTCCGGCTGCACGGCCTCGGCCCGCTCGACGAACAGCCGGACGCCCTCATAGCTCATCAGCGCCTCAGACTGCGGCTCTTCGCGCGGTTCCGGCACAGGCAGCGGCGGCACCTGCCACACTCGCTCCCCGGCGATCGAGAGCGGCTCGCGGCTAGTCGCAAGTATCCGCAGCTGTGGACAGCCGGTGAGAAGCGCGCCGACGACATCGGCGCACGCGCCAAGAAGGTGCTCGCAGTTGTCGAGCACGAGGAGCATCTGCCGTCGTCGCAGGCGAGCCACCAGTGCCTCGGTGAGCGTGCTGCCGGGAACCTCCTGCACCGAGAGTGCAGCGGCCACGGCGCGCGGGACAAGCGAGGGATCACCGATGGGGGCAAGCTCCGCAAGCGCTGGGAGCTTGCCCGCGTCGCCGCCGGGCACGCCCGCCACCTCCAGGGCGAGCCGGGTCTTGCCGACTCCGGGCGCGCCGGTGAGCGTCACCAAGCGGGAAGCCTGGAGCAGGTCTATCACTTTGGCGATATCGCGACCGCGGCCCAAGAAACTGCTGATCGCAGTCGGTAGGAGGTGAGCACCCGCGTTGCCCGAGCGACGATCACTCCGATCCGGCGAATTTGCCGTGGATCGCGTTGCGGGTCCGCCCGAGGCTCGGCCGCTGCGCGCCTTCGCGGACGAAGTCACGCCCTTGCGGCCCGGACCGCCGTGAGGTGGAGGAAGAGGCGACCCACTCTGCGACGCGCGGGCCTCAAAGCAACCCAAACGAGAGCCGATGTTGACACCATCAACCGAGGCTAGCCCAACATCGAACTGTCAGTAAGTGCGTCGCCCACACACCCCGGCCGTCGCCCGAAGAGGTCTCGACGACGTGGCCCGCTGTAAGAACTGCCTCGCCTGTTCCGCCGTCAGCGAACCCGAAACTCCGAGCTCATGCCCTTGAGCGCATCTGACATGCCGTCCCGGTTTGTGACGAACGACACCATGGCGTAGCGCCCGGGGGCGAGGTTGACGGCGAAGGTACCGGTGCCGGTCGGTCGCACGGGCTGCAGGTGGGCGAGGGGCGCGATCACTTGGCGCGTCTTTGAACGAAGCTGGACGTCGATGGGCGGGAAGTTCTTGGGCAGCGGGATCAGCACGAGATCATGGCTGAGGCGCCCAGTGTTGCGGGCGCGGAAGACGGTGCGGCCAGGGCCGATCGATCGGTCGTAGCGAAAGCCGTACTCCCGCATCTGGACCTGCACTGCGTGAGGGGGCGGCGGAAGTGGGGCGTCTTCCCCGTCTCCTCCGCAGGAGCTCAAGAGCAGCCCGAGCAGGGAGATGATCGCCCGACCAAGGCTCGTTCTCAGCATGAGCCAGACCCTTCCGTCGCCGTACGGTTGGACATCGTCTCCGTCCAATCGCGTCTAGCGCGAGCGCCCGCCCGGAGTGGCACCCGCGCCGAAGGCGACCTCGGTCGCGAAGATGTCTTGGTAGGGGGCCGCGCTCGCGTTGCGGGTGTCGGTCCACGCGGCCAGCGCGCGTGAGGGCTCAGAGAGAAGCGCGAGGCGCGCGCCGAACTCGACCAGTCCTTTGGCGGAAGGCACGAGGTAGCGCTGGCCACTTCGGCTGTCAGAGCTCGCCGAGGTGAGCCTGATGTTGGGAGCGACGTCGCTGCCGCCGTTTGCCGAGTAGGTGTAGTAGACGTCGTTCTTGATGTTTTTGGGATCGTTGCGCCGGTCATAGAAGATTGCGTCCAACCGGCCGTTGGGGGCGACGGCGAGACGTGGTAGATACTGATTGCGCCCGTTGCCCTGCCGGTCGTCGTTCAGCCTGAGCGGCCTGCCCCACGACCGTCCCTTGTCGGTCGAGCGGTTGAGGAAGACGTCCCAGTCGCCGTTTCGCGCGTCATACCAGGCGGCGAACAGGCTGCCCGAGCGATCGGCGACCAGTGCCGCCGGCGGCATCGTGTAGATCAGCATCACCCGCTCGGGCGGCTTGAGGCGGTCGTCGACCACGACGCCGCGGCCGAAGGTTCGTCCTCCGTCGAAGGAGGAGGAGGTCACGAGAGACCATCTACCCCGCCAGGTGGGGCCTTCGAGGCCCTGGTAGTCGATGCGGTCGTCCTGGAGGTCGTAGTAGAGGACGTGAACCGCGTGGTCGGGTCCCAGCGCCAGGGCCGGCGCCACCGAGAGCCCACGCTCGGGATCGTTGACCTGGACCGGCGGTGAGAAGGTCTTGCCGCCGTCCTCGGAGAAGGCCGAGAGAATGGGATTGGGCGGCGGTGGCAGGCCGCCCAGCGGCGCATCGGCGCGGGCCTTCAGCCACACGAGGTGAAGACGGCCGTTGTCTCCAACCGTTGGGTCGAGCGCCATGCGAACCATGTAGTTGCCGGGGCCGAGGATCTGGCGCGGCTCGCTGAAGCTACGGCCGCGGTCGTCTGAGCTGGTGAGAAAGACCCCCATCGGGTTGTTTCCGCGGCCTCGCAGGCCGACGAACAGGTAGTAGAGCGTCCCGTCGCGGTCAAAGGCGATCTCGGGCCCGTAGCACTTCTCGGCACCCTTGGGGAGCTTGGGCACCGGCTGGGCTGGCACCCAGCCTCTCCCGCGGTCTCCGGAGAGCTCGAGGCCGCAGCTGAAGTCGGGCGCGTCCTGTCGGATCGCCGCGGCGACGAAGCGCGGGTTGGTGGGGTCGACGGCGAGCATCGGTGAGTTTTGCGCCCTGGTGGCCCGCAGGTCGTTGGCGGTGACCGGCGCATCCGGGGCAACCTTCGGCCCCGCGCCGGCGGCACCGCTTTGCCCCCCGAGCAGCGCGACGGCGGCCAGGACAGCGGCGAGGAGAACGACCGACGGCAGAGTGGCCCGTCGGCGAACGCCAGTCATCGGCGCCGAGCGACTGAACCGGACGGGCCGTGAGAATCCAAGCATCGCGCTCAGCATGCCAGAGGATCATCCTAGGACGGGAGGGGGCCAAGAACTATGGCCACGTGGCAGATCCTTTTCTCGGTAGGCGTCTGAGCTTCGCGGCGAGAGGGCGCACAAGACGCCGTTGCGAGGCATTGCTCGAGCTATGGCCGCGGTCGGCGCGGCGTGCACTGACACAGCGCCCAAGCCCGAAGACGTCCGGAGCATTTCCCGGACAATCGCTGCATACCTGTCCGGTATGCTGAGTGGTATGAGCGTGCAGATCGCGGTGCGGCTGGCTGACGAGGATCTCGAGCGCCTCGACGCCGCGGTCGCGCGGGGAGCATTCCCTAGCCGTGCGGCCGCGATGCGTGCCGGATTGCTTTGGCTGCTGCGCGAAGATCGCGAGGCGCAGATCGCCGCGGCATACCGCCGCGCGTACTCCACCGACCCTCAGGAGGACTGGGTCGGCGAGGCGGGCCTGCGCCTGGGCGCCGCGCTCTTGGCCGATCAGGAGCCCGCCGGCGGCGAGCACGACACGTGATCAGGGGAGAGGTCTACGACGTCGACTGGCCCGACCTGGGCCTACGGCCAGCGGTGATCGCCACGCGGCCGACCGCGATCCCTCACCTGACCAACGTCACGGTTGTGCTGGTCACCACCCGCGTGCGCGGGCTGCCCACCGAAGTGGAGCTCGGCGCCGCCCACGGCCTCGTCGAGGGCTCGGTCGCCAACTGCGACAACCTGCTCACCATCCCCAAGACGGCGCTCGCCGCTCGTCGTGGCATGCTCGGACCGGCCGAGCTGCACGCGCTGGACCACGCCCTACGCATCGCGCTCGCGCTGGACTAGCTCACGCCGACCACCCGTCGATGAGCGGTCAGCGCGCGGCGCCGGCCGCCGCCACCGCCTACTGTCGGGCCCTCGCGCCTTTGGACCGCTCCCGGAGATCGCCTATCCACGCCCGGCGATGCCCCGAGACATGCGCCCGTTCTTGCGCGTGATGCGTGCAGTGCTGCACATTTCAGGTTTGCTTAGTTACAATATGCAATTATGACTAGCTAGACTATGCAGTAGTGCCGGAGCCGTTCTCCGTGAATCCGTTCGTCGTCGCCGGAGAGCTCCCGGCCGCTGACATGATCGACCGCAACCGGGAGACCGCGGACCTCCTTGCCCATGCCCGAGCCGGACAGCCGTTCCGACTCGTCGGCCCCCGCCGGTACGGCAAGACGACGCTCCTCGCTCGGGCGCTCGGCGAAGCCGAGGAGGACGGGATGGCCACGGCACTCGTGGATCTCGAGGGCGTGGTTTCGATCGAGAGCATCGTCGTACGCATCGAGCGCGCCTACGAGCAGCGACTCAAGGGCGGCGTGCGGCGGACGGTGGAGGCGATCCTGCGCTCCTGGGACATCGGGGTCTCACTCGGAGGCGGCGGCTTCACGGCGCGGTTGCAGAGATCGCGCAGCGTTTACGTCGAATCCGTGCTCCAGCGCCTGCTCGAGCTCCCGGCCACGCTCCATCAGCGCACCGACCGTCGCAGCTTCATCGTCTTTGACGAGGTACAGGACCTCCTGCGGGTGGTCGACGCGGCGGGCGCCGTCCGCAGCGTCATCCAGCATCACGCACACGCCGCCTCCTACGGATTCGCCGGTTCGGCGCCTGGTCTCATGCGCAAGCTCTTCGAGGACCCAGCGCAGCCTCTGCTCGAGCACGCGGTGCCCTACCCGCTCGGGCCGCTGCCCCTCGATGAGACGGGCGACTACATCTTCAGGCGCTTCCAGAGGACCGGTCGCGACCCCGGCTCGGGCCTGGACCCGTTGCTCACATTCACCCGTGGACACCCTCAGCGAACCATGCTCCTCGCGCATCATCTGTGGCGCCAGACCGCCGAGGGCGGCAGCGCGGACGAGAGAGCATGGGAGTCCGCGGTCGAGTCGGCGCTTGGCGAGGGACAACAGGTCCTGCGCGCACGCTGGGAGTCATTACCCGTGAACGAGCAGCGCATGGCCCTGGCACTCGCCAACTTCCAGACGAGTCCGTACGACGAGCGTGCTTACCGCGCCGTCGGACTGAAACGCGGCAGCCTCAAGGCCGCACTCGACGGCCTTGTGGACCGCGCCGAGGTCACCTCACAACGAGATGAGGCGCGCCTCACCGACCCGCTGCTCGAGCTATGGCTGCGACGGCGCGGCGTGCACTGAACGCCCAAGCCCGAGGACTTCCAGGAGCATCCCGGAAAACGCTGCATACCTGGCCGTGTCAGCGCGCGGCGCCGGCCGCTGCGACCGCCTCGGCCCGGGCCTTGGCGATCGCCTCGGCGCCGGCGTCCCCGACCAGCAGCTCGGGGCGCAGGGTTCCGCTGGCGACCAGGTCGAGCGCCGGGAAGCGGCCCGTGCTGGTCAGCGCGACGTCGAGCGCGATCACCGTCGTCTCGCCGCCCACTGGTCGGGTGGAGGTCGCGACGATCGTAAGCGAGCCACTTTCGGCCAGGTTGCGCGCCGCGGCGAGGATCTTGCGGGCCGCCGGCGCGTGCACCCCGTCGAGTCCGTCGACGAGCACCACTGCGTCGCCGCCGCGTGCGGCGACGCGCTTAGCTTGATCGACGGCTCGCTCTACGGCCTGGGCCTGGGCATCGGCGGAGGCGTCGAAGGTGACCGCCGCGACCGGAGCCGTCGGACCCTCGCTCCACTGGACCGTCTCCTCGGGCCGCACGCCGGCCAGCGCGACGGACACGGCGAGGCCCTCCTGGTCGGCGAGCGAGGCAGCGATCCGCCGCAGGGCCTCGCTCTTGCCCGCCCGGGCGGGGCCGACGACCGTCACGCGAGAGCCGCGCCCGAACGGGGCCAGCCACTCGATCGCCTTGATGGTGGGGTCCTCTCCTCCGAGCGCGAGCCGCGCGTCCGGGAAGGCCACAGGCAGCTCCTCGTAGCGGGTGCCCGCCGAGACCTCGTCGGCGGGAGTGCCGTTGATGGTGTCGACCCGGATGAGCGAGGAGAAGCGCTCGGATCGCCGCGGCGCTCTGACGGGCCCGGTGACCGTGTCGCCGTCGACGAGCTCGCAGCGGCGGATCTGGGCGGCGGAGACGTAGACGTCCTCGTCGGAGGGCTCGGGCGGGGCCACCCGGACAAAGCCCGAGCCGCCGCCGAGCAGCTCGATGACGCCCTCGACGGCACGCTCCTCCTCGGATTCCCGCGCCGCAGGCGCCGCGGGCTCGCGGCCGGCGGGCTTGGCGTCAGGCGTGTCTCCGTTCTCCTCGGTTGGGCGCCCGGCGCCGCGCCGGCCGCGGCGTCCGCCGCGGCGGCGACCGCTCCGAGCGGGCGGCGCGGCCTCGTCGCCCGCTCCGCTTCCCTCCGCCTCGTCGGTGGTCGCGGCCTCGTCGGTGGTCGCGGCCTCAGCGATCTCGGCGGTCTCGAGGGCCTCGCCGATCCCTACGGTCTGGTCGGCGGATTCGCCGCCCTGGCGCTCGATGATGGCGGCGACGAGATTGGCCTTGCGCAGGCGGCGAAAGCCGTCGATGCCCAGCTCGGAGGCGATGACGTGGAGATCGGCGAGCGGGCTGGCCTCGAGCTCGGAGCGGCCTAGGACGGACATGCGGGACTCCCTTGGTCGGTGGTCGGTTGGCTTCCGGGCGCGTTGTGACAGCGACCGGCGACGAGAGGGACCCTAGCGGGCTTCGCGGCGTAACTCGTCTGGCACCCGCGCGGCGGGCGCCAGATCGCGCTCGCCGCGCAGGACCGCGCGCACGGCGAGGAAGTCGGCGGCCTCACGGACGTCGTGGAGGCGGAGGATGTGGGCGCCCGCGTCCACGCCATGCCCTACGGCCGCCAGGGTGCCCGCAAGGCGCTCGCGCGGCCGGCGGCGCACGACCGCCCCGACGAAGTCCTTGCGCGAGACGGCGAGGAGGACCGGGCGACCAAGCTCGTGCAGGTCGGCGAGCGCACGCAGGGCCTGCACCGTCTGCGACGGGCTCTTGCCGAAGTCCGGGCCGGGGTCGAGGATCGTCCTCTCCGCCTCGACGCCGTGTGTGGCAGCGAGCGCGAGGCGCTCTCCCAGGAACGTCGTGACGTCGCGGCCGACGTCCGTGTAGGGGTGGTCGAGGACCTTCTCCTTCGTGGCGGCCCGCGTGTGCATCAGGACCAACGCCGCTCCGGTCTGCGCGCACACGTCCGCGAGCGCGGGGTCGGCCAGGCCGCTGGTGTCGTTGACCATCGAGGCACCGGCCGCCAACGCCGCCGCGGCCACCGCCGGCTTGTAGGTGTCGACCGAGACGAGGACGTCGAGGCGCGCGGCGATCAGCTCCACGACGGGCACGACCCGCGCGATCTCCTCCTCAGGAGCGACCGCGGGGCGGTCGACGACGGCGGACTCGCCGCCGACGTCGATGATCTCGGCCCCCGCCTCGGTGAGCGCCGCGGCGCGCCGCAGCGCGTCCTCGGGGCCGCGCAGCTCGCCCGGGTCAGAGAAGGAGTCCGGC
>JBBPZA010000041.1:0-17532 GCA_038199375.1 Solirubrobacterales bacterium | reverse complement strand
CGCCGCCGCCGACGGTGGCGCCGCCCCCGCCGCCGGCTCCGGCCCAGGCCGCGGCACCCGCCCCCCCGCCGCCGCCGCCGCCGGCGGTTCCGGCGCCTCCGGCGCCGCCCGTGCCGACACCGCCCCCGACCCCCGTCCTGCCGGCCATCCCGCCCATACCGGTCACGCCCATCGATCTACCGGGGATCCCGCCAGGCGTGCCGCCGCCGGCCACTCCCGGCAACATCCGGCCCATCCCGCCGGGCGGGGCGGTGGCCCGCGTCATGCAGGTCGAGGAGAAGCGCGAGGAGGAGGTCGCGCCCGAGACCGAGTCGGCGGCGTCGCGCTACGTGCCCGAGGAGCACCAGTCCGCGGCGCCCTTCGTGCTCGGCTTCGCGGTGCTCGCCGCCCTCGCCGGCGCAACGATCGTGCGCGGACTGCCGCGCGGGGGCGAGCGTCGGCGCCAGCGCGCCGCCGTCGCGGCGGTGTCGCTGGACCGACGCCGTCCGCCCGACCGGCCGGGCCCGACCGGCCGCAGGCCGCCGACCCTCCACTACGACCCCTACCGACGACCCCCTGGGAGGTACTAGCGTCATGAAGCCCCTTCTCACCCGCTCTCGCGCGCGCGTAGCGCGACACAGCGGCCCCGCTGCACTGTTGGTCTCGCTCCTGGCCCTGCTGATGGCGACGACCGGGATCGGGGAGGCGGCCAAGAAGGCCCTCCCGGGTCCAAGCCTCAAGCCCAGGGCCTACGGGCTCCTGCGCCTCAACAAGAAGCGCCAGTTCCCTGCAAGCGCCATCCCGACGGTCAAGTCAGCGCGCACCGCTAGGCAGCTCGGCGAGCTGACGCCCGAGGACCTCACCGACAACTGCAACGCCCAGTCGGTGGACATCGGGACCTACTGCATCCTCGCCAATCCCTACCCGGTCACCAACGAGGACATCGGAAAGAACAACCTCTTCTGGGCGACCGAGAAGTGCGCCGAGCTGGGCGGCTACCTGCCGAGCGCGGCGCAGCTCATCGGGGCGGCGTCACGGGTCAAGCTGTCCTCGACGATCGACGACTCGCCGCTGACGGCGTCGATCGACCAGGATCTCACCGACGGGCGCAAGGACCGGCGGGAGATGACGGGGACCCTGACGACGACGGCGGCCGGCTCGAGCGCCGCGGGCGCGCAGGGCGTCAGCGAGGGCGCGACCGGCGACCCCAAGACCGGCGAGCCCAACCCCACGCCGTTTCCGGCCAACCCCCAACCGGCGACCCTTCAGTACCTCACCGTCTATGACAACAAGGACAAGGGCGGCTTCGCCGGCTCCAGGCCGGTCAGCCAGCCCGAGAGCTTCCGCTGCGCCTTCAACAAGAAGCAGGGCCCGGCGCAGGACATCGGGGAGGGCACACCGGGGGGCGACCAGGGCACGGGGGGTGCGGGCGGCGGCGCGCAGGGCGGTGGCCGCAGGCCGTCGCGGCGCGGGCGCTGACGCGGCGGCGGCGGGATCTTCGGTCGATGCTACGCTCCGTAGCAGATGTCAGAGAGAGTGATACCCCAGCGCGAGCTTCGCAACAACGTCGCCGCCGTCCTTCGTGCCGCCGAAGGGGGGGAGAGCTTTACCGTGACGGTTCGCGGCCGACCCGTAGCACGGGTCGTGCCGCCGGGCCCCCCCGGGCGCCCGCGGGTGGATGTCGATCAAGTTACCCTGCGACGGGTGCTCGCGCTGACGACGGACAAGACGCTCGCCGACGAGCTGGACGCGCTGGAGGAGCCGGTCGTCGACGGCGACTGATCGGTGGCCGGAGTCCTGCTGGACACCAGCGTCGTGTTGACTGCCCCCGCGGACGTCGAGCTTCCATCGTCGGCGGCCATCTCCGTCGTGACCCTCGGCGAGCTGCACGCCGGCGTCGCCCTCGCTCGCGACGACGCAACGCGCGACAGACGGCGAGCCGGGCTGGCGGCGGTGCGATCCGCTTTCCTTGCCCTCGACGTGGATGCGGACGTCGCACAGCGCTACGGGGACGTCCTCGCCCTCGCCCGGAAGCAGGGTCGCAGCGCGAAGGCCACCGGTCTGCTGATCATCGCCACCGCGGCCGCCCATCGGCGCACCCTCCACACGCTCGACGTTCGTCAGGCGCGGCTGGCGCGCGCGGCGGGAGCCGCCGTGAGCGGCGTCGCAGGCAGAGAGGACTGACTGCATCGCCTGAACATCAGGCCTCACCATCGCGCTCGTCATCCTGCGCATCACCTGGCAGTCCTGCCGAACGCTCCACGCCGGAGCACATACCCATTAGGCCCGGCCCTGGGCGCGTGTCGGCTCGCGGAAACGCGGGAGGCGCTGCGGAGAGCGCGCGATGGCGCTGGTATCGACCGAGTGCTGGCTCGCCTCGCCGCGTACGAGCTGATAAGCGAACGCGCCCAGGGCTGCGCCGGCGATCGGCCCGGCGAGGTAGACCCAGAGGTCCGTCCACGTCCCGCTGAGCAGAGCAGGGCCGAGCGACCGGGCGGGGTTCATCGAGGCGCCGGTGACCGGCCCGCCGAATAGGGCGTCGAGTGCGACCGTGCCGCCGATGGCGATCGCCGCGCCCGCGCCGATCGCTCGCGTGTCGGTGGCCACGGCCATGATCACGAACATCAGGATGGCGGTGAGGACGAGCTCGTAGAGCAGTGCGCTGCCGGCTCCCACGCTGGGCACGGTGGCGCCGAGGTCGGCCGGCGCGTCGGTCCACACGCCGAGCAGGAGCGCGGCGCCCGCCGCGGCGCCGGCGAGCTGCGCGCCCACGTAGGCGACGGCCTCGCGCGCGCCGAGGTGGCGTGTGAGCGTGAAGGCGATGGTTACGGCCGGGTTGATGTGCGCGCCGGAGATGTGGCCCGTCGCGTAGATCATGACCATGATGATCAGGCCGAAGGTCAGCGCGACGCCCAACGCGCCGAGCGCGCCGTCGTAGCGCTCGCCGGCCACGATCGCCCCGCACCCGGCGAAGACGAGCGCGAAGGCGGCCAGAGCCTCGGCGCCCGCGCGACGCCAGAGGGAGACGGCTGGATCCATTCCGGGACCTAGGCGGCGATTACCAGCTTCTCGGCGTACTCGTCCGGCAAGCCGGCGGCGGCGACCTCGCGCGCCACCGCGTCGGCGTCGTAGGCCACGCGCTCGATCGTCGCGCGCACCTCGCCGCCGTCGAGCTCCAGGACGGCGAAGGCGGCGCGCGGGTCGCCGTCCTTGGGCTTGCCGACCGAGCCGCAGTTGACGAACAGCACGCCTCCGTGCTCGCGGATCCACGGCTTGTGGGTGTGGCCGAAGGCGAGCACGTCGCAGTCGGCGTCGCGCGCGAGGCGCTCGTAGAGACGCGCGGGCTTGTCCTCGAAGAGGTACTCGTTGACCTTGCGCGGCGAGCCGTGCACGAGCCGGATGCGGCGCCCGCCCAGGTCGAAGCGCAGGTCGAACGGGAGCTCGCGCATGAACGCTTTGGAGCGCTCGTCGGTGTGCGCGAGCGTCCACTCGACGGACCGCCGGCCGAGCTCGCGGTCGTGCTGGGTGACATACGCGCAGCCGCAGTCCTCGAGGTCGCGGGCGATCGCGTAGTCGTAGTTGCCATAGATCGTCGGTATCCGGCGCTCCTCGATCAACGCGCACACCTCGTTGGGGTGCGGGCCGTAGCCGACGAGGTCGCCGCCGCAGTAGATCTCCTCGATGCCCATCTCGTCGATCCGCGCGAGCGACGCCTGAAGCGCGGGCAGGTTCCCGTGGATGTCGGTGACGACGGCGATCGGCACGCTCGCACAGTATTCCATTGACAAACGTCGCTTCAAGCGATATTCATAGATCGATGTTGGTCGATGAGGAGATCGAGCGCAAGCAGAAGCGCCCCGCCGGCGAACGATGCTGCGAGCCGGTCGTCTACCCCGACGTCGAACGCCGCGAGGCCGAGCGGATGGCCGTGGTGGCCAAGGCGATCGGCGATCCCATCCGGCTGACGCTCGTCGACGTCCTGCGCAGGCACGCGGGGAAGGTGTGCGTGTGCGAGCTTGCCCCGCTGTTTCACGTTGGCCAGCCCACGGTCTCCCATCACCTCAAGGTCCTGCGCGAGGCGGGGATCGTCGGCTCCGAGCGGCGCGGGCTGTGGGCCTACTACTACGTCGTCCCCGACGCACTGGAGGAGCTGGAGCGATGGCTGAGCAGCTGACCGAGCCAGAGGAGATCCGCGAAGCGGTCCGTGAGCGCTATGCCGCGGCGGCGAAGGCGGCCGCGAGCGGCGGGGAGGCGTCGTGCTGCGGTGACGGCTGTGGCTGCGCGCCGCAGGAGGCGGCGCTCGCGACGATCACCGACGCGCCCGCGGGCTCGCGGGGCGCGTTCGGGCGTTCGCTCTACGGCGGGGACGCCGACGACGAGGCCGCGGCGAAGGCGCTCGAGGCGTCCCTGGGGTGCGGCAACCCCACGGCGATCGCCGAGCTGCGCGAGGGCGAGGCCGTGCTCGACCTCGGCTCGGGGGCGGGCGGCGACGTGCTGCTCTGCGCGGGGCGTGTCGGGCCGACCGGCCGCGCCTACGGCCTGGACATGACCGACGAGATGCTCGACCTCGCGCGCGCGAACGCCCGGGAGGCGGGCGTCGGCAACGTCGAGTTCGTCAAGGGGACCATCGAGGAGATCCCGCTCCCGGACTCCTCGGTCGACGTCGTGATCTCCAACTGCGTCATCAACCTCTCCGGCGACAAGGCGCGCGTGCTGCACGAGGCCGCCCGTGTCTTGCGCCCCGGGGGACGCTTCGCGGTGTCAGACGTCATCGCCGACGCCGACATGGACGATGCCACGCGCGCCGACATGGCGCAGTGGACCGGCTGCATCGCCGGCGCGCTCACGCGGGCCGAGTACGAGGACGGCCTCCGCGAGGTCGGCTTTGACGACGTCGAGGTCGTCGAGACCCATCGCGTCGCAGAGCACGCCGCCTCGGCGATCGTACGCGCCCGCAAGCCACGCTGAGCGACGACCTCTGCTCCCGGCGCCGCTCACACCGCCAGCGCCCTGATCACCTCGTCGCACCGCGCGATCGCGCGCGTCGTCCGTGCGCCCCAGCCGGTCCGTGAGGCCTTGGGGGGTATGGTCAGGTCGTCCGGGCGAGCTCTGTGGCGAGCAGCGCGCTGAGGCGTGCGAAGGCGTCCTCCGCGGCGGCCGGGCGGAAGGTGTCGCGTTCGTGGCAGAAGAAGCCGTGCGGAGCGTCGGGGTAGACGACCAGCTCGTGGTCCACACCAGAGTCGCGCAGCTGCTTCGCGATCTGCGTGCGCTGCGCGGCGGTGAACAGGTGGTCGGCCTCGCCGAGGAGGAACAGGACGCGGGTGCCGAGCCTGGCGATGGCGGGCGTGAGGGTAAGCGTCGGTTCAGGACGGCTCAGAGCGATGCCGGTGTCGGCCAGCCAGCCGGGATAGAAGACCGCGACCGCGGCCAACGGCAGTTGGGTGGCGGCATAGTAGGCGAGGTGACCGCCGACGCTGAACCCGACCAGCAGGAAACGGGCCGGCCCCGGAGTGCGCCGCTCACGCCGGCGAGCGGGTGGTGCGGTGGGCGGCGAAGGACTGCCGGTCGCCGCGCCACGCCCCACGGGGCGCGAGCGCTTCGAGGCGCTCGAGGTCGACGGGTGAGAGCGTGAGGTCCGCCGCAGCCGCGTTCTCCTCCAGCCGCGCGGCGCGGCGCGTCCCCGGTATCGGGACGACGTCGTCGCCCTGGGCGAGCAGCCACGCCAGGGCGAGCTGTGCGGGGGTCGCGCCGCGCTCGGCGGCCAACCGGCGAACCTCTTCGACGAGGAGGCGGTTGCGCTCCAGCGCCTCGCCGGCGAACCGCGGGTCGTTGCGGCGAAAGTCCTCCGGCCCGAAAGCGGCGGGGGCTACGTCGCCGGTGAGAAACCCTCGTCCGAGAGGGCTGTAGGCGACCACGCCGATGCGCAGGCGGCGCGCGGTCGGCAGCACGTCGTCCTCGACGTCGCGCCACCAAAGCGACCACTCGCACTGCAGCGCGCTTATCGCGTGCACGGCCGCGGCGCGTTCGAGCTGCTCGGCGCTGCACTCCGAGACCCCGAGATGACCGACCTTGCCTTCGACGACCAGCTCGGACATCGCGCCGATCGTCTCCTCGATCGGCACGTCGGGGTCGACTCGGTGCAGGTAGTAGAGGTCGACGTGGTCGACGCCAAGACGCTCCAGCGAGGCCTCGAGGTAGCCGCGAACGCGCTCGGGCCGCCCGTCGACTCGCACGCCGTCTGCCTCGCGGACGATCCCGAGCTTCGTGGCCAGCACCACGCTCTCACGGCGATCGTCGAGCGCTTGGCCGAGCAGGTCTTCGTTGTGCCCGGCGCCGTAGCTCTGCGCCGTGTCCCAGAAGGTCACGCCGACGTCGAGCGCCCGCCGCAGGGTCGCGACCGACTCGGCGTCATCCGCCGGGCCGTATCCCTGGGACAGGCCCATGCAGCCAAGGCCGATGGCAGAAGTGGTCAGGCCCTCAGGACCCAAGGTTCGCGTTTTCATGAGGGTGAAGGTAGCCTAGCCCTAGCGTGGTACCCACATCCGCTGTTAGTGGTATCAGAACTACCAGGATGTCCACGACCGACCAAGCCACCGCCGCCCGCGCGCTGGGCGACCTGCTGCGCTCCCGGCGTGAGCGTCTGCAGCCGGTCGACGTCGGGCTGCCGACCGGAACGCGTCGGCGCACCCGCGGGCTCCGCCGCGAGGAGGTCGCGCTGCTCGCGGCGATCTCCCCGACCTACTACGCCTTCCTCGAGCAGGGCCGCGACGTGCGCCCCTCCCGGCAGGTCCTCGACGCGCTCGCCGCGGCTTTGCGCCTCGGGCCCGCGGAGCGCGCGCACCTGCACGAGCTCGTCCACGGCGTGCCGCCGCCCGAAGCGGCAGAGGCGCTCGCGCCCGCCGTCGCCGCGCTGGTGGACCGCCTCGACCCCAGCCCCACCTATGTCACCGGGCGGCGCTTCGACGTGCTCGCCGCCAACCGCGCCGCCCGGGCGCTGTGGACCGACTGGCCCGCGCTCGAGCTCGAGGAGCGCAACATGCTGTGGTTCATGTTCACCGACCCCGCTGCCCGCACGACCTTCGTGGAGTGGGAGCGGGAGGCGACGGCGCTGCTCGCGCGCTACCGCTCCGCCGCGGACCGCCATCCCGACGACCGGTCCTTTCGCGAGCTCACCGAGCGCCTCCACGCCGCCAGCGCCGAAGTCCGCGCCTGGTGGCCGCGCCACGACATCGCCCCCCTCAGCTCGGGTACCAAGCGCCTGCGCCACCAGGTCCTCGGCGAGCTCGAGCTGACCCACGTCGTCCTCCTGGTCGCCGATGACCCCGATCAGAAGCTCGTCACCTTCGACGCCGGCGAGAAAGACCAGGCTCGCATCGCGGAGCTGCTGCGCGCTCGGCGCTGACACATCCTCACGTCCGCCGGACTCCGCAATGCCCGCGGCCGGGGCGCGTCGCGGGTGACCTTGAGCCCGCCCCGGGCCGGGGCCGTGCTACTTCGTGGTGAACATGACATAGAGCCCGAGCACGACGATTGCGAGGCAGGCTCCGAGGCCACGATGCCGGCGGTCCGCCTCGCCGGCGATCTCGACCGGCCGTGCGCTGGAGTGCACGCCGTCGAAGTCAAGCGGCGGCAACCCCTCGGGGATGAAGTCGACTACCCCGTCGGGCGTTCGCGCGCGGATGTGGTGGTCGCCGTCGAAGAGGACGGCGGGAAGTGGAGACCCGTCCACCCGTGTGGCAGGCCAGCCACCAAGCAGTCGCTCGAGTTGTGCGCCGACCTTCTGGTGGCCGGCACGAGGACGTCGAGGTCCTCGGTGGTACGCAGGTAGCCGTGGACGATGACCGCGAACCCACCGACCACCACGTAGGGCAGGCGGGCCTGATTGAGGCGGGCCAGGATCTGACCCTCCTCCAGTGGCTCCAGCACGTCTAGGTCGCGGGTTCGTCGAGCAGCCGGATGCTGGCCGCCACCCGGCGAAGGCGCCGCGCACGCTCGGCGAGCTCGGCGGGTGAGCGCGTGGCGGCCATGATCCGCTCGTAGCGGCGCCAGGCCTCGTTTGCCCCCCAGCCGTCGCCGGCCTCCTCGAGGCGCTTGGCCTCCTCGGCCGCCTGAGCGGCACGCTGCTCGGGGCTCATTGGAAAAGCGTAGAGCAGGACGCCACTGTTCGTTGGCACGCGGTCATCCTTGCCGTCCGCCGGTCCAGTGGTAGTGCTCGATGAGTCGCGCATCGCGCTCCCGCGGTGTGCGGCGCGGGCAAGCTGCCAGTCCTCCCGCGTGGAGTATCGCCTCGGCGCTCGCTGCCCCCCTTGACATGCGATCAGGATGAGTTCATCCTGATCGCATGGGGCTGATCCAGATCCGTAACGTGCCCGAGGACGTGCATCGCACCTTGAAGGCTCGCGCTGCGGCTCAGGGCACCTCGCTCAGCGACTACGTCCTCGACGAGGTCACGCGAGTCGCGCGCACGCCGACACCACAGGAGCTCGATGAGCGGATCCGCGCACGCAGCGGCGCCGGCGTCAGCACGGAGGACATCCTCAAGGCGCGCGACGCGGGCCGCCGAGCGTGAGGTGGGTCGTCGACGCTTCCAGCGTGGTCGCCTACCTGCTCGGTGAGAGCTCTGAGGCCGAGCGCGGCGGGGTGCTCGGCGACGTTCATGCCCCTGAGCTCATCGACGTCGAGGTGACGCAGACGCTCCGCGGTCTGCTGCGCGGCTCCAAGGTCGACCTCGCGACCGCTGAGCAGGGTCGCGTCGAGCTGGCCCAGCTCGGTGTCCGTCGCCATCGCGATGTGGCGCTGCTGCGCCGGGCCTGGGGGCTACGCGACGTCTGCACGACCTACGACGCACTTTACGTGGCGCTCGCCGAGGGACTGGCAGCCACGCTCCTGACCCGAGACGCCCGGCTCGCGCAGGGCGTCTCGGGACTCATCGACGTCGTCGTGTCTCCCTGACCAACGCATTCCCGCCCCGGGAGGGAGCCGCCTGGTACAAGCCCATCATTCCCGTCGAGGTGCAGGCCGAAGGCGGCGCCTCGACCGCACGGACGACCTGGGGGCCGGCGATCCGGTAGTAGCGGTGGCGGCCATGGCGACGCAGAGCATCCCGGCGTCGCAGAGCTTGCTCAGGTGCTCGGAAGTGGTGGACGGCGCCACGCCGGCCTCGGCCGCCAGGACGCTGGCCGCCAGCGCCCGCCCGTCGGCCAACGCCATGAGCACCCGGGCGACCCGGATCGCCCAGCAGCGCGGCGGGGATCGAGATCGGCGTCGCCGCTCACCGCGGGGCGCCGTAGCGGCGTGATGATTCGGCCCGCACCGAAGCTAATGTCCCCACACTCCCGGCAGTGACCAGCGCGAGCGCCGCATCACCGCACCCCCGTCGCACCCGGCCCGACCCGCCTGACGCCGGCGGCGGAGAGGCGACCCCCGCGCGGCAGTCGCCCCGGTGGCTGGTGCTGGTGGCCATGTGCGTCGGCTACTTCCTGGTACAAAGAGAAATCGCTTCTCACTGCGGCAGGGACCTCTCGTCGAACACATCCTCATAGACAGCTTCGACCTCGGTCGTCTCGACGATCTCACCGAGCCGCTCGAGCGCATCAGGGCGCGTCAATGACGCGGTCACCGCCTTGAGCTCTGCCACGGGGACGTCGAGCTCGATGATGGTGATGACCTGACGGTCGTTTTCCACGTTGCGTCCGACGCGGGCCGTCGCCGGGTAGTCGCCGTCGAGACGCTCGGGAACCCAAGCCTCCTTGAACTGTTGGTAGGTGACCCCCGGCTTCAACGTACGACGAACACAGCGCGCAGCCTCGCCACCTCCGGGATTCGAAACTCGGGCTCGTCGGCTTCACTAGAGCGAAGATACCGTATGCTGTGGTGAATATGCGAGTCGAGCTCGGAGAAGCACTGCGCGAGGCGCGCTCGACGCGAAGACTCACGCTGGAGGCGGCAAGCCGGGCCGCGAGGATCTCCCAGGGCTATCTGCACAAGCTCGAGGCCGGTCGGGTCGAGAACCCTTCCCCGCGGGTGCTCCAGCGGCTGAGCGAGGTTCTCGACATCCCCTATCGCCGGCTCATGGAGCTGGCTGACTACGTCCTACCCGCCGACCAACCCGCCAGAGCACCCGGACCCGAAGAGGAGACGACGATGCCCATCCAAACCCAGACCGACGCGCCGACCAATCGCCAGCTCATGCGGCTGCTTCAGTCCACGCTCGACGAGCTCGCCGAGCTTAAGCGGGGCCAGCAGGAACTCGCCCAGGCGCTCACGCGGCTCGCTGGCTCCCCATAACGGGGACGCCTCGAGCGGGTTGGGTAGTCGACTCGGCGGTTCGGCGCCGGGCGAGCAGGCGACGGAGCACGTGAACGCGGGGGGACCATCGGGATGGGTGAGGGAGCGTGCTGTGGAGGGCGAGCTCAGCGCGATCCAGAGCGTCTTCGGCGACCGCGTCGTGAAGTAGCGCACGTCACTTCGCAGCGCGTTGGCGACGCGAGCAGTTGACGGGCCGGGTCCCTTCGCCGCGCTTCGCGAATCCGAGCGTTGAACCTCAGGGCTTCGCCACCATCGTTCACGGGTCTCCCTCGCCGGTCATGTCGAATGCTTCTCCGGCGGCGAGGGGGCGTGGTGTGTAGGTGCGGCCGGCGGCGGCTGCCTGGAAGCGCTGGAGGGCGTCGCGGACGGGCCGGTAGTAGGGCTCGAGCTCGTACCCGGCGTAGTGGATGGGAACCATCGATCGGGTACTGAGGGCGTCGCCGGCGATCGCGGCCTGCTCGGGGTCCATGACGGCGGGCAGCGGGCTGGCGGGCTGGCGGTGGCCGAAGTTGATCACGGCGCCGTTGATGGGGGCGAAGACTGCGTCGAACGGGCCGTGGCGCTTCTACGAGCCAGGAGACCTGCGGTTCGCCCGAGCCGTCGACCGCCGGCAGGGCGACGATACGGAACGGGCCGAGGTCCCTACTGGTCCACGGCTCCATCTCTTCGAGGGCAAGCCCTGCGCCGGATAGCTCCTCGGTGGCTTGGGCGAGGCCCAGGTTCTCGCGCTCCCCGCCGCCCGCCCGCGGAGGGCCCAGCACGGGCGCGTCAGGGGCCAGTGCCTCGCGAAGGGCGTCGGCGTCGGCGTGGTCGCGGTGCAGGTGCGTAAGCAGACCGGCAACCGCCGAGCGCTTGGAGAAAGGCTGAACCACGCCGGGAAGCTCGGCGCCCTGCGCGCGCTCACCGAGAGGCGCGAAGACGGCCCGCGGATCGCCCAAATGGGTCGATTACCAGCGTCGCGCCCGCTGTCTCCAGTTCCACCCCAGCCCAACCCAGCCACCTCGCCCGCATCGCCCGCCTCCTTTCTGTGAACCTCAAGTTATACAGAACGATCGTTCGCAAAGTAGACTGGGCGGCGATGCCACGCCGCTCCAGCGCCCAGGTCGCCGCCAGCCGCAGCGCGATCCTCAACGCGGCCGTCGCCGAGGCCTCGGTCAGCGGCTTCGAGGGCGCAAGCATCGGCCGGCTGGCCGGCGAGCTCGAGATGAGCAAGAGCGGGCTGATCGGTCACTTCGGCGACAAGCAGCAACTGCAGCTCGCCACCCTGCACGCCGGCCTCGAGCTGTTCGCCGCTGAGGTCTGGCACGCCGCCGAGCACGAGCCCCCGGGCCGTCGGCGACTGCTCGCGCTCTGCGACGCCTGGTTGAACTTCTTCGAGCGCGAGATCCTCCCCGGCGGCTGCCTGATGACTACCGCCACCGTCGAGTTCGACGCCCGCCCTGGCCCGGTGCGCGACGTGATCGCGGCGGCGATGCGCCGCTGGCTCGACCTCCTCGAACGCGAGGCGGCGATCGCGCGCAGCCAAGGCGAGCTCGCAGACGACGTCCAACCGGCCGACGTGGCCTTCCAGCTCAACGCCCTCGCCTCCGCCGCCAGCAGCTCCTTCCAGCTGCACCGTGACCATCACGTCTTCCAGCGCGCCCGTCGCCTCATGCGCGGTGTGATCGAGCGACGCTACGACGATGCGCGTGCACGCTCCGCCGCGGCGGACTCGCCTGGTCTCGGCAAGTGGCGTGTAGAGGATGGCTTTGACCTCGACCGGTTCCTCGGTCAGCCGCTCGTGGCACGGGTGGCGACGGCCGGTCGGACAGGGCCCACCGTGCGGCCGCTCTGGTACCTGTGGGAGGAGCACGCCTTCTGGTGGCTGACCGGCGGATGGTCAAAGCTCGGGCAGCTCCTCGACCGCGATCCACGGGTTGCCCTCGTCGTTGACACCTGTGACCTGCAGACCGGGGAGGTGCGGCAGGTCACAGCCCGGGGATCGGCCGTGCTGCAGCTCTTCGACGCGAACCGGGCGCGCCGCTGGGGGAGCCGCTACCTGGGGCCCGACGAGCGCCACTGGGGTCGCTTTCAGGACGACGTCTTCAACGACCCCACGACGCGACTCGTCGTCTTGGAGCCGACGACGCTTCGGGCACGCGACCTGTCGTATTGATCGGGACGAGCGACGGCCCCAGCGGCAGCACGGGAACGGCGAGGCCGTCAGGTCGGCCGCCCAGCCGGGCGGTCTTCGATCCAGTGGCGCGGGCCGGAAGAAGACCACCGTTCGCCCTTGACTTCAAGTTTACTTGAACTTGTAGCCTGGGTCCGAAGCGCTACTTGCGAGGAGGCAAGATGACCGAGGCACAGACAGCCAGCGAGCAGATCACCGAGGAGGTCACGTCCTGGCCGGGAGTCGAGGCGGGCCCGGGCCGGCGCGGCGAGTTCGGCTTCGACGTCGGCGGCCACCAGATCGGTCACCTGCACGGCGACCACGCGGCCCACTTCTCCTTCCCGAAGCAAGTCGGGCTGGCGCTGAAGGAGGAGGGCCGGGTCGTCGACCACCCGGTGTTCCCCGGCAAGCCAGGACCAGCGGCTCGCAGGATCGAGGACGAGGCCGACGTCGGGGAGGTGATCGCGCTGCTGCGGCTCAACTACGACCGTATAGTCGCGCGCTACGGCCTGCCAGGCGGGGTCGGAGCGTGACCATGGTCACCGGGGCTACCGGCAACCTGCGCCGGGAGGCCGTGTCGCACTTGCGCCGCCGACTTCCTCCCGGGAGGGGTGCTTGATCGTGAGTGCGTTCAGCGAAGACGAGCTGAGCTATCTCACCGGCGGGCGACGCCTCGCCCGTATAGCGACGGTCGGCGCGGACGGGACGCCTCACGTCGTCCCGGTCGGCTGGTCGTTGAACGCGGAGCTCGACGCGATCGAGATCGGCGGCCACGACTTGCGCAGACGAAGAAGTTCCGCGACGTCCAGCGGGGCGGGCGCGCGGCGATCGTGGTCGACGATCTCGCGAGCACTGATCCATGGCGGCCGCGCGGAATCGAGATCCGTGGTCGCGCCGACGCGATCGAGACGCCGCGCGCGCTGATTCGCATCCATCCCGAGCGGATCGTCTCCTGGGGCATCGACGCTCGCGGCCGCCTCTCCCGTACCGTCGGATAGGCGGCAGCACCCGGGCTGCTGCCGCCGTGTTCAGCTGCTCGGAGCCGTCCTGCTGCGCGCGGTCGTCAGCGCACCGCGCGGAGCCCGTGGTCGCTCATGAGCGGGCGCCGACTCCAGGATCGCGTCGAGGAGGCCGGGGAAGCGTTCGTCGAGATCCTCGAGCCGGAGGGAGCTGAGCCGCGCGGTCTCCTCCTGGCGCCGCTGGATGACGCCCGCCTCGCGCAGAACGCGGAAGTGATGGGTGGCGGTCGACGTCGTACCTTCAGACTCACGTTCTGCCTGCGCCGATCGTTCCACAGGCACAAAGGCGGAATCGAGTGCTGCGATCAGCCACCATTCGCGCCCGCCGCCCCGCATCGGGGGCCAAGCTCGGTCGCCTCATCTCTTTCTGGGGGCTCGCGGTCACCCTCGGCCTTCTGCTCTTCGCCTCGAGCGCGCCCTCTCCGCTCTACATCGTCTACCAGGCGGAGTGGGGCTTCTCGGAGATCACGCTGACCAGCGTCTTCGCCGTCTACGCGCTGGGGCTGCTCGCGGCGCTGGTGATCGCGGGATCGGTCTCCGATCACCTTAGGGGGCGCCCGACCCTCACGTTCGCGCTGGCGCTCGAGCGTGCGGACGACCTGCGAGGTCATCATCCGGTCGGTCCCGGCATGATCGGCCAGCTCTCGCTGACTCGGCCACCGATCTCCTTGGGAAAGCCACCAACCTCCGGCGAGCAGGACGAACTGGACGTGGGTGAGCCCGAGCGGCCGCAGCGCCGCCGCGACCGCCCGCTGCCATCGCAGGGTGGCGTGCCAGAGCAGGAAGCCCGGGCTGTCCCACGCCGAGCGCCCGCCCGCTTCGCTCACGCTTGGCTCCCACTCCCACTCCCACTCCCACTCTTGCTCTCGCTCTCGCTCCGACTCCCGAAGGCGTGGTGGGCGAGCGACTCCATAGTTCTCGGGATGCCCGCCGTGATCTGTGGACCCACCTGGGGCCCCATGTCGTCTGCCGCCGGCCCGTCGATCTCCACGCGGTGGGTGATCCGAGTCCCGCCGCCGTCGAGGGGGGAGAGCCGGTGCCGGGCGCGACCCTGCGCTTCACCGTCGTGTCCTCGCCTTACCGGTTGCTGTCGTCAAGAAGTTCGGCGACGACCAGGCGGGCAACCTGTCGGCGCTGATCGCCTACTACAGCTTCTTCTCCCTGTTTCCACTGCTGCTGGTGTTCGTGACGATCCTGGGCTTCGTGCTCGAGGACAATCCCGATGCCCAGCGGGCCATCGTGGACTCGGCGGTGAAGCAGATCCCGATCATCGGGGATCAGGGCGGCAGCGGATCGCTGAACCGCAGCGTGCTCGCGTTGGTCATTGGCCTTGTCGGGTCGCTGCTTCCCGGCCTCGGGGTGACGCTCGCCGCCCCGACCGCCTTCAACCACGTTCACGCGATCCCGCATCGTGACCGCCCCAACTTCCTGTTCTCCCGCCTGCGCGGGTTGGGGCTCCTGGCGACGCTGGGGACCCTGCAGGTCCTCTCCACCGGAGTCTCCGGCCTGGTGACGGGCGGGTTCGGCGGCGTGCTTCTGACAATCGTGGGCATCTTCGAAACCCTCGTTCTGAACCATGGAGCGCGAGCAGCCCGGCACGCAATGCGCATTTCCGCAACCTCATGTACCAAAAGACCGCCACCAAGGAGGTCGACTTCTGCGGTCCGCGCTTCGGGAAGCTGGGCTTCGAGGGCAAGTACGTCGACTCGGGCTGGAAGCGGGAGGCGCTGACCGTTCGAGCGGCCTTCGGCGCCGGGGTGCTGGCCACCCGGGGCCTGTTGGACATCAGCGGCGATGTGTGGGCGGCGCCGGCCCCCTTTATCGCCTGGATGCTCAACGACTGAGTGCGTCTCAGCCTCGAAGACCACCAATCAGCTCACTTCGAGACGCTTTGCGCTTCCGCGGAATCATTTCGATCGTAGAGTGCTCTCATTCGACCCAGGGGTCGTTGACCGGCTCGCCATCGCCGGCGTGATGCGGCCCGAAGGCGAGAAACTCGAGGCCGTCCTCCCCCGCCTCGAACGCGCGACTGACTTCGGGCGCGACGCGGATGGCGTCGAGCGGCCCGACGGCGGCAATCTCGTCGTCGAGCTTGACCTTCCCATTCCCGCTGAGGATCACGTACACCTCCTCAGCGCGCTTATGGCGGTGAGCGAACGGACTGCGGTTGCCGGGGCGGAGACGGAAGTGGGTCACTCCCGTCTCTTCGGCGGCAAGCGCCGAACGGGCGACCCGCGCTTCCCAGTGCTCTCCAGCCGTTCTCGGGGGCCGCATCCTCGACGTCGATCAGATTTATCTGCGTATAGGGGCGTGGCATGTGGACCTCCCGTTGGCGAGACGCGTGATTTCCGCCTCGACCTACATCCAAGCACCGCGCCAAGAGTTTGGTTGTCCCCTTTCCCACCACCTCAAGGTCCTGCGCGAGGCGGTGATCGTCGACTCCGAGCAGCGCGGCCTCTCGGGCCTGTTGCCTTTCGACAAGTCGGCGCCGGCCAGGAGAGCCTGACCGGCGCCTTGTCCTTGGGTTTCCGCCCCGGAGCGCTATCGCGTCGCCGTTGCTCTCCTGGGCCGGAATCCGTCGATGACGAGCATCTCGTCGAAGGTGCTCTCGTCGAGGCTCGGCGTCGTGGGATCGTCCGGCGAGTGCTGGATGTTCAGGTATGCGCGCCTGCCGCTGGCGTCGAAGGTGAAGCCCGTGGGCTCTGAGCCCTGGGTCCTGACCGACGCGACCAGGCTGCAGCCGTCGCTCTGTAGATCCCGGTCGGCTCCGTCGCGTAGGCACGCCCAGATGTCGCCCGGCTTGTCCTCGCCGTTGACCGTCGGGCTGTCCTCGATCACGTAGAGGATTCCGGTCTCCGGCTGGAAGGCCAGGTTGTCGGGCTGGTTCATGTACGGGTTGCCTTCGAGGAACCGCTGGACTTCCGGCGTCATTCCGGTGTTGGCAGCCGCGGCGTCGGGGCGGTCGTCGAGGCAGAGGACCTCGCCGTAGTTGGCGATGCCGACGTTGCCCGTATTGGTCCAGCAAACGCGGACGTCGCCCTTGGAGAGCGCGATGGGATCGGCGTGCAGATCCTCGGGCCGGTAGAAGCCCGTGCCCTTCGCCTGGCCCTCGGCGCGAGCCTTGGCGGGATCGATGGGGCCGATCCACCGGCCCTTGCCCCGCTCGTTGCCCTGGCCCCGGTTCTCGCCGTCGCCGACCTCGAGGGCGTAGAGCTTGCCCTGCGCGAATGGCGACGAGGCGTGGTTCGCGGGGTTCGAGAGGAAGCCGGTCGATGCCGGCCCGCTCGGCTTGCGTTCTGAGACGAACTTGAACAGGGCCCCGCCGTTGGCTCGGTTCTTCGGGCCCAGCTCGTCGCCGGCGATGACCGTGCCGTCCTCGAAGACCTGCAGGCCCTCCCACGCGAAGCGCCCGAGCGCGGGTCGCGTCTTCACGTTGCCGGCGTCCTTGCCGGTCAGTACGCCCGTGGCGCGGTCGAACGTCACACCGGTCGTCTCGAGGGGGTCGTAGATCTCCAGGGCCCAGCCGTCCTCGCGCTCCTCCGTGGCGATGATCGTGTTCCAAGGAGTTCGGCGGATGCCGTCACACGAGCGTGTCCCCGAGAGGATCGTCTCGACCTCGCCGCGGTTGCGGCCACGCAGACGGACCCGCTGCACTCCGGGGTTGCCCGTGTTGTTCTCGACGCAGACGATTGCCCACCGCGGCCGCCAGTCGGTAGGATAGAAGGCGATCATGTCGGCGTTCTGGGCGAGCTTTCCCTCCTGACCGCCGCTCGTATCGCCGCTCAGAACTTCGGAGACCTCGAGACCGCCGGCCAGCTCGAGGGACGCAGCTCCAGCGGCGTTGGGGACAGTCGCAGCCGACGCGGACAGGGGCTCGCCGACGCCACCGAAGAGGTCGTCGGCCTGGCCTTGGAGCGCGCTCTCGCGTTCCATGCCGAAGTCGATGAAGTTGAGCGCCGCAGCCGGAGCGGCGACGAGCGCCGAGGCTGCCACGGCGACAGCCGAGGTGCGTCGGATGGACCTTGGTATAGACACGCTGCGCACTCCTTCTGAGCGATGGGGACGATGCGCGGG
>JBBPZA010000040.1:0-61129 GCA_038199375.1 Solirubrobacterales bacterium | reverse complement strand
CCTGTCAAGCCATGATGGCGCGCGCGAACGGCACAGACCGCCTTGCGCTGCGCAACTGGAAACTCGTAGTCATCGGGAAGTCGAGTGCCGCAAACCCATGCGAGCGACACTGTCGCCGACGCGACCGCTTCGGCCACAAAGCAGTCGCGCCGTCGAGCGCAGCGCGCCGTATCGCTCACGGCGCGAAGCGATAACGGCGGCCAGCGAGCCTCGGCTCCTGCGTCGGACGACATCCATCACTCCTCGAGGTCGCCGAGGGCGTCCCCGCCTTCCGCGGGAGAAGCGAGCGTGCTAGATCACGCGAATCCGTAGGCGAACTTCCCGAGCGAGAAGCACCGCCGGCGTGAATTGGCCGGATGGAGGCGAAGCGCCGCGCGTCCCGGCTATTGTTCGTCGTCGCCTCCCACCTTCGCGACGAGGTCCTGCATCACGCCCGGATCGCGCAGCGTGGTGACGTCGCCAAGCTCGCGGCCTTCGGCGATGTCGCGCAGGAGGCGGCGCATGATCTTGCCCGAGCGGGTCTTGGGCAGGTCGGCCGACCAGATGACGTGCTTGGGCCGTGCGAGCTTGCCGATCTTGCGCGCGACGTGCTCGCGGAGGTCTGAGACCAGGTCGTCTGAGCCTTCGTTCTCCTCGCCCTCCAGGGTGACGAACGCCGTGACGGCCTGGCCCGTGTCCTCGTCTGACTGCCCGATGACCGCCGCCTCGGCCACCCGGGGGTGCGAGACGATGGCGGACTCGATCTCGGCCGTGGACATGCGGTGGCCAGAGACGTTGAGCACGTCGTCGATGCGCCCGATGATCCAGAAGTAGCCGTCGGAGTCCTTGCGGGCGGCGTCGCCGACGACGTAGGTCTCAGAGCCGAACTTCGACCAGTAGGTCTCCTTGTAGCGGTCCTCCTCACGGTAGAGCGTGCGCAGCATCCCGGGCCAGGGCTTTCGCAGGACGAGCAGCCCCTGACCGCCCCCTGTGCCCGCCGGCGAAGCCGGTTGGGCATCGACCTCCTCGCCCTCCTTCTCGGAGACCACCGCGGCGTCGATGCCCGGCAGCGTTTGCGTTGCCGAGCCCGGCTTGGTCTCGGTGATGCCCGGCAGGGGGGAGACGAGGATGTGGCCGGTCTCCGTCTGCCACCAGGTGTCGACGATCGGGCAGCGCTCGCCGCCGATGACCACGTGGTACCAGAGCCACGCCTTGGGGTTGATCGGCTCGCCCACGGTGCCGAGCAGCTTCAGGGAGGAGAGGTCGTGCTTGCCGGGGTATTCGGCTCCCCACTTCATGCACGCACGGATGGCGGTGGGCGCGGTGTAGAACTTGGTCACCTTGTAGCGCTCGACGAGCTCCCACCAGATGTCCTTGTCCGGGTAGTCGGGGCCCCCCTCGTACATGACGCTCGTCGCCCCGTTGGCCATCGGCCCGTAGACGATGTAGGAGTGGCCGGTGACCCAGCCGACGTCGGCCGAGCACCAGAAGACGTCATCGTCCTTGAGGTCGAAGACGTGCTTGTGGGTCCAGGCGACGCCGGTGAGGTAGCCGCCCGTCGTGTGGAGGATGCCCTTGGGCTTGGCCGTCGAGCCTGAGGTGTAGAGGATGTAGAGCGGGTGCTCTGAATCGAGTGGCTCGGCCGGGCATTCGGCATCGGCGGACTCGAGCGCCTCGTGGTACCAGAGGTCGCGCCCCTCGGTCATCTCGCACTCGGTCCCGGTGCGCTTGACGACGAAGATCCGCTCGAGGGAGGGGAGATCGCCCATCGTCTCGTCGACCTGCTGCTTGACGGCGGCGGTCTTTCCCTTGCGCCGGGCCCCGTCCACCGTGATGAGCGCCTTGGCCTCGGAGAACTCCATGCGCTCCTTCACCGACTGGGCCGAGAAGCCGCCGAAGACGACATTGTGCGGCGCCCCGATCCGCGCGCAGGCCAGCATCGCGACGACGACCTCGGGAATCATCGGCAGGTAGATGCCGACGACGTCGCCTTGGGCGATTCCGCTGTCGCGCAGCGCGTTGGCCAGGCGCTGGACGTCGCGCAGGAGGTCTGCGTAGGTGACGTCCTCCTCTTCGCCCTCCTCGCCACGCCAGTGGAAGGCGACACGGTCGCCGTCGCCGGCCTCGACGTGGCGGTCGAGGCAGTTGTAGGAGACGTTGAGCTTGCCGCCGACGAACCACTTCGCGAACGGCGGCTCAGACCAGTCGAGGACCTCGTCGAACTCCTCGAACCAGTGCAGCGCCCGAGCCTGCTGCGCCCACCACGCCTCCGGGTCGCGGGCCGCCTCCTCGTAGATGGCGGGATCGGCCAGCAGGGCCTCGCGGGCGAAATCCTCCGGCGGAGGAAAGCGCTCCTGCTCGAGCAGCTCCTCCAGCCGATCCTCGAGGCTCTTCTCTTGCGTGGGCATGCCGTTTCCCCCTCGGTGTAGAGACGTCTCCTTCAGCGTTGCAGAATGCCGTGCCCGTAGAGCCGTCGGCGGCGGCCCCGAAACCCCGTCACTCGCCCAGGACCTTGATCACCAGCCGCTTCTCGCGCCCGCCGTCGAACTCGCAGTAGAAGACGGCCTGCCAGGGCCCGAGGTCGAGGCTGCCCTCGGTGACGGGGAGGACGACTTGATGGTGGACGAGGAGGTTCTTGAGGTGGGCATCCCCGTTGTCCTCTCCTCCGGCGTGGTGTCGGTAGTCGCCGGGATCGGGCGAGAGCTCGCGCGCGACGTCGTTGGCGGGCTCCTTCCACGATGGCGGCGCGACTTTGTCGAGCCACTCGAGCACGTCCTCCTGGAGCCCGGGCTCGTCGTCGTTCACCCATACCGCGGCGGTGATGTGCATGGCGGAGACGAGCACCATTCCCTCCTGCACGCCGGCCTCGTCGACGGCTGCCTGCACGTCCTCGGTGATCCGCACGAACTCGCGGCGCTCTTTGGTGTCGAAGGTCTTATAGACGGTGTGTGATCGCATGACCGGGCATCATGCCGTGCATGGACCTCGGAGTGGCCGGCCGTGTAGCGATCGTCACCGGCGCCAGCCGCGGCATCGGGCTGGCCACGGCGCGGCTGCTGTGCGCGGAGGGCGCCCGCGTGCTGCTCGCCGCGCGCGACGAGGAGCGCCTGAGCGAGGCGGTCGGGGAATGCCGAGAGGCGGGCACGGACCATCACGGCACCGCTGGAGGCGAGATCGCCGAGTGCCTCGCGCTCGACGTCACCGCCCCGGACGCGGGCGAGCGCCTGGTGGGCGCCTGCCGCGAGGCGTTCGGCTCGGTGCAGATCGCGGTGGCCAACGCCGGAACGAGCGCCGCCATCGCACTCGACGAGCTCACCGACGAGGACTGGCAGAGCCAGTGGGAGCTCAACGTGCTCGGGCCGCTGCGGCTCATGCACGCCGCCGCACCGGCGATGGCGCAGGGCGGCTGGGGCCGCATCGTCAACGTCTCGTCGTCGTCGGGCAAGCGCCCGTCGCTGACCAACGTCGCCTACTCGGTGACCAAGGCCGCCCAGCTCGCGCTCTCACGCTCATTCGCCGACGCCTACGCCGAGATGGGAGTGCTCGTCAACGCCGTGACCCCGGGCGCGGTGGCGACCGGGCTGTGGACCGACGAGGGCGGTCTGGCCGACCAGGCGGCGCAGGCGAAGGGCATCTCGCGAGAGGAGGCGCTCGAGGCCCAGGCGGCCAAGATCCCCCTGGGACGGCTGGCCGAGGAGGAGGAGATCGCCCGCGTGGTCGTCTTCCTGTGCTCGCAGGCCGCCTCCAACGTCACCGGCGCCGCCTGGTCGGTCGACGGCGGCGCCGTACCGGTCATCCTCTAAGCGAGGACCTCGACTCCGAGCACGCCGGGTCTATCTCGGTCTCCCGCGCGCGGTCCTCGATGAGCTCGGCTGGATGAGGTCCCCGTCCTCCGCGCGCATGCGGAGCAGGAGCTCGTGGTGAACCGCGGCGCCGGTGCGAAGGTCGACGATCGGCTGGGCGTAGAGCGCGAACCCGTCGTGCTCGAGCGCGTGCTCGAGCCGCTCGACCCCGCTCGCCCGCGCCTCCATGCGCGCTCGCCGCTGGCCCTCGTAGGCGAACGCGGTCACCCTGTCGCGCCCGGCGCCCTTCGCGTCGTAGAGCGCCATGTCGGCGTTGACCATCAGCTCGTCCGCGCTCTCCCCGGTTCCGCGGATCAGCGCAATGCCCAAGCTCGCGCTCACTCGGCGGCGCTGGCCGCTCAGCTCGACGGTCGCGCCTCGCAGGTCGTCGAGGAGCTTGCCCGCGACCTTCTCGGCCTCGGCGGCCCTCGCGCCGGGAAGCAGTACTGCGAACTCGTCGCCGCCGAGGCGGGCGACGACGTCGGTCTCCCGCAGCACGCCGCGCAGGCGACCGGCCACCGTGGCGATCAGCTCGTCCCCGGCGGGATGGCCGAGGCTGTCGTTGACGTCCTTGAAGTTGTCGAGGTCGAGCATGAGGATCGCGCCGCGTGGACCGAAGCGGCCGGCGCCGGCGAGGTGCCTGTCGAGCTCCTCCTCGAACCGGCGCCGGTTGAGCAGCCCCGTGAGCGAGTCGTGATCGGCCATGTGCTGGAGCTTGTGCTCGAAGCGCCTGCGCTCCGTGATGTCCTGGATCTGCTGGAGGAGCTCTACGGGCTCGCCCCGGGCGTCGCGCACGAGGCTGGTGTTGATCGAGACCCACACGGAGCGGCCGCCGGCGTGGAGGTAGCGCATCTCCGAGGAGACCGCGCTCGTCTTCCCTCCCAGCATGGCCGCGACGGCGTCGCGCTGGGCGGCGACGTCATCGGGATGGGTGATGCCCAACACGGCCGTTTCGAGCAAGGCCCGGGAGTGATAGCCCGTGATTTGACCGAAGGCGCGATTCACCTTCACGAAGCGCCCCTGGAGATCGAGCATCGCCATCCCGATCGGCGAGGTCGCGAAGGCGTCGCGCAAGCGCTCCTCCGCCCGGTCGCGCTCGATGATCTTCTCGCGGACCTTGGCGAGCGCAGCGCGCTCGCGCCGCAGCGCGCCGTGCAGCACCAGGGTGACCAGCACGGCGGTCCCCAAGCCCCCGAGCGCCACGAGCCAGGGCAGGAGCGAGACGCCGCCGGCGGGGCCGCCGGCGGTCACGGTCCACCGCCGGCCCGCGACCTCCACGAACCGCCGGGCTGCGTTGGGCGGGTCCTCGCGCAGGCCGCCAACCCGCCGACCCGCGTCGGTGATCCGCACCCTGGTGCCCGAGGGAAGCTGCGCCAGCAGCGAGGCGACGAGCCTGCGCGCGTCGTAGATTCCCGCGACCACGCCCTGGGGTGCGAAACGGCCGGGCCCGTCCTCGGTCAGGATCGGCTCGTAGAGAAGGAACCCCCGGCGCGGTCGCCCGCCCACGAGCGCGAGCGGCGCGGTCGCCCGCACGGTGCCGGTCTCGAGGGCGCCGCGAATCGCCGCCGCCCGCCGCGGCTCCGATGCGCCGTCGAAGCCGAGAGCCGTCGCCGAGGACTTCGCGGCGATCAGCGTCACCGGGAAGTAGGCCCGCCGCCGGCCGGCCCGTCGCGGGGTCGTGCGGCCGGGGAGAGCCTCGAGGATCGGGCGGCGCAGGCGGCGCTCGTAGGCCCGCCGCTCGGCGTCGGGGACGTACGCCGTCCACGTGAGCGCCTCGAGAGTCGGTTGGCGCAGCAGGACCCTCCCGGCGCGACGGAAGGCGGCGCGGGTCGGCATGCCGCCCGGCCCCGCCACCGCGCGCAGCGCGCCGAGCCCCTCCTCGGTTCGGGCGATGCTCATCCGCAGCGCGGTCGCGGCACGGGTCGCCCGATCCTCACGCTGGCGCTGCTCGTGCTCCCGCGCGTGTCCCCAGAGGACCGCCGTCGCGACGGCGGTCGTCGCGAGGAGCACAACCACCGAGGCTCGCGCCAAAGTTGCCCATACCAACCGCATCTGCCCTGTAATCGGCCGGCCGGCAACGCTCCTTGACCCCCTATCCGGAGTTGCATGAGCGTTTCGGGGGTCTCCTCGACGCATGTTCGAGCCTTCGCCGGCCGGCCGCGGCAACGCTGCCCCGTTGACGCTTTAGGCACTATTGACGGTGCGGGCATACAACTCCGCGACGCCCCGTGCCCTTCGACGAGAGGACCAGATGACGGACGAGACGACGCGGCTGCGTCCCGTGCGCGACGCCAGGAAAGGCCTGGAGAGCGCCCTGTTCGAGATCAAGCGCGTGATCGTCGGGCAGGAGGGAATGCTCGAGCGCGTCTTCGTCGCGCTGCTGGCGGGCGGGCACGTGCTACTCGAAGGGGTGCCCGGCCTGGCCAAGACGCTCACCGTAAAGACGGTCGCCGACGCGCTGGGCGGCACCTTCAAGCGCATCCAGTTCACGCCCGACCTCGTGCCCGCCGACCTGATCGGGACCCGCATCTACCGCCCCGACAGCGGCAGCTTCGACACCGAGCTCGGGCCGGTGTTCTGCAACTTCCTGCTGGCCGACGAGATCAACCGTGCTCCGGCCAAGGTGCAGTCCGCGCTGCTCGAGGTCATGCAGGAGCGCCAGGTGACGATCGGAGGCGAGACCTTCGCCGTCCCGCGGCCCTTCCTCGTCCTGGCCACCCAGAACCCGATCGAGTCGGAGGGCACCTATCCGCTGCCCGAGGCCCAGGTCGACCGCTTCATGCTCAAGGTGCTCGTCGACTATCCGAGCTTCGCCGAGGAGGCCGCGGTCGTCGGCCGCCTGCTCGGCGAGATGCCCACCGCCGAGACGGTGATGGGCATCGAGGAGCTCGCGACCTACCAGCGCGCGGCGCGCGACATCTACATCGACCGCGAGGTCGCGGAGTACGCGGTGCATCTGGTCGCCGCGACGCGCGAGCCCGAGCGGGCCGGCGTCGGCGAGATCGCGCCCTACATCGAGTTCGGCGCGAGCCCGCGCGGGTCGATCAACCTCGTGCTGGCGGCGCGCGCCCTGGCGCTGCTGCGCGGCCGCGGCTACGCGCTGCCCCAGGACGTCCGCGCTCTGGCCCCCGACGTCCTGCGCCACCGGGTGGTCCCCACCTATCAGGCGCTGGCCGAGGAGGTCACCTCTGACCAGATCGTCGAGCGCATCCTCGCGACGGTCCCGATGCCCCGCCTCGACCTCGCGCGCGGGGCAGCCACGGCGTGAGCCTGGTCGAGCGCTCCGTCGGCGCGGCGCCGGCGCCGCACCTCCCCGGCCGCGGAGGGAGCAGAGGGTGAGCTCGGTCTCCGCGCTCCACATCGAGCGCACACCGGACAAGCCCGGCCCCGGACCTACGCCGGCGGCCCTGCTGCGCGCGCTGGAAGTCAAGGTGCGGCGCCGGGCGCAGGGCCTCCTGCCAGGCGAGCACCGGGCGGCCGGATTCGGTGCGGGCACCGAGCTCGCGCAGATCCGTCCGTATGTCTCGGGCGACGACGTGCGCCACATCGACTGGAACGTGACCGCGCGCGTGCGCGAGCCCCACGTGCGCGTTCACGTTCCCGAGCGCGCGCTGACCAGCTGGGTTCTGCTCGACTCCTCGCCCTCCATGTCCTTCGGGACCGCGGACCGGCGAAAGGTCGACGTCTCCGAAGGGGTGGCCATCGCGCTGGGCCACCTCCTCACCCGCCGCGGCAACCGGCTGGGAGTCCTGACCTTCGGTGGTCCCGAGCCCCGGATGCTTCCGCCCCGCCAGGGGCGACCAGGCCTTCTCGGGCTGCTGGCGGCGGTCCGCGAGGACCCCGCGCCCGACGGCGCGGGCACGACCTCGCTCGGCGAGGCGCTCTCCCGGGCCGGCGCCATCGCCCGGCAGCGCGGGGTCATGGTCGTGGTCTCGGACTTCCGCGGCCCGCGTGACTGGCGCGACCCACTGCTGCGCCTGCGCGCCCGCCACGAGATCCTCGCCGTCGAGATCCGCGACCCGCGCGAGCAGGAGCTCCCGGCCATGGGCGAGCTGTGGCTCGTCGATCCCGAGACCGGGCGCCAGCTGCGGGTCGACACCAACCGGCGGGTCGTACGCGAGCGCTTCGCCCGGGAGGCGGCCGACGAGCGGGCCACGCTTTCCACGGAGCTTCAGAAGGCGGGCGCCGACCACGTCGTGCTCTCGACGAAGGGCGACTGGCTCCGCGACCTCGCCAGATTCCTCAACCGGCCCCGAGGGCGGGCGTGAGCTTTCGCGAGCCGCTCGTCCTCCTCGCGCTGATCCTGGTCCCGGTCGCGTGGCTGCTCTACCTGGCCGCCCAGCGGCGGCGCGCGAAGTTCGCTGTGCGCTTCACGAACCTCGACCTGCTGGCCAACGTCGTCCAGAAGGCCCCGGCCTGGCGGCGCCACGTCCCGCCGATCCTGTACCTGCTCGCGCTCACCGCGCTGGTCGTCGCGCTGGCGCGGCCCCAGCGCACCGTGGAGGTCCCCCGTGAGCAGGCGTCCGTCATGCTCACCACCGACGTTTCGGGCTCGATGCAGGCGACCGACGTCAAGCCCAACCGGCTGGCGGCCGCCCAGGACGCGGCCGACGCGTTCATCGCCAAGGTCCCCCAGAAGTTCCGGGTCGGCCTCGTGACCTTCTCCTCGACGGCCCAGGTGATCGCACCGCCGTCGTCCGACCGCGAGCTCGTGCTCGACGGCATCCAGTCCCTGACCGCCAACGGCGGCACGGCGATCGGCGACGCATTGGACCTCTCGCTGCGCACGGTGCGGCCGGGGGCCCGCGGCGCCGGCATCACGGAGGACGCGGGAGAGCCGGCGGCGCCCGCCCCGCGCGAGCCCGAGCGACCGGCCGCCATCCTGCTGCTCTCCGACGGCAAGCAGATGACGGGGGTTCGCGACCCGCTGGAGGTCGCCCGCCGCGCCAAGGCCCTGCGGGTGACCATCAACACCGTGGCGCTGGGAACGGACGGGGGAACGCTGGACGTCCGGGATGACCTGGGGAACACCAGGCGCATCCCGGTACCGCCCGACCGCGTCACCCTCAAGGAGGTCGCGCGCCTCTCGGGCGGCAAGTACTTCGACGCGCCCAGCGCCGGAAAGCTCGACGAGATCTACAAGGACCTCGGCTCCCAGCTCGGCTTCGTCAAGGAGCAGCGCGAGCTGACCTTCCTGTTCGCCGGCATGGGGCTCGCGCTCATCCTCGCGGGCGGGATCGGCTCGCTGGTCTGGTTCGGCCGCTTCCCCTGAGAGCACTGCACCCGGCGCGCATGTCCCCGTCCGACCGCCTTGTCTCGACCGGGGTGAGGCGCTTCGCGCGACGCGGGTAGAGTCGGGCCATGGCGCTCGAGCGGGGGGCACGACCGACTGACGATGACTGGCCCGGTGACAGGGACGTCTTTGCCGAAGCGGAAATCCGCGCCGCGGGCGGGGTGATCGTTCGCCGCGACGGGAAGGGCGGTGCGCTGGAGCTGGCCCTGATCCACCGCCCCAAGTACGACGACTGGTCGCTGCCCAAGGGAAAGCTCGACGCCGGGGAGGGCTGGGAGGAGGCCGCGCTGCGCGAGGTCGAGGAGGAGACCGGGCTGCGCTGCCGGCTCCTGGAAGAGCTCGAGCCCGTCGCCTACCGCGACCCCAAGGACCGGCGCAAGGTCGTGCGCTACTGGGTGATGGAGCCGGTCTCAGCAGGTGCCTTCGAGCCCAGCAGCGAGGTCGATCGCTTCGAGTGGGTGGCGATCGAGGAGGGGCTCGATCGCCTGACCTACCCCCACGACTCAGAGCTCGTGCGCGCCGCGGTCGGTCGCGCCGCTCCACCGGCGGGCGTGGAGCTCGAACGCAAGTGGATCGTGCCCGAGCGCCCTGAATCCGAGCTCGACGACGCGCCCGCCGAGCGCATCCAGCAGGGCTACCTCGCGGTGGGCGGCGAGACCGAGCCCGAGGTACGGCTGCGCCGGCGCGGCGAGCGCACGCTGCTGACGGTCAAGTCCGCCGGCGGCCTCGAGCGGATCGAGGAGGAGATCGAGCTCGACGAGCGGACCTTCGACGCGCTGTGGCCGCTCACCGAGGGCCGCCGGATCGAGAAGACCCGGCACCTGATCGCCCACGGCGAGAGCACCATCGAGCTCGACGTCTACGAGGGCGACCTCGACGGGCTGGTGGTCGCCGAGGTCGAGTTCGCTTCCAAGGAGGCGAGCCGGGCCTTCGACCCCCCGCTCTGGCTGGGCGAGGACGTCACCGAGGACGGGCGCTACAAGAACCGCAACCTCGCGGTGCACGGGCCGCCGCGCCGGTGATAGAGGCGGTCGTCTTCGACCTCGACGGAGTGCTCGTCGACTCCGAGCAGGCGTGGGACGCCGTGCGGCGCAAGCTCGTCGAGGAGGAGGGCGGGCGCTGGAGCGACGACGCGACCGGGGCGATGCAGGGGATGAGCTCGACCGAGTGGTCGCGCTACATGCACTCAGAGCTCGAGCTCGACCTGGAGCCCGAGGCGATCTCCGCGCGCGTGGTCGAGCGCCTCGCCGACCGCTACCGCGACGACCTGCCGCTGCTGCCGGGCGCGACCGACGCCATCCGGCGCATGGCCGCGCGGTGGCCGCTCGGCCTGGCCAGTTCCTCCAACCGCGAGGTCATCGACCTCGTGCTCGACCTCGCCGAGATATCCGGCTGCTTCGCGGCGACCGTCTCCTCCGACGAAGTCGAGCGAGGCAAGCCATCGCCCGACGTCTACCTCGAAGCGGCCGCGCACCTCGAGACCGCACCCGAGCGCTGCGCCGCGATCGAGGATTCCTCCAACGGCCTGCGCTCGGCCGCCGCCGCCGGCATGGCCGTCGTCGCCGTCCCCAACCGGGACTACCCTCCGGCGGACGACGCGCTAGGGCTCGCCGAGGTCACGCTGGAGTCCCTCGACGAGCTGACGGTCGAGCGCGTCGAGGGTCTGGGTGGTCAGGCTGCCGTGTAACGTCGTGGTACGGTGAATACGGTATGGCGTCCAAGCCTCACCTCAACTTCCGTGTCGAACCCCGGACTTTGCAGGAGCTCGACGAGCGCGCCGCTCGCAGCGGGCGCGACCGGACCGCGCTTGCACGACGCTACGTCGAGGAAGGCCTTCGTAGCGACGACCATCCACTGATTCGCTTCTCCGACGGCCCGCTCGGCCGTCGTGCCTCGCTGGCCGGTTGCGGCCTGGATGTCTGGGAGGTCATCGAGACGATCCGGGCCAACGAGGGTTCGCTTGATGACGCGGCGGCGTACTTGGAGATCCCCTTCCCGCTAGTGCAGGCGGCCGTCTCCTACTACGCCGCCTATCCGGACGAGGTCGACGCCATCGTCGCACGGGCGCACGAAGAGGCAGACCGGGCAGAGGCGCTCGCGGCGAAGGCGCACGACGCCTTCGCATGAAGCTGCTGCTCGACGAGCACTACACTCCCGAGATCGCCCGCGAGCTTCGCGCCCGAGGGCACGACGTGCTTGCGGTCAAAGAACGCCCAGAACTCGTCAGCCGCTCAGACCGGCTGCTCTTCGCCGCAATGGCCGCCGAGAAGCGAGCGATCGCGACCGAGGACGTCGGCGACTTCCGCCCGCTCGTCATCGAGGCCGCGGCCCGCGGAACCGACCACTACGGCCTGCTCTGCATCTCCCGGCGGCGCTATCCCCGCTCCCGGCAGGCGGTCGCCCGCCTGGTCGATGCGCTCGACCAGTTCATGACCGCCCATCCGCTCGTCGACGCGCTGGCCGGAAGCGAGCGCTGGCTGCCCTGAGCTGAGCTAACTGCCCGCCTCGCGCTGGCGCAGCTCGATCCGGCGGATCTTGCCCGTGAGCGTCTTTGGCAGCTCGTCGATGAACTCGACCCGGCGGGGGTAGGCGTAGGCGGAGTGGTGCTCGCGGACGAAGCGCCCGATCTCCGATCCCAGGTCGTCGGAGGGCTGGTGGCCCTCGGCGAGGACGATGAACGCCTTGACGACGTAGCCCCTGGCCTCGTCGGGCGAGGCGACGACTGCCGCCTCGGCGACCGCGGGGTGCTCCAGGCAGGCCGACTCGACCTCGAAGGGGCCGATGCGATAGCCGGCCGAGATGATCACGTCGTCGGCGCGGCCCTCGTACCAGACGTAGCCGTCAGCGTCCATGCTCGCCGCGTCCTTGGTGTGAAACCACTCGCCGCCGAAGACCTCCTCGGAGTCCTGCGGCGCGTTCCAGTAGCCCAGGGGATAGTGGGGGTTCGAGCGCGCGCGCAGGCAGATCTCCCCGCGCTCTCCCTGGGCCACGGGCCGCTCGTCCTCGTCGAGGATCTGGACGTCCCACCCGGGCATCGGCCGGCCCATCGAGCCCTCGCGAACCTCCATGAACGGGTAGTTGGCCACCAGGGGATAGGACTCGGTCAGCCCGTAGTAGTCCAGGACCGTGAGCCCGTACTGCTCGCGAAACCAGCGGATGGCCTCGGGGTTGAGCGGCTCCCCCGCGCTGCAGACGACGCGGAAGCGCTGCGGGTAGCGCTCGCCGGCGTCCGGGATGGCCATCATCGCCCGCATGGCGGTGGGCGTCGTGAAGACGTTGGTCACCCCGTGCTTGGACAGGAAAGCGAGCTGGTCTGAAGGCTTGAAGCCCGCCTCGCGCTGGTAGACGGCCTGCACGGCCCCCAGCCGCCAGGGCCCGAGAAGCGGAGCGATCCCGGCCGCCCACGCCCACTCGCCCATCCCGTGGAAGAGCTCTGAGTCGCGCACGTCGTGGCAGTAGACGAACTCCTCGTGGCCGAGGAGGTAGCGGTGAGCGTGCAGGATCCCCTTGGCCAGCCCGGTCGTGCCGCTCGAGTAGTAGAGCTGGGCGGGGTCGTCGGCGGCGGTGTCGACCGGCTCGAAGTCGGCGGAGGAGGCCTCGAGCAGCTCGCGGTCGAGCAGGACCAGGCTCTCGACGAGCGAGGCGTCGACGCGATCCTCGTTGGCGGCGTTGGTGACCAGGACCTTCGCCTGGGAGTCGGTGATGCGGTGCTTGATCCCCTCGTCGCCGTAGAGAACCGACATCGAGAGGAGGATCGCCCCGGCCTTCCAGGTGCCGAAGAAGGCCGCCGCCGTCTCGGGCGTCGAGGGAAGGAGCATCGCGACGCGGTCACCCCTTTGCACGCCGTTCTCGCGCAGGACGTTGGCAAACCGATTCGAGAGCTCCTGGAGCTCTCCCCAGCGCACCTCGCGCTCCTCGCCGACGTAGGACTCCCATACCATCGCGAGCTTGTCGGGCGGGTGCTTGTCGCAGCAGTCTTGAGCGATGTTGTAGCGCTCCGGAACCTTCCACTTGTGCTGCGCGACGGCCTCCTCGTAGGAGGCGAAGCGGGGCTGCTCGACGGTCGCCATGGCAAGGACCTCCCTCTCGCTCTCTCCTTCGAGGGTATGCCCGCGTTGGTCCCCGGCGCAACCGCCGACCGCCCGCAAGCGGGATAGGATCGCGGCCCGGACCCGACCTGGAGGATTGGCATGAGCGACGAGCGCACGAAGTTCGTGCTGGACGAGAGCGCGATCCCGACGCACTGGGTCAACCTGCTGCCCGACCTTCCAGGGGATCCGCTTCCGCCGCTTCACCCCGGGACCAAGGAGCCCGCCGGGCCCGACGACCTGAGCGCGATCTTCCCCATGGGGCTCATCGGGCAGGAGGTCTCGCCCGACCCGCTCGTCGAGATCCCGGAGGAGGTGCGCGAGGTCTACCGGCTCTGGCGCCCGACGCCGCTGCACCGCGCGCGCCGCTTGGAGCGCGAGCTCGGCACGCCGGCGCACATCTACTACAAGTGGGAGGGCGGCTCGCCGGCCGGATCGCACAAGCCCAACAGCTCGGTCCCTCAGGCCTTCGAGAACGCGCGGGCGGGGATGCGCAAGCTCGTGACCGAGACCGGCGCCGGCCAGTGGGGCTCGGCGCTCGCGTTCGCCTGCTCGCAGTTCGGCCTGGAGTGCGAGGTGTTCATGGTCGGCTCGAGCTATGACCAGAAGCCCTATCGCCGCTCGATGATGGAGGCGTGGGGCGCCTCCGTCCATCGCTCCCCGAGCGAGCTCACCGAGGCGGGGCGCTCGCAGGCCTCCCACCCGACGGGCTCGCTGGGCATCGCGATCTCCGAGGCGGTGGAGATCGCCGCGGGCAGCGAGGACACCAACTACGCCCTGGGCTCGGTGCTCAATCACGTTCTCCTGCACCAGACCGTGATCGGCCAGGAGGCGATGGCGCAGATGGAGCTCGCCGGCGAGGAGCCCGACGTGATCGTGGCGTGCGTGGGCGGCGGATCGAACTTCGCGGGGATGTGCTTCCCGTTCCTGCGCCGCGTCCTTCACGGTCACGCCGCGACGCGCTTCGTGGCCGCCGAGCCCGCCGCGTGCCCCACCCTCACCCGCGGTGCCTACCGCTACGACTTCGGCGACACGGTGGGCATGACGCCGCTGATGCCGATGTACACGCTCGGCCACGACTTCGTCCCACCGCCGATGCACGCCGGCGGCCTGCGCTACCACGGCGACGCCCCGATGCTCTGCGGCCTGGTCAGGGCCGGCGCCGTGCAGGCGCGCGCCTACCGCCAGAACGAGACCTTCGAGGCGGCGCTGCGCTTCGCGCGCACGGAGGGGATCCTCCCCGCGCCCGAGCCGGCTCACGCGATCCGCGCGGTGATCGAGGAGGCCGAGGAGGCGCGGGAAGCCGGCGAGGAGCGCGTGATCCTCTTCAACCTGTGCGGCCACGGGCACTTCGACCTCGCGGCCTATGACGCCTACCTGGCCGGCGAGCTCGACGACCCCGAGTTCTCCGAAGCCGACATGAACGCCGCGCTCGAGCGCCTCCCCGACGTACCGGCGCCGGCGTAGGGTCTCCCGTCGGGCCTACCGGCGCCGCTTGCGCTTGCGCTTCTTCGACGCCGGGTGGGCCTTCTCGCCGGCGGTTACGACAGCCGGATAGGGATCGGGATCGGGCTCCGGCTCCGGCTCAGCGGCGGCTCGATCGCGCTCGCGCTGCTCGCGGATCTCCTGCTGCGAGGGCCACGGGACGGCCTCGCCGCTCGCCCACGCGGGGGGCATCCCGTTCGGCCAGCGACCCGAGAAGAGCAGGGCCAGGGCTCCGAACCACAAGCTCTGGATGATCGGCAGCGGGGAGCCGAGAGGTATCACGAAGAGGGCGCCGACGATGATGCCCAGCACGCCCATGAAGCGGGTGAGCAGGCCGGCGCGCATCGCGTTGAGGGCTATGAGGACGAATCCGAAGCCCAGTGCGAAGGGGGCGAGGAGGCGGAGGTAGGCCGCAGCCTGAAAGGCGGGTGCGTCGAGTAGGTCCTTCGCGGCCTGGTCGGTGCGAGATGGGAGGGCGACGAAGTCGCTCGCCTTGACGGTGAGCACCACCTGAATGACCAGGAGGGACAGCCCCAGCGCGATGCTTCCTCCGACCGTGAGCCATCGCGCCGCACTCGGGAGCTCGGGTCGGCGTCCCTTTG
This sequence comes from Solirubrobacterales bacterium, assembly GCA_038199375.1. Taxonomy (GTDB): domain Bacteria; phylum Actinomycetota; class Thermoleophilia; order Solirubrobacterales; family Solirubrobacteraceae; genus JBBPZA01. The sequence continues at coordinate 45,840 of JBBPZA010000040.1, read as the reverse complement.
TCGCTCGGTAGAGGAATTGGAGCGCAATGCCGACAGCCACGTAGCCGAGGGCCACCGCGACGATGACGAGGATCAGCTCCGTCGCATGCTCGTGCCCGAAGATCAGCGACTCGGCCTCGCGGTTCTCCCCTGCCTTGGGGGCATCCTGGTTGATGATGAGTGTGGCGACCGTCGCAAGCAGGGGCAGCGCAGCCGCGAGGGCCGCCGCGGCGACCGCCCGCGAGCGGTCTCGGGCTTCCCGGGCGACGAGCGCCTCGGGATCCTCGGGCGCCGGCCGAGCGGGCTCTTCAGCGGCCAATCGGAGTCACCCGCCGCGAGTCGTCCGCGTTGAGGGGCCGCGGGGAGAACTCGTCGGCCGGGTCGGGACCCGAGAGGCGTGAGACGCGATCGCCGACGGCGAGCACCATGTCCAGGCCGGGCGCGATCAAGCCGACCAGCCGCTCGACTCGCCGGCGGATAATGAGCTGTCGTGTACTTAGGCGCGCCATGGCGCCGCGAAGTCTAGAGTTCGCGCCCGTGCAGATCAGCGAGGTGATGACCGGCTCGGTGGTCACCGCGAGCCCCGAGGCTTCGGTTCGGGAGGTGGCCGAGCTGATGCGCGAGCGCAACGTCGGCTCGGTCGTGCTCGTCGACGACGACGGCGGCCCCGTCGGCTTCGTCACCGACCGCGACCTCACGCTCAGCGTGGTGGCCGACGGTCGCGACCCGGCCGACCGCGCCGCCGACCACGCGACGTCCCCGGTGGTCACCGGGCACCCCGAGATGCACCTCAAGGAGGCTGGCGAGCTGATGGTGCGCCATGCGATCCGGCGCCTCCCGATCCTCGACGGGGAGCGCCTCAGCGGCATCGTCACCCTCGACGACATCGTCGTGCGCACGGGCGACACCGAGCTCGCCTACGACATCACCTCCGAGATCACCCGCGCCGCCCTGCCCGAGTTCTACTTCTACGACCGGGGCGGCTGAGCGACGGTGCCCCAGGCCGGCGGGCCGATCGGGGTCTACGGCGCGAGCGGGTACACCGGCAAGCTGATCCTGCGCGAGCTCGTTCGCCGCGGGCTGCCCCACGTCGTCGCGGGGCGCAGCGCCGCCCGGCTGCGTGCGGCCGCCGCGCAAGCCGGGACCGACGCGCCGGTGCGCACGGCGTCGGTCGAGGATCGCGATGCCCTTCGCCACGCGCTCGGAGACTGCTCGGTGGTCATCAACTGCGCCGGGCCGTTCTCGCGCTGGGGGGAGGCAGTGGTCCGCGCGGCCATCGAGACGGGCGCGCACTACCTCGACACCACGGGTGAGCAGCTCTACATGAAGCGCATCGCCGACCGCTGGGACGGCGCCGCGCGCGCGGCGGAGGTCGCGGTCGTCTGCGCGGCGGGCTTCGACTACGTCCCGGGCGACCTCATCGCCCACCTCGCCGCCCAGGGGCACGAGCCGCTGCGAGAGCTCGTCGTCGCCTACTCGGTAGGAGGGGTGGCGCCGTCCCGGGGCACCATGCAATCCATGCTGGAGATCTTCAAGAGCCGCGCCCTGCGCTACGACGAGGGAGCGTGGCAGACGGGGAAGACCGGACACGGGCGCGCGGTCTTCACGTTCCCTGACGAGATCGGGCGCGCGCCGATGATGAACTACGCCTCAGGCGAGGTGGTGACGGCACCCCAGCACCTGCGGACCCGCAGGGTCACCGCGTTGATCGACGCCCGCGGCTTGATACCGCACCCGGCGCTCGGTCCGCTGCTCACGCTGACGCTCCCCGTCGTGCGCCTTGCGCTGCGCACCCCGCTGCGGTCCCTGGCCAGCATGGCGATCGACCGGCTGCCCGAGCGCTCTTCCCTCGAGGATCAGCGGACGGACCGCTTCACGATCGTCGCGGTCGCGGCGGGCGAGGACGGTTCCGTCGGGCGCGGGGTGGTTCGCGGCAGCGACGTCTACGGGCTCACGGCGGCGATCGCGGTGCACGGAGCGGCGCTCATGGCCGCCCAGGACTTCGGGGGCCGCGGCGGCGTCCTCGCACCCGCCGCCGCCTTCGAGCCGCGCCCCTTCCTGGATCGCCTGACCGAGCACGGCCTCTCCTACGAGGTGTGAGCGCCTGCCCCGCTTGCGGCGGCCCGCTCGCGCCGTGGCGGACCGTGCCGTCGAGCGAGCGGCTCACCCGCGCCGCCTTCGAGCTCGCCCGGTGCGGATGGTGCGGCACGGGGGTCACGCTCGGCGGACCGCCCGCCGACCTGCACGTGACGGGCGCCTACGGACCGCGCGCACCCCGCCTGGCGGGACTCGCCGCGCCCGTCTTGCGCACCTTCGACCGCCGGCGCCTCGCTCTCCTCGCCCGCGCCGCCCCGCCTCCTGCCCGCCTGCTCGACGCGGGCGCCGGCCGCGGTCGCTTCGTCGCGGCGGCTCGCGCGGCCGGCTACGACGCGCGGGGGATCGAGCCATCGCTGCGCGAGCCGGTGGCTTCGCTCGAGCCGACGACCATCGAGGACGCGGCCGTCGAGCCCGGATCGCTCGACGCGGTGACCCTGTGGCACGTGCTCGAGCACCTCGACGATCCGGGGGCCGCCGTCGAGCGGATCGCCGGCTGGCTCGCGCCGGGGGGAGCGCTGCTGGTCGGCGTCCCCAACCTCGACAGCGCCCAGGCGCGGATGGCCGGCGCGCGCTGGTACCACCTCGACGTTCCCCGGCACAGGACGCACTTCACGCCCGCCGGCCTCGACGCTCTCCTGCGCGCGCGCGGGCTCGCGCCGCTGGCCACCACCCATCTGCTGCTCGAGCACAACCCCTTCGGTATGTGGCAGTCATGGGTCAACCTCCTGACCGACACGCCGTCCTACCTGTACAACCTCCTCAAGCGAAACGCGTCCGCGCGCTCACGCGATCTGGCGATCACGCTGGGCATGCTGCCGCTGGCCCCGCTCGCTTCCCTCGCGGAGGCACTGGCCGGCGCGGCGCACCGTGGCGGGACGATCGCGGTGCTCGCGCGACGTGAGCGCCGGCCGGAGGGCACTGCCCCGCTTTGAGCACGGCGGACGCCTTGCGTGTCGGGCGGGGACCGGCACGCGAGGAGGGCTATCCCTCCGGTGCCGCGAGCCCGGCGATGGGGGGCGCGGCGGCGACGAGCTCGCCCAGACGGCGGTAGCCGGGCACGGAGGGGTGATCGCCCTCGAGCGTCAGGTCCTCGCGCATCCGCCCCGGGGCGCGCGGGTCCTGGAGGGCGTCGAAGAAGCCGAGCACCTGCACGCGCTCCTCGCGCCCGATCCGGTCGATCAACGCGTTGAGGCGGTCGATGGTCGGTGCCGCGTCCGGGTAGCCGTTGTTCCACGGAAGGACCTCGGCGAGGACCACCACGAGCCTGCGAGCCCGCGCGCGCCGAACCATCGCGCGCAGGTCGGCGGCGGCGCGCTCTACGGGGCGGCGCTGGACGATGTCGTTGATGCCGCCCTGGATGACGACCGCGCGCGCCCCGCGCGTGCATGCGGCGAAGCGGCCGGCGATCTGGCCGGTGGTCTCGCCGGGCACGCCGCAGTTGCGGAACCGAAGTCGCGCGCCGAGCCGTGCCTGCGCCCAGTACTCGTACTGGCTCTGGGGATTGAGCGCGTCGGGGTTGCGGTCGCGGATGTCGGGGTCGGGGTCCCACAGCGGCGAGCCCGCGGTGATGGAGTCGCCGAGGGCGGCGACGATCGGCGCCCCGGGCTTGGGTCGCGGCGCGTCGGAGGGCGTCGGGCCGAACGGATGGGTCTCGGTGCGCGGGGGCGTCGCCGCGCCGCGCTCCTCCCCGTCTCCGCCACACCCGGCGAGCATCGCGAGCGGGAGCATCGCCGCAACCAGCCCGAGCATATGCCGGCTCACCTGTCGATCAGCTCCTCGATCGCGCTCGCCACGCCGGCCTCGCCGCCGCGTCTCCCGGCAGGAAGCAGGGCGGCGAGCTCGACGCCCGCGCCCTCGACGGTCGGCGCCATCGGGCCAGCGTACCCGTCGCCCCGCTAGGATCCACGGTATGGAAGGCAGTGGATTCGGCGGCCTCTTCGGCGACCCCGACGAGCTCCAGCGCCGTATGGCGGAGTTCGCCGATCAGATGCAGGGCGCCCAGAAGGTGGCCTGGGCCGACAACGCGATCAAGCTCGCGGTCGACATGACCGTCGCTGCAGTGAACCGCATCAACCTCCAGGGCAGCGCCGAGCAGCAGGCTCAGCAGATCCGCGAGGTCATCGCGGTGATCTTCCCCGAGGCGGTCACGCTCGTGCGCGAGGCCCGCCAGGGAATGCAGTAGCCCGGGCGAGCCCGGCGCGGCTCTCCCATCGCGCTCCTACCCGGCCGGCGCGCGCGCCGCGCGCTCGGCGTCGCGTTCCTGGCGCCCCTGGCGGATGACCTCCTTGAAGCTGCGGATCCGGAACAGGGCGACGAGCAGCACGAAGCCCAGGCCGAAGGTGAACGCCCCGATGGCGATCTGCTGGCCGACGGAGTAGGCCGCCACCGTGGCCCCCGGCGCGGCGCCCGCGAAGACCTTGACCAGCAGCGCCTGCTGTACGCCGGCGCCGCCCGGGGTGAAGGGCACGATCGCGGCCACCGCGTTGACCCCGAGGACGAGGAGCACGTTGCGCACCGATCCACCCACCTCGAAGGCCTCGAGCAGGAACCAGAAGGCGGCGAAGCGGAAGACCCAGGCCCCGAGCTGGACGAGCCACACCTCGCGGAAGTAGCGCCGGCGGTCGCGCAGGATCGTCAGGCCCTGGCGGACGCGCGCCCAGAAGGCCTTGACGCGCGCGGAGAGCAGCGCGAATCCGACGAGCGCGACGATGGCCAGCGCGGTCAGCAGGAACAGCGCGAAGCGCGGGTGGCCGGCGAGGTAGGAGAGGTCGAAGGCCTCGAGCTTGGAGAAGTCGGGCGGCTTGGGGAAGGCCCCTTGGGTGAACGCGAAGGCGAGGATGAAGACGCCCATGGTCAGGTCGAAGACGCCCTCGACGAGAAAGCTCGAGCCCACCGCGGGGTAGCTCGAGTTGGGGACCCGGCCCTTGGTGAGGACCAGTCGGACGAGGTCGCCCCCGCGCGCCGGCACGACGTTGTTGAAGCCGTAGGCGGCGATGTAGGCGCCCCAGACGTAGCGGAACTGGAAGCGCTCGGTCGGGTAGGCGGCCCGCAGCACGTGGAAGTAGGCCCGCGAGCGGATCGAGAGATAGATCAGGAACAGCAGCAGCGCCAGCGCGAGCCAGCCCCATCTGATCGCCGCCAGGCTGGAGAAGAACTCCTCGACGCGGTCGAAGAACGTGTCGAGGCTTCCCGCGAGGATCGGCTGCAGGCGGAGCATGTCAACCGCGCGTCAGGAGCGCCCGCCCGGCTTCGGTGACCGCGAGTCGCCGGTCCGGCCACGCCTCGTCCCCGGAGATCTCCAGGAGCGGCGGATCCTTGGCCGCGAGATCGGCGAGCACCGGCCCGAACATCTCGTCGCCCATCCACGGCGCATCCTCGTGCTCCTGCACGGCCAGGAAGGCGTCGACCGGCGACGTCGCACCCTCGGCCACCGCGCGCAGCGCAAGCCGCTCGCTGCACACTAAGCCGTCGCCGGCCGGCCGGCGCTCCAGCGAGAGGCGGATAAGCGCCGAGCGCAGGTGGGGCAGCGCCTCGGTGTCGCCGGCGAGAACCTCCTCCATGTCGTCGGGCTCGGGCCGGCACATTGCTGTCCATGCCCGTGCGCCCAGCTCGAGCTGGTCCTCGGTGACCTCCGGTCGGCGCGCAAAGAGCGCGGCGAGCTCCGCGGCGCCCAACGTGCCCAGCCCGGTGAACCCGCCCGCCTCGACCAAAGGCTCGACGTCGATCAGGCTCAACCGAGCGCCGCCGGTGCCGTTCCCCTCGAACCACGCCAGCAGACGGACGAGGATCGCCTGGTCGAAGAGGTCGTGCTCGAACCACAGCACGACCTCGTCGTGCTCTGAGGCGCGGCTGAGAGCGTCGTCCTGTGCGCGGAGGTCGGCAAGGACCTCGGTCTCCTCGCGGCCGTAGCGGGCGGCGATCCACGCCGCGCGCATCGCGTACCACCCGGCGCCTTCCAGCGCTGCGTCGAGGGGGCCCTGGCACACCGGATCGACCCAGGCCAGGGGCTCGCCGGCGATGCCCGCCTCCTCAAGGGCGCCGAGGACGTCGTGGCCGCAGCGGACGTGGAGCATCCGCGGGGACCCTAGCGCTCCCCAGAGCTCCCCCGACCTGGCGGTCGCAGCTCCTCTGACCGGTATAAAGCGCAGCATGGCTGAGTTCCAGGTCGGCTCGGTGGTAGGCGGCCACCGCATCGAAGCGGTGGCCGGGCGCGGCGGCATGGGCGTCGTCTACCGCGCTATCCATCTGGCGCTCAACCGGGTCGTGGCGTTGAAGCTCATCGCGCCCGAGATGGCCGAGGATCCCGAGTTCCGTGAGCGCTTCAAGCGCGAGTCCGAGGTGGCCGCCTCGCTCGACCACCCCAGCGTGGTCCCGATCTACACGGCCGGCGAGGACGGGGGCCTGCTCTACGTCACGATGCGCTTCGTCGACGGGACCGACCTGCGCGAGATGATCGCGCGACAGGGGCGGCTCGAGCCCCGCGTTGCGGCCCGGATCGTCAGCCAGGTCGCCTCCGCGCTGGACGCCGCGCACACCCGCGGCCTCGTCCACCGCGACGTCAAGCCCGCCAACGTGCTCATCGCGGGCGCCGACCGAACCACGCACGCCTACCTGACCGACTTCGGCTTGACCAAGCAGGCGTCCTCGAAGAGCGGGCTGACCCGCACGGGGATGATCGTCGGGACGATGGACTACATCGCGCCCGAGCAGCTCCAGGGCAGCGAGGTGGACGCGCGCGCCGACGTCTACGCGCTGGGCTGCGTCCTCTACCAGGCGCTGACCGGGCAAGTGCCCTTTCCGCGCGATACCGAGCCCGCCAAGATGTGGGCGCACATGAGCGAGCCGGCGCCTTCGCTGCGCGCGGCGGCGCCCCACCTCCCGTCCGAGCTCGACGCCGTGGTGGCGCGCGCCATGGCAAAGGATCCGGACGACCGCTACCTCTCGACCGGGGACTTCGGGCGGGCCGCCGTCGCCGCTACGGAGGGCCAGGCGCTCTCACGCGCCGAGCGCAGCGTGGCCACCGGGGAAGCCGCGCCTTCGGGCGCCTCGGCGGTTGCCGAGGGCGCGGGCGCCGTCCCTGCCACCGTCGGCCCGACCGTCCTCGGCTCCGCGCCGACGCCGGGCCACGGCGCCCCTCCCGCCCCCGCGCCCGGCTACGGCGCCCCTCCCATGGGCCGTTCGGGGACCTCCCCGACACGCAATCGTCGTCTCCCGCTCGTGCTCGCCGTCGCAGGCGGGGTTCTCGGCCTAGTCGTCCTGGCGGCCGTGATCGTGCTGGTGGCCGGCAGCGGCAGCGGCGACAGCGACAGCGCCGGCACGATCGCCGGCCAGCCGATCCCGGTGGGCAAGGAGCCCTACGACATCGAGGTCGGCGAGGGCTTCGTCTGGACGGCCAACCTCTCGACGGACACGATCTCGAAGGTCGACCCTGAGAAAGCCACAGCCGAGCAGATCAAGGTCGGCGGGGTGCCGACCGAGCTGGCCGTCGACCGCGGCGCGGTGTGGGTGTGGAACTACACGGACGCGATCACCCGAGTCGACGCCTCCTCGGGTAAGAAGAGCGACCCGATCGACGCCGGGCCGAACATCGACAGCATCGCTGTGGGGGGTGGCTACGTCTGGCTCAGCCACTCCAAGGACGGGACGGTCACCCGCATCAACATGAAGACCCGAAAGCTCGAGGGGGGCCCGATCGAGGTCGGGCGCAAGCCGGTCAGCATGGCCTACGGGGACCGCGGCCTGTACGTCGTCAACTCCGGCGACAAGACCATCCTGAAGCTGGACGGTACGACCGGCAAGCCACTCGGCGATCCGCTGAAGCTCGACCAGGAGCTCGGCGGCATCGCCGTGGAGGACGGCGTCATCTACGTCGGGACCACCGACGACGTCACCCAGATCGACGAGCAGTCCTTCACGGTCGGCGAGCCCATCGCGCTCAAGGGCGGCAGCATCTTCGCGCTCGGCGAGGGCTCGATGTGGGTCGGCTACCCGCTGACCAACGAGGTTCGCCGCTTCTCGGTCGACTCGCGCAAGCAGCAGGGCAAGCCGATCAAGGGCGTCAGCAAGGGCGCCAACGACATCGTCGTCGGCGAGGGCGCGCTGTGGGTGGCCAACACCAAGGACAACTCGGTTACCAAGGTCGAGGTCGGCGACGTGTGATTCTGGGCGATCCTCCCTCGGGCCGCGAACCCTAATCTGGCCGTATGGCCCGACCCGTCCGCTCCGCCGACATCGCCGAGCTGCGCGCGTTCTGCGCAGCGGTCGACCTGGGGAGCCTCGGCCGCGCGGCGCGGCTGCTCCGGTTGAGCCAGCCGGCGCTCTCCAAGCGGCTGCGCACGCTCGAGGCGCTGGCCGGCGCGACGCTGGTCGAGCGATCTTCGCGCGGGGTCACGCCGACCCCCGCTGGGCGCCGGCTATACCTCGAGGCGCGCAAGCTGCTCTCCCAGGCCGAGGCGGTCGAGGAGCTCATGGTCGGCCTGAGCCAGGAGGACGCGCCGATCCGGCTCGCGGCGAGCCACACCATCGCCGAGTTCGTCCTCCCCGGCCCGCTGGTCGAATTCGAGCGCAGACGCGAGCGCCACCTCTCGGTGGAGCTGGTGGTCGGCAACTCGATCCTCGTGCGCGAGCTCGTCCTCGAGGGGCGCGCCGAGTTCGGGATAGCCGCCTTGGAGCGGGATGCTCCCGATCCCCCGCCGCGGGCGCTCCCCTTCCTCGACGACGAGGTGGTGGTCGCCGTTCCCCGCGATCATCCCTGGGCGGCGCTCGAGGAGGTTTCCCTGGAGGCCTTCGTCGCCGCGCCGATGGTCATGCGCGACCCCAGCGCCAACACCCGCCGGGTCGTGGAGCGCACGCTCGACGAGCGCGGCCTCGGGCTCGCCCCTTCGCTCGCCGAGGTCGGGAGCACGAGCGCAGCGCGCGAGGCGGCGCTCTCCGAGGGGGCGCCCGTGCTGCTCTCACGGCTCGCGGTGGGTCGGGTGCGCGACCCCCTCGTAGCGCGAACCGTGGCCGGCCTGCGCTTCGAGCGCCGGTTCGTGTTCCTCCTGGGCGACGAGGCGACGCTCACCCCGTCGGCGCGGGCGCTCCTGCACCACCTCCAGGAGGCTACGGCGTCATAACCGGGGGTTATCACCGCTCGCCTTGATGCCCGTCTACCGGGCTAGGGCCTGCGGGCCTACTGTTGGTGACGATGCGGGAACGCCGTGGGAACATCGGGCGGGGGATCGCCGAGCGCACGGCGTTCGCGAACGCTTATCGTGACCACGCCGCCCGCGTCCGCGCCTCCGCCATGCGGGTGCTCAAGGATTCCGGCCGGGCCGAGGACGTGGCCCAAGAGGTCTTCGAGCGCCTCTGGCGCGATCCGGAGCGCTACGACCCTCGGCGCGGCGATCTGGGCCCTTATCTCCAGCTCGTCGCGCGCAGCCGCGCCCTGGACGCGTGGCGGGCGGAGGGCGCCGCGGCCCGGGCCGCCGACCGGCTGGGGGCGCTCACCATCCGCGACCATGCCGCCGAAGAGGCGCTGCGGCCAGACGCGGCGGCTGAACGGCACGACATCGCCCGGAGGCTGCTGGAGGCCGTCCGCCGCCTTCCCGCCTCCCAGCGCGAGGCCATCCTCCTCGCCCACTGGGGCGGGATGAGCAGCTCGGAGATCGCGGAGCGGATGGGCGTGCCGCTGGGCACCGCCAAGAGCCGCCTCCGGCTCGCGCACGAGAAGCTTCGCGAGGAGTGGGCGGAGTCCGAGCCGGTCCCTACTTCAGCAGCCGCGACAGCCGCCGGTCCTTGAGGACCTTCCCGCCGGTCTGGCAGGCCGGGCAGTAGCTCATGACGTAGTCCTCGTAGTGGACTGCCTCGAGCGTTGTGGCGCAGCGTGGGCACGGCTCGCCCTGCCGTCGGTGGACGAGCAGCGGCATCGGCATCTTGTCGGGAATCGGAAGCTTCACGATCTCCTCGTAATGGTCGACGGCCGCCCCCAGGCGCTCGACCGTCGCGTCGCGCAGGCGACAGGCCTCGAGGCCGACGAGATCGTCGCCGCGCTTGAACGGCGAGAGCTGCGCGCTCCAGAGGATCTCGTCGACCCACGATCGTCCGATGCCGGCCACGACGTGCTGGTCGCGAAGCAGCGCGTGCAGCGGACGCGGGGCGTGGAGGAGGTCATCGAAAGCGGGCGGGTCCGGCCACGCCTCGGGGCCCAGGGCCGAGACCGTCTCGTCGTCGTCGAGCTCTTCGGTGCGCAGGAGCTTGGCCCATGCTCTCTGCTTGGTGCCGAACTCGCGCAGCCGCAGCTCGCGCCCGCCCTCGAGGCGCACGAGCAGTCGCGAGGTTCGGTCGCGCAGCCCGGCTCGCTTGTCGAAGAGCTGCAGCCGTCCGGCCGACATGAGGTGCACGAGGATCGACACGCCGCACGCGGCATCGACGACGAGCATCTTTCCCCGCCGCCGCACCCCTTCGAGCGCGGCGCCGTCGAGCGCGGACAGCGGTGGATCGAAGGACTTGAGCGCGTTGATGCCGGGGGCAAGCGTGGATTCGACCTCCATCCCCGCCACCGCCGCGCCGATCCGCCGCGCGACGATCTCGATCTCGGGAAGCTCGGGCATCGGGGTCGGACGGTAGAGGACGGCCTGGGACGGGTAGGCCCACGACAACGGGAAAGCCAGGTCAGGCGCCGCCGATCCGGCGCAGCTCGCTCGGGCGCAGCAGGGCGATCAGCTCGCCCGTGCGCCTGTCGACCCGCACGCCGGCGACGCCGCCCTTCTTCATCTCGACCCTTCCCCCGACGAGGTCGCGGATGGTCTCGGAGAAGTCGGGCTCGTGGCCGACGAGCAGCAGTGACGCGTCCTCGTCGTGGCCCGCGAGCAGCGCGTCGGCGTCCTCGCGGTCAAAGCCGCCCGACAGGGGCTCGTGGACGACCGGCTCGCCGCCGAGCGCCTCGCACGCAAGCTTGGCGGTGTCGAGCCCACGAACTCGCGGGCTGGCGATGACCGCGTCGAAGGCGAGCCCGAGCCTGGCCAGCGCCGCCCCCGCGGCCCGGGACTGCTTCTCACCCTTCTCGGTGAGCCGCCGATCGGCGTCGGATCGCGCGCCGTGGGGCTCGGAGTCGCCGTGGCGCAGGAACCAGAGTTGCTGGGCCATCGGGCGGGAAAACTAGCGGCTGGCCTGCTGCCGCGCCGTGACTGATCTGTTACCGAGGAGGGCTCCGGCCGCCCAGCGCGGCTGATGCTCCGGGGCCGCGCTGCGTCGATCAGCGCACGAGCTCGACGGTCCGGCGCGCCGTGGTGCGGTTTCCGGCGGCGTCCTTGGCGACGATCGAGAGGGTGAGCGTCACCCGCCGGCGCGAGCCCGCGGCGCGGCGCGCCGCCCTGAGCGCCTTGGCGGACAGCCGCACGGCCAGCGTGACGCGTTGCCCGGCAAGTGCCCGCCGCGCTGCGCCTTTCGCCTTGGCGCCCGCGGTCCGCGCGCCGACCTTCAGCGCTCCGCTTGCGCGCGCGGTGCAGGCCTCGTCGGGGCAGCGAACGGCGACGCTCACGAAGCGCGTACGGAGTGCGGGCTGGCGGCGCTTGGCCGCCACCGAGAGACGCGGCGGCGTTCGGTCGAGGGTCTGGGGGAGGCCGGGCAGGACCGGAGGTGGAAGGGGGGTCTGCGGAGGTGGACGGGGGGTCTGGGGGGGCGGGCCTCGGTACCGGGCGACGAGCGTCGTGTCCTCGGTCGGCGTCACCGAATGGCTGGGCGCGCCTCCGTCCGACCAGCCGTCGAAGCGAAGGTCACCGTAGGCGTCGGGCGCCGAGATCGCCCTCGGCGTACCGGTCTTTCGCGTGCTTTCGAGCGGATCGGGCGACGAGGCGCCGTCGAGGCTGAGCGGGACGCCGGGGGGATCGGACTGGACGCGCAGGCGGACGGCCGGGTCGAGCTTGACCGTCTTTACGTCCGTCGCCCCTCTGGCGTCGGTCACCGTGAGCGTGAGCTCGAGGTAGTAGGGGAGCTCGTGGTCTGGCAGCGTGAACGACCCGCTCTCGACCCCCGCGAAGCTCTGGACGGTATGGACGTGGCAGGCGGCCGGGCAGTGGAGGAGGAGGACCGACCACGACATCGAGGAGCGGCCGAGCCCGGGCTCGTCGGCGTCGCTGGCCCGACCGCTGAAGGCCACGTTCTGGCCCGGGGTCCACTTCAGCGACGCGGCCGGCGCGTCGATCGTCGCCACCGGCGGGGTGTTCCCCGGCCGCACCACGAGCGGCGCCGAGACCGCCGAGCCGAGCGCGTCGGTGACCTTGAGCCGCACGGTGACGTTGACGGCGGTCGAGTAGGAACGGGTCGGCGAGGCGAGGTTGGAGTCGTCGAACTGGCCGTCGCCGTCGAGATCCCACGCGAAGGTCGGCGTGTCGCCCCGTGATCCGGCCGAGGAGAACCGGACCGTCTCGCCGAGGCCGGGGTCCGTCTTGTCGACCGCTGCCTGGGCGATCGGGCCCAGATAGCCGATCCGGCGCACGGTGCCGGTGGAGGTGCCGGGAACCAGGTCGACGTAGAACAGGTCGCCGCTGGGCCCGAACTCGAGATCGACGGGCCCGGCGTAGTCGCCGCTCGCGACCGTCGCGCCGAAGAAGCGCAAGCGCGCCGGATCGGGGACGCCGCCAGACCCGGGCTCCATGTACCAGATGCAGCGGCGAGCGTAGTCCGCGAAGAAGAGCGCGCCGCGGTAGGAGGCGGGGTACTCGCCCGTGCCCGGGGCGAAGGCCAGGCCGGAGATCGCGGCGCCGCCGTCGAGGGGGCAGCCGTCACCCGCCACGACCGAGGTGTCGTGGCGGTACTTGTAGAGCGGGAAGGTCACCTGGGAGGGGTTGGCGTAGAGGCTCTGGCAGAGCGGGATGTCGTACATCTCGTACTGGAGCGAGGTCGTGCCCTCGTAGCAGCCCCAGCCGAGGTTCGGCGGTTGGGGCAGAGTGGGGCTCGAGATGCGCTTGACCATCTCCTCCGATCCCTGCCCGACGTCGCCGATGTAGAGGTCGCTGGTGCCGGGGCGAAGCGCGGCGCGGTAGGGGTTGCGAAAGCCGTAGCCGATGATCCGGCTCTGGTTGTTGTTCCCGTTCCCCGTGTAGCCGGGGTTGCCGGGAACGCCGTAGCCCGTGTCGGGGTCCACCCTGATGGCGCTCCCGCCGAGGCCCAGCGGGTCGGCGGGCGTACGCCAGTCCTGGCCCCGGAGCTTCCCGCCCTCGTTGGGGGGGTCGCCGCACGGGTTGGGGCGCGTGTCGCGCGGGCCGTTGGTGTTCGGGATGGGATCGTTGAAGAAGGAGGCTCCGTCGCCGGCCGGCATGTAGAGGTTGCCGTCGGGCCCGACGCTCACCTCGCCCACCGACTGGCTGGGGTACTGCTCGCACCAGTCCTCGACGAGCGGAGTCTCGGCCCCCGTGGCGACGTCGATGCGCGAGAGGCGGGCGCTGACCTCGCATCCGGTGCCGCTCGGGTCGGGGCAGCCGTCGGAGTCCTGGCCGGCGGTGCCCCAGCGCGGCGGCGGGGCGGGGTCGCCGAGCCTGTGGTCGTAGGCGTAGGAGACGTAGAGGCGCGCCCCGCCCGGGTCGACGGCCAGGCCGAGCAGCCCCCGGTCCCAGTAGTTGTGGACATTCGTGCGCAGATCGGCGACCACCCGCGGCGTCGTGTCATCGAGCGAGTCGAGCTCCTTGACGATGCCGCTCTTCTCGGCCACGTAGACCTTCCCGTTCGGAGCGAAGCGGACCTGGGTGGGCTCGGTGAGCCCGGAGACCGCCACCGTGTCGCGGAAGTTGGGCGGAAGGGCGGCCGCGGGGCTCACCGCCACCAGGGCGAACGCCAGCGAGACGAGCGCCGCTCCCCAACCCAGGGCATGCCGTCGCCTTCGTAGCACCACACCAAGGGTATCGGCGCGATGGTGCCGTTCCATGAGCTGGGTCGCGCGAGCCCGATCGCCAGGACGACGAGCGGCACCGACGTGCAGCGGGAGGCCAGGAGCGTCCAGGCGACGCCGTGCTCGGCGGCCGCGTCGAAGGCGACGAGCGCGGCGCCGAACCCCGCGGCGGCCACCAGGGCGAGGAGGACGCTGCGCCGGGTGTCCGCGGCTCTACTCGCGGTCGCCGCGACCGTAGAGCGTCTTGAACAGACGCCCGAGGAGCTTGGTCTTGAGCTTGCGGTAGGGAAACATGTGGATGTCCTTCTTGAGCGCCAGCCGGGTGACCAGGATGGCCTGCTGCCTCGTGTACTTTCGGATGCCGGTCGCGCCGTGGCGGCTGCCCATCCCCGAAAGCTTCCAGCCGCCCATCGGCAGCTCGAGCGCCGCGTAGTTGATCTGGGCGTCGTTGACGCACACGGCGCCGGCTTCCACGCGCCGGGCCAGCGCCTCGCCGCGCGCGAGGTCCTTGGTCCACACGGAGGCCTGCAGGCCGAAGGGCGAGTCGTTGGCGAGGCGCAGCGCCTCCTCGGAGTCGCGCACCTTCATGATCGGCAGCGTCGGGCCGAAGGTCTCCTCGGTCATCGCCTTCATCGAGTGGTCGACGTCCACGAGCACGGTCGGCTCGAAGAAGAGCCCGTCGCCGGGTCCGCGGCGGCCGCCGGTGAGGATCTTGGCGCCCTTTTGGACCGCGTCAGAGACGTGCTCCTCGACGACGTCCACCTGGGGTGGGTAGGTCAGCGAGCCCATGTCGACCTTGCCCGGCTTCCCCGGGACCCCTTGGCGGATCTTGCGCACCTTCTCGACGACCATGCCGACGAACTCGTCGTAGACGGGCTCCTCGACGTAGACGCGCTCGACCGAGATGCACACCTGGCCTGTGTTGTTCATCGAGTAGTAGGCCGCGGCGTTGGCGGCGCGCTCGACGTCGGCGTCTGAGAGCACGATCATCGGGTCCTTGCCGCCCATCTCGAGGTAGACGGGGGTGATCGTCTCGGCCGCCTGGGCCATGACGCGCTTGCCGGTCTCGGTGGAGCCCGTGAACATGACGACGTCGACCGCATCGATCAGCGCCGGCCCCAGCACCGAGCCCTTGCCGGTCACGACTCCGAAGACGTCCTCGGGGGCGCCGCACTCCTCCATGCACTCGGCCATGAGCAGCGAGGTCAGCGGGGTGATCTGCGCCGGCTTGAGCACGACGGCGTTGCCGGCCGCCAGCGCCGGGATGCAGTCACCGAAGGAGTTGGTCAGCGGGAAGTTCCACGGGCCGATGACGCCCACGACGCCCGCCGGCGCGTAGCGCACCAGGAGCTTCCTTCCCTTGACCAGGAAAGAGGAGGCCTTGATCTTCTCGTCGGCCAGGAACTCGGGCGCGTGCTCGGCCCAGAAGCCGAAGCCGTTGGCGGCGTAGCTGACCTCGGCGAGCTGGGCGTCCTCGTAGGTCTTCCCGGTCTCCGAGACGATCGTCTCGACGATCCGCTTCTCGTTGTCTGTCACCCACTTCTGCGCCCGGCGCAGGATCCGTCCGCGACCCTCGAAGCCCAGCGCCTCCCACCCGGGCTGCGCCGCACGGGCCCGCGCGACCACCTCGGTGACCTGGTCGGGAGAGAGGCTCGGGACACGGCCGACGACGTCGCCGGTCGCGGGGTTCTCGACAAGGGTCTCCTCGCCGTTGCCGCCGGCCTCCGCCGCCGCGGGGCGCTGCTCGGTCGTCGCCATCGCCTGCTCCTCGTCAGCTCGCTGTGGGCGAGCAAGACTAGTGGCCACAGGCCACGGGAACGCCTAGGCAATCAGCTGGAGGCGCCCGAAGCCCGCCGCACCGGGGATGACCTCGCCGGCGTCCGAGCCCAGCCACTGCTCGAGCAGGCTCGCGTAGACGCGGCGGAAGTCGACGGTGACGGCGAGGTTGCCGTCGCGGTCGAGCCGGCCGAGGCTGGGGTACTCGGTGAGGATCCCGCTCCGCGCGCGGGTGCCCTGGACCCAGGCCACGCCGCCGGCTCCGTGGTCGGTGCCCTGCGACTCGTTGCCTTCGGGCCGGCGGCCGAACTCCGACCACACGAGGGTGAGGACGCGGTCGGCGATGCCGCGCGCCTCGATGTCTGCCTGGAAGGCGGCGAGCGCCTCTGAGACCTGTCGCAGGCCCTGGTCGAGCTCGCGGGGCTGGTTGTCGTGGGTGTCGAAGTCCCCCTCGGCCTCGACCGCGGCGACCCGGACACCGAGCGGCAGGGAGAGCAGCCCGGCGAGCTGGGAGAGGCTGCGGGCCAGGCCGTTGGCCTCGAAGTCGGGATAGGCAACCGCCGGCTTGAGCGGATAGAAGCCCTTCTCCTCGTCGGAGCGGTACGGGGCGAGGCGCTCGGAGACCTGCATGGCGAGCTTCGTCGAGGCCCGCACGGCAGCGGGGCCCGGCTTCCCGGAGCCGCCATCGGCGAGGCGCCCCCACGTCGCGACCCCGCGCTCGAAGGCCTCGCCCCAGGTGTCGCGGATCCAGAACTGGGTGTCGTCGGGACTGGTGACAGCGGCGACCGGAACGCGTGAGGAGCGCAGGACCGGCGAGAGCGTCGAGCCGATCGTCACGCCCTGGAACGGGTTGTCCGCGCCGCCGCGACGGTCGAGCCAGCGCCCGAGCCATCCGGGCACCTGGTCCTGGGTGATCAGGCCGGTCTCCCAGAAGTGGCGCGAATGGAAGTGCGAGAGGTCGGGGTTGGCGTAGTCGATCCCCGGCATGAAGCCGACCTTCCCCGCCTCGAAGAGACCCTTGACGCCGCCGCGAGCTCCGGCGCTCAGCGCCGGATGAAGGCCCAGTCCGGTCGAGCCCAGCGCCGGCACCTCGGGGAGCTTGAGCCCCTTGCGCAGGTCGGCGTAGGCGCCGTAGCCGGCCCGGGGCACGAGCGTGTCGAGCAGGTCGACCCCGCCGGGCAGGAACACCGAGACGAGGGTGGGGGCGTTGGGCGCTGTCGCCGCCTGAGCCTCGGCCGCCTCGAGCATCCGCGTGAGCGGCATCGCCTTGGCGGCGTAGACCGCCAGGGTCGCCCCCAGGCCGCCCGCGATCAGCCGACGGCGGGTGAGCGGCGCGTCGACCCACGAGCGGCGGGTGGAGGCGGAGGTCTGGCGGAAGTCGTCGCAGGCGCGGTGGCGGGTGGTCATCGTCAGTGAAGGTGGGCGTCGGGCCCTGCCAGGAGGAGGTGGCGCAGGACCCGCTGGAGGTGGTCGGCGCGCGTCTGGCGGGGCTCGCCCAGCTCCCACTCCTCGTTCAAATCGTCGAAGAACCGGGCGGCAAGGCCCGTCAGCGAGGCGCGCGTCGCGCTCGAGATCCACGGCTCGCCGGTCGCGCGCAGGGCGGTGGCGAGCTGCTGGTCGGGCTTGGCGTCAGGGGTTGCCGCCGCCCTCTGGCACGGTGATCCCCGGCAGCTGCGCGAAGTAGTTGGCGGCCTGAAAGCGGGTGCGCATCGTGTTGGAGGACATCCACGCCGGGCCCCAGTCCCAGCCGGCCACCGACGGTGGTCGGAAGAGGAGCTGGCCCATGCCGTCCATCAGCCACACCCACGCGTCGGTGTCGACGCCGCGCCCGGTGGTCCGCAGGGAGCCCGCGACGAAGACGATCGGGGCCTTGACCATGCCGGGTCCGTTCAGGTCGGCATAGAGGGCCGGGTCGGCGAGGATCGCGCGGACAACCGGCTTGATCTTCAGGCCCGAGCCGCGGTAGACGCGAGCCAGCGCCTTGACCTTCGCCTTGGCGGGTGGCTCGGCGACGAAGAAGCCCCACAGCTTCGAGACGAGGAAGGGCGCGTGGCGGGGGTGGGCGACGACGAGGTCGAGCACGTCGTTCCAGTCGAAGCGCCCGCGCTTGCCAAGGATGCGCTTCACGCCGGAGTCATGGCGCTGGGGGTTGTAGCGGATGCGCTTCAAGCCGCTGTCTCCCCAGGTGCCCTCGAAGCCGGTTAGCGCGCGGGCGGCCTCGCGCACGTCGCGCTCGGTGTAGCCGCCGCCGAGCGTGAAGAGCTCCATGAGCTCGCGCGCGAAGTTCTCGTTGGGCGCCTCCTTGGTCGAGTCGGTGAGCGAGAGGAAGAGCTGCATCGCCCAGTCCGTGGTCACCCCGCGCAGCAGATCGGGGAAGCGCCCCAGGCCGCGGCTGCGCAGCAGCTGGTTCTGGCGCAGCATCAGCGGCGTCTCCTGGTCGGTCGTCGCGAAGTGGTCGTGCCAGAACAGGGTCAGCTTCTCGTCGAGCGGCCGCTGGGAGCGAACCATGCGGTCCAGCCACCACAGGACGTCGTGCCCCCACTCGTTGCCGGGATCAAGCGCGCGGCCCTCGACCCGGGGAGTCGGGCCCACGAGCTTCTTCGATCGGCTGTCGAGCAGCCGATCCAGCGTGGCGCCCTTCCCGGCCGCCGTCCAGCGCTTGGCCTCCTCCGGCGTCGCACCGAAGCCCGCGCGCCAGAGCAGGCGGCGGACATGGGCCTCGGTCCAGGCAGCGTTCGACGGTCGCTTCGCCACGTCCCCCGCCCATCGGCGCCCGCATCGGCGGGCTTGAGATCAGCGTCTGGTGACCCGTACCTTCGCCTGCATGCCGCGCGCCGAATGGTCGGCGATCGTGCACACGAGGCGGTAGACACCGGGGCGCTTGAGCTTGACGCGCAGCGCGTAGCGGGCGCCCGCCTTGATCTCCGGGCTCCGGGCGACCTGGCGGCCGTCGGGCCCGATGACGGTGAGGTCGTGGCCGTCCTCGCCGAAGTTGGTGACGTTGAAGCGGACGATGCCGCGGGGCGCCGTGCGGCGGTAGGGGGTGAGGGTGTACTCGCGCTCGCCCACGCCGACGGCGGTGTCGCGGAGCGGCCCGGCCTGGGTGGACGCCGCGGCCGGTGCGAGCAGCGCGAGCGCGAGGAGCCCCGCGGCGAATGGCCGCTTCGCACGCATCACCACACCAGCGGGACCCTTCCGAGCCCGCCCGCGCCGGGGATGACCGCGTCGGCCCCAGTCTGGAGCCACTGCTCGAGGATGCTCGCGTACACGCTGCGGAAGTCGATCGTCACCGCGAGGTTGTCCCTTCTGTCCAGGCGCTTGAGGCTCGGATATTCGCTGAGCAGCCCCCCGCGCACGCGGCTGCCCTGGAGCCAGGCGACGCCGCCGGCACCGTGGTCTGAGCCCGCGGAGGCGTTCTCCTTCGGGCGGCGCCCGAACTCCGTCCACACGAAGGTGAGCACCCGGCCCGAGAGCCCGCGCAGCTCGAGGTCGGCCTGGAAGGCCGAGAGCGCCTCGGAGGCCTCGGCGAGCCCCGCCGCGAGCTCGGCCGGCTGGTTGTCGTGGGTGTCGAAGTCGGTCTCGGCCTCCACGGTGGCGACCCGAATGCCCAGCGGCTTGGCCAGCAGCCCCGCGAGGGTCGCCAGGCGACTTCCCAGCAAGCCGTCCGGATAGGGCGCCAGCGGCGCGAGCGGATCGCGTGTGGGCTTGGGCCGGTAGGGACGCAGGCGGCCAGAGACCTGGGTGGCCATCCGCGCGGCCGAGTCGGCCGCGGTCGGCCCTTCGAGCGCGGCACGGGGCGCGGCGATCTTCGCGTAGGCGTCCATCATCCGCTCGAAGGCCTCGGGGGTCAGGCCCGGCACGGCGAACTGCGACTCGGCCGGCGTCCTGACCGCCGCGACCGGCGCGCGGGCCGAGCGAAGGACGGGCGAGAGCCCGGGAGCCATCGAGACGCCCTGGAGCGGGTTGTCGGCGATCCCTCCGCTGTCCAGCCAGCGACCGAGCCAGCCGTTCAGCGCGCTGCGGCTGAGAGTCCCGGTCTGCCAGAAGTTGCGCGAGTGGAAGTGCGACTGGTCCGGGTTGGCGTAGTCGATGCCCGGCAGGAACGCGACCTTTCCCTGATCGAAGAGCCCCTTGACGCCGCCGCGCGTCCCACGTGCGAGCGACGGGTGGGCCCCGAGGCCCGTCGCGCCCAAGGGCTGGGCATCCTCGCGCTTGAGCGTGGGGCGCAGGTCGGCGTAGGCGCCGAACTGGTCGAGCGGCACGAGCGTGTCGAGGAGGTCGGCTCCGCCCGGCAGGAAGACCGAGACCAGCACGGGGGCGGCCGGCGCCGCCTGCGCCTGGGCCTCGGCGGCCTCGAGCACGCGCGCCACCGGCATGACCTGCTGGAGATAGAGGGTGAGCCCCGCGCCGAGGCCCGCCGCGACCGCCTGGCGACGGGTGAACGGCGTGTCGAGCATCCTCCGTCGCGTGGCTCGCGATGTGGCGCGGAAGTCGTCGCAGCCGGCCATCAGGCGCACTCTCCCAGCGGCAGCCCGCGCGGGTGCGCTCGCGCGCTCGGTCGGGGCGAGCCCGGGCGAGTCGGTTCGATGTGGCGGGACATCGTCAATGCAGTTGGGCGTCGGGGCCGGAGACGAGGAGGTGGCGCAGGGCGCGCTGGAGGGTGTCGGCCTGCACGCGCGACAGGGGCGCGCGGGTGACCTTCGAGCCCCTGCTCTTCCTGGGCTTGCGCTTTGTCTTGGGCCGGCGGGGCTCGCCCCACTGCGTGGCCATGTCGCGCAGCAGCTTGTCGGTGCGCTTCGAGCTCCACGGCTTGCCCACCGCGGTGCGGGCCTGCTCGATCGCCGCGGCGGGGGGCGCGTCGCGCGGCGCGGAGCCGGGGCGCACCTTGGCCGGGCCGCCGGCGGTGAACGCGCTTGCGAAGGTGAAGCGGGCGCGCATGGCGTTGGTCGAAAGCCACGCGGGGCCCCAGTCCCAGCCGGCGACCGACGGCGGTGCGAAGAGCTTCATCCCCATGTCCTCCAAGAGCGAGGCCCAGTTGCGGTCCACGGGCCGCCCGCTCGCATGCAGGAAGCCCGCGACGTAGACCGCCGGGCTCTTGACCATGTCGGGCGCCTCGAGCGCCCGGTAGAGGGCGGGGTGACGCAGGATCGCGCCGAGCAGTGGCTTGAGCTGGAGCCCGGAGGCGACGTAGGTGCGCTCGAGGTTCGCGCGCGTCGGGGCGTCGGGCGGTGTGGTGACGAAGAAGCGCCACAGCTTGTCGACCATGAAGGGCGCGTGCATCGGATGGGTGAGGGCGAGCTCGAGGGCGTCCTCCCAGCCCCAGGCCCCGGAGCGCCCGAAGATCGTCTTGGCGAGGGCGTCGTGGCGCCGGTCGTCGTAGCGGACGGTCGGCAGCCCGGTGGCCAGGTTGCGCGGGGCGGTGAAGCCGGTGAGCGCGCGGGCGGCCTCGCGGATGTCCTCCTCGCCGTAGCCGCTGCCCAGGGTGAAGAGCTCGAGAAGCTCGCGGGCGAAGTTCTCGTTGGGCTTTCGCCGGTTGGACCCGGCCAGGGAGAGGAAGCGCTGCATCGCGGGGTCGAGCGTGACCGCGCGCAGGAGCGAGCGGAAGTCCCCCAGGGCCAGGCGCCGCATCGTCTGGTTCTGGGCGAGCATGAGCGGCGTCTGGTCCTTGGACGCGAAGTGGTCGTGCCAGAAGAGGGTCATCTTCTCCTGCAGCGGGCGCATGGAGCGGACCATCCGGTCAAGCCACCACAGCTGGTCATGGCCGAACTCGTTGACGGGATCGATCGGCACACCGTCGACCCGCGGCGAAGGGCCCCGCAACTCCCGGCCGTCGCCCTCGAGCAGCCACTGGATCGTCGCCTCCTGGCCGCGCTGGGACCACCGCTTGGCCTCGCGCGGCGTCGCGCCGAAGCCGGCGCGCCAGAACAGGCGGCGGACGTGGTCCTCGGTCCAGGCTCCCGGAGCGGCCATGCTCACCAGCAACACCGTAGGGACCTCGGGGTCGCGGGATGTGAAGCAGTCTTTATGTTCCCGCTGGCCGGCGCGCTGCCGCTCGCCGACCCGCTGGTGCCCTGTCCTTTCGTGGGGTAGAACCGCCGCATGTCGGATGCTGCTGGCGTCAACCGGCGTCGCGCGGTCAAACGCCGCATGAGCAAGTGGGTGACGGCCAGGCTCGTCAACCCGATCGTGCGACCGCTGCTCGAGCGGGGCCTCTTCCCGCAGACCCAGGCGCTGCTGGAGACGACGGGGCGCCGCAGCGGGCAGCCCCGGCGCGTGCCGGTGGGCAACGGCCTGCGCGGCACGCAGTTCTGGATCGTGACCGAGCACGGCTGGGGGGCCGATTACGTCAAGAACATCGAGAACGACCGGCGCGTGCGCGTGAAGGTCGGCCGACGCTGGCACACCGGCACCGCGTACATCCTGCCCGACGACGATCCGCTCGAGCGGCTGCGCTGGCTCCGGCGGCCGGCGAACGACCTGCTGCTGCGTGCGGTCGGGACCGAGCAGCTCACCGTCCGCATCGACCTCGACGACTGAAGACCCGGGGCCGCCCCGGTCGGCACCCTTCCCGGGGGCCTAGGACGCCTCTTCCTCGGCCTCCTCGCCGTGCTCGACGATGTCGCCCTCCTGGAAGAGGACCCCGCGCGCGATCTCTGCCCACACCGGCTTGCGGCGCATCAGGAACTCGAGGTTCATGCAGAAGTGCTTGAACTCCTCCTCCTGCGCGTTGAGCATGATCGCCCTGGCCTCATCGTCGGACTCGACGGCCAGGCGCTGCTCATACCAGCCGATCGCCTCGGCCTCCTCGGTCAGCGACGCGTTCATCCGTGCGAAGGTCCGTGCTTCGGCGGGCAGCTCCTCCGGCGGCTCGTGGTACTGGTCAAAGGGCATGCCTCGATCCTCTCGTGTCGTGTGTCGTGCGACCGCCGCCGGTGGTAGCTCGGCGCGGGGGCTTGCGCTTGCCGCTAGAGCTCGATGCGCTCGATCTTCGGCGGGTCCTTCGGGCGGTCGTTGCGACCCGTGGGCGTAGCCTCGATCGCGTCGACGGTCTCCATGCCCGAGGTGATCTGGCCGAACACGGTGTGCTTGCCGTCGAGCCAGGGCGCGGCGTCGGCGGTGACGATGAAGAACTGCGAGCCGTTGGTGTTCGGCCCGGAGTTGGCCATGGCCAGCGCGCCGCGGATGATCTTTTTGTCGTTGAACTCGTCCTCGAAGGTGTAGCCGGGGCCGCCCGTTCCGGTTCCCTGCGGGCAGCCGCCCTGAATCATGAAGTCGCGGATGATCCGGTGGAAGACGATCCCGTCGTAGAAGCGCTCGGAGGCGAGCTTGCGGAAGTTCTCGACCGTCTTGGGCGCGTCCTCGTCGAAGAGCTCGATCTCGATCGGGCCGGCGGTCGTGTGCATGGTGGCAGTGGAGGGCATGGCTGGACCCTATCGAGGCGACACGCCAGCCAGACCCCACGTTCGCAGGGCGCTTCTACCTCTGCTCGGAGCCGTACCTCGACCGGGCGCCCTGCGAGCTACAGTCTCGCCCGCATGCGCGCAATTCAGATCCAGGAGTTCGGTGGACCCGAGGTGCTCGAGGTCGTCGACCTTCCGACGCCGGAGCCAGGCGAGGGTGAGGTGCTCATCCGCGTCACGCGCGCGGGAATGAACTTCGCAGACACCCACCAGCGCCAGAACGACTATCTGGCCAAGGGGTCGCTGCCCATGATCCCCGGCGGCGAGGTCGCGGGGGTGCGCGAGGACACCGGCGAGCGCGTCGTCGCGATGTCGGGGACCGGCGGCTACGCGCAGTACGCGACCGCTCCGGCTGCGCTCACCTTCCCGATCCCCGACGGGGTCGAGGACGGCCACGCGCTCGCCTTGCTCATCCAGGGGCTCACGGCCTTCCACCTCTACCGGACCTGCGCGCAGATCCGTCCGGGGGAGACGGTGGTCGTCCACGCCGCCGCGGGCGGGGTGGGATCGCTGGCCGTCCAGCTCGGAAGGGCGATGGGCGCCGGGCGGGTCGTCGCGACCGCCTCGACCGGGGAGAAGCGCGCGCTGGCAATCGACCTGGGCGCCGACGGGGCGATCGACTCCGATCCGAACGGGATGGCCGAGCGGCTGATCGAGGCGAACCTCGGTGAGCGCGTCGACGTGGTCTTCGAGATGGCCGGCGGCCAGGTCTTCGAGGAGTCGATGAAGGCGCTCGCGCCCTTCGGCCGCTGCGTCACCTACGGCATCGCCTCGCGCGAGCAGAACGAAGTGCAGACCGGGGCACTGATGCGTCGCTCGCAGGCGGTCGTCGGCTTCTGGCTGATGCACTGCATCGGCCGGCCGGCGATGATCGACGAGGCTCTGTCCGACCTCTTCGAGCGCGTGCGCTCCGGCGCCCTGCGCGTGGTGGTCGGTGACACCTACCCACTCGGCGAGGCCGCGCGCGCGCAGACCGACCTCGCCGAGCGGCGTACCACGGGCAAGCTCCTGCTCGACCCCGGCGCATGACCGCCTTCGCGCAGCTCGGCCTGTCTGACCTGGCCCTCGCGGCGCTGCGCGACGTCGGCTACGAGACCCCCAGCCCCATCCAGGTGCAGACGATCCCGTTGCTGCTCGGCGGGCGCGACGTCATCGGCCAGGCCCAGACCGGTACCGGAAAGACCGCCGCCTTCGGCCTGCCCCTGCTCGAGCACGTCGACAGCGACGACCCGTCCGTCCAGGCGCTCGTCCTCACCCCGACCCGCGAGCTGTGCATCCAGGTGACCCAGGCCGTCCGCGCCTACGGCGCGCGCAAGGGCGTCGAGGTGGTGGCGGTCTTCGGCGGCGCCCCCATCCGCACCCAGCAGGCCCAGCTCAAGGGAGCCCAGGTCGTGGTGGGGACGGTGGGGCGGGTGCTCGACCTCATCTCGCGCCACTCGCTCATGCTCCACGGCTGCCGCTTCGTCGTCCTCGACGAAGCCGACGAGATGCTCGACCTCGGCTTCCTCGAGGACGTCGAGAAGATCCTCCAGCTCACTCCGGGCAGCCGCCAGACCGCGCTGTTCTCCGCGACCATCCCCGGGGAGATCAGGGGGCTGGCCGACAAGTACCTCCTCGACCCGGTGACGGTGAAGGTCAAGTCCGCGACGCTGACCATCGACACCGTCGAGCAGTTCCGGCTCGAGGTGCCGCCGCGCGAGAAGGTCGATGCGCTGGCGCGCGTCCTGAGCGCCGAGCGGCCGCGGCAGGCGATCGTCTTCGTGCGGACCAAGATCCGCTGCGACCAGCTCTTCCGCACGCTTCGCGACAAGGGCATGGACGTCAAGGCCCTGCACGGCGACATGAGCCAGGGCGCCCGCGACGGCGTGATGATCTCCTTCAAGGACGGCCGGGTCAAGATCCTCGTGGCCACCGACGTCGCCGCGCGGGGCCTGGACATCTCGACGGTCACCCACATCGTCAACTACGACGTCCCGACATCGCCCGACGTCTACGTCCACCGCATCGGGCGCACGGGCCGCGTCGGGCGCACGGGGCGTGCCATCACCTTCGTCGAGCCGAGCCAGAAGCGCGAGCTCTCGGCGATCGAGAAGAACGCCAACACGACGATCGCGCCGTGGACGGAGGGCGCCCGCGTGGCCCCGGCGCCGATCGTCGAGCGCCCGCGCCGCCACGCCAAGCCCCACGTCATGCGCAACGGCGACGAGCCCCAGACCAAGCTCATCGTCAGCGGCGGTCGCGCCGCCGGGCTCGAGGTCGCCGATCTCGTCCAGGCCATCACCGGCGCCACCGGACTCGACGGCGAGGCGGTTCGCAACGTCCGCATGCTCGAGCGCTTCGCGCTGCTCGAGGTCCCGGCCCAGGACGCGGAGCGCGTGATCGAGGCGGTCGGTGGCACGCGCGTGCGCGGCGTCGAACTGCGCTTGGAGACCGCGCGGGGCTGAGCGGCGGGCCCACGTCGCCGCGAGGACCAGCTGCTTCGCGTCGCGGCGCGGCTTCGAGGAGGCTCAGCCGTGGGCCGGGCGACGCCCTCACCGCTACCCTTCCGCGCTCGCATGAGCGTCACGGTCGTCGGCTCCATCGCGTTCGACGCGGTCAAGACCCCTTTCGGGGAGCGCGAGCGGATGCTCGGCGGCTCCGCGGTCCACTTCGCGCTGGCGGCGTCGTTCTTCGACG
Organism: Solirubrobacterales bacterium; assembly: GCA_038199375.1. Lineage (GTDB taxonomy): Bacteria > Actinomycetota > Thermoleophilia > Solirubrobacterales > Solirubrobacteraceae > JBBPZA01. The sequence goes on along the minus strand of JBBPZA010000040.1, from coordinate 19,986 downwards.
ACGTCCGCGTGGTCGGACCCGTCGGCGACGATTTCGGCGAGGCCGAGTACGAGGTGCTCCGCGCGCGTGGCGTCGAGACGAGCGACATCGAGCACGTCGAGGGCGGGAAGACCTTCTTCTGGGCGGGCGAGTACGAGTACAACCTCAACGTCCGCCGCACGCTGGACACCCAGCTCAACGTCTTCGGCGACTTCGAGCCAAAGCTCTCGGCCGCCTCGCGCGATGCCGACGTCCTCTTCCTGGCCAACATCCAGCCAGACCTCCAGCGCCGGGTCCGCGAGCAGTGCGAGGGCGCCCGGTTCGTGGCGATGGACTCGATGAACCTGTGGATCGACGTCGCCCGCGACTCGCTGGTCGAGACCATCAAGGGCGTCGACTGCGTGATGCTCAACGACGACGAGCTGCGGATGCTCACCGAGAAGCCGAGCCTGCTCGCCGCCGCCGACGAGGTGATGGCCTTGGGACCGAGGGTGGTGGTGGCCAAGCAGGGCGAGTACGGCGCCGCGCTGTTCACCGAGGAAGGCTTCTTCTCGCTCCCCGCCTTTCCCCTGGAGACCGTGCTCGACCCGACCGGCGCCGGCGACTCGTTCGCCGGCGGCTTCATCGGCTACGTCGCCGCGCACCCCGGCGAGGAAGCCGGCGGGCAGCTCCTGCGCCGCGCGATGGCCTACGGCACCGCGATCGCGTCCTACAACGTCGAGGAGTTCGGCACCGAGCGCATCCAGCGCCTTCAGCGCTCGGAGATCGTGGATCGGGTCGCAGAGCTCCAGCGAATCACCCACTTCGAGGACGCCCCGATCGAACTGCGCGCCTGAGTCGCCCGGCGCCGCTGCGCCGCACGAACAGCATCGACGAGGGAGGGATGGGAGCGGCGGTGAGCGTTCTGCGCTGTCTTAACTACATCCAGTGTCGTTCAGACAGCGCAGAAGACTCGGGAGCTCTTGCCGGCGCTGTAGGGGGGCCCATCCTTGCGTTTCCCCCCTCGTCGCCGCCGTTGTGCGGCGGCGCGTCACGCCTTCGCCTGGGAGTCGCGTCAGTCTGGGCGAAGGGCGCGGCTCAGGATGTCGCGCAGCGCGCGCTGGTCGGCGCGCGACAGGGCGGTGATGGCCGGCGCGGGCTCGTGCATGCGGCCGACGAAGAGCTCGCGCATCCGCTGACCTTCTTGGGTGAGCACGAGCAGCTTGACGCGCCGGTCGCGCTCGTCGGGCCGGCGCTCGACGAGGCCGCGCTTCTCGAGGCGATCGACGATCCCGGTCACGTTGGAGTTGTCGCAGTGCAGGTGACCGGCGAGCTCGCCCATCGGCAGCGGCTCCTCGAGCCACTGGAGCGCAAGGAGCTGAGGCGGGTTGAGCTCGAGCTCTGAGGCGATCGAGAGCATTCGCCCCCGCTGGGCGAAGAACAGCTTCCCCAAGAGCTCCCAAGCCTCGCGGGCGGGATCGCCGCCGTGGGGGGCCGGAGCCCCGGGCGATGCGGGGTCGCGGCCGTGCGAGGTGGCAGCCTTTCCACCCCGAGCGGCCTTCCTCCCGGGCTTCCCCCTCTTCGCGGCGCTTGCCGTCGAAGTGGCCATGTCAGACATGTTACTCGATTCCATCAACACTTGACAAGCTCAACCTTTGAGCTAGGCTGCCTTTCATGGCGAACACCAACAGCATCGAGGTCGAGGGGCTCGTCCGCGAGTTCAAGAAGGGGCCCCGCGCGGTCGACGGGATCGACCTCACCGTCGCGCCGGGGGAGATCTACGGCTTTCTCGGCCCCAACGGCGCCGGGAAATCGACAACGGTCCTCGTGCTCACAACCCTGCTCCCCCCGACGGCGGGGACGGCGCGCGTTGGCGGCTACGACGTCGTCGACGAGGGGGCAAAGGTGCGGGCGAGCATCGGCGCGGCTCTCCAGGAGGCGGCGCTCGACCCCTTCCTCACCGGCCGCGAGCACATGACCCTCCAGTCCGCGCTGCACGGCTTCAGGCGCGCCGAGCGCCGGAGCCGCGGCGACGAGCTGCTCGAGCGCGTCGGGCTCGTGGAGGCAGCCGACCGCAAGGTGGGCGGATACTCGGGTGGCATGAAGCGCCGGCTTGACCTCGCGCTGGCCCTCGTGCACCGGCCGTCCATCCTCTTCCTCGACGAGCCCACGACGGGCCTCGACGTCCAGAGCCGCACCGCCCTCTGGGACGAGGTGAGCCGCCTGGCGAGCGACGGCGTGACGGTCTTCCTGACCACCCAGTACCTCGAGGAGGCCGACGTGCTCGCCGACCGGGTCGGGATCATCGACCACGGGCGGATCGTGGCGGAGGGCACCCCGGGCGCGCTCAAGGCGGATATCGGGCGTCCGGCGGTCGAGGTCGAGCCCTTCGACCCCGACGACCGCGCGGCGCTGGAGGGCGTGCTGGGGCGCTTCGGCAGCCGCGTCCCGTCGGACTCGAAGGCGGTCGCGGTGCGCTTCGAGAACGACGGCGACCTCGCCGACGTCGTACGCGCGCTCGACGCCGAGGGGATCAAGGTCGCCCACCTCCAGCTCCACGAGCCCACCCTGGACGACGTCTTCATCGCCAAGACGGGGCGCACGCTCGAGGGCGCCGGCGAGGAAGAGGCTCCCGACGCCGAGCCGGTGCCGGCGTGAGGCGGGGCGGATCGAGCGAGGGCGACCGCGCGACGGGCGACGCGGGTCGATGAGCGGGACGGCGCGCATCCAGGTCGCCGCGGGTCGATGAGCGGCGCGGCGCGCATCCAGGTCGCCGCGGTGGCCCGGCGATCCATCGTCCGCACGATGCGCCAGCCGGCCATGATCATCCCGGCGGTCTTCTTTCCGCTGCTCCTGCTCGCGGTCAACGCCGGCGGGCTCGACTCGGCCACCAAGATCCCCGGCTTCCCGTCGGGCTCCTACCTGACCTTCGCCCTGGCCATCCCGTTCATGCAGGGCGCGCTGTTCGCCGCCATGAGCACGGGGACCAACGTCGCCAACGACATCGAGACCGGCTTCCTCAGCCGGCTCTCGCTGACTCCCCTGCGCCGCACCTGGCTGCTTGTCGGCCAGCTCTCGGGCGTACTGGTCCTCGGGGTCGTTCAGGCGATCACCTTCCTCGCCGTCGGCCTCGTCGCCGGGGCGGACCTGGAGGCCGGCGCCGCCGGCGCGCTGGTGATCCTCGCACTCTCGCTGCTCATCAGCCTCGGCTTCGGATCGCTGGGCGCCGCGATGGCGCTGCGCACCGGCTCGGGCGAGGCCGTCCAGGGCCTCTTCCCGCTGCTCTTCGTGACCCTCTTCCTCTCCTCGATGGCCCTGCCGCGCAACCTCATCGAGACCGAGTGGTTCCGCGTGGTCGCGACCTGGAACCCGGTCTCCTACCTGCTCGAGGGCGTGCGCAGCCTGCTCATCGAGGGATGGGACCTTCACGCGCTGCTCGCCGGCTTCGGGTGCGCCGCGGCCATTGCGGCGCTCGCGCTCGCCGCCGCCGCGTCGGCCCTGCGGACGAGGATGGCCCGGACATGATCGCCACCGCGCGCGCCGTCGCCTGGCGCAACCTCCACAACTTCTTCTCCAACCCGGCGCTCGTCCTCCCGGCGGTCATCTTCCCGCTGTTCTTCTTCACCGCCTTCGCCGGCGGCCTGTCGCGGATCTCGAACGTGCCGGGCTTCGACTTCCCGCCGGGCTACACCGCCTTCCAGTTCGTCTTCGTCCTCTGCCAGTCCGCCGCGTTCGGCGGCATCTTCACGGGGTTCTCGGTCGCGCGCGACTTCGAGTCAGGCTTCGCCCGCCGCCTCTTCCTCGCCGCCCCGAGGCGCGAGGCCATCGTGCTGGGCTACGTGCTCGCCGCGCTCGTGCGCGCCATGTTCACCATCGCTCTGATCACCGTCGTGGCGCTGGTCGTCGGGATGCAGGTCGACGGGAGCGCGATCGACATCTTCGGCCTCTACGGCCTGGCCCTGCTGCTCAACGTCGCGGCGATCCTCTTCGCGGCGGGTGTCGCGATGCGGCTGCGCACGATGCAGGCGGGCCCGGCGATGCAGATGCCCGTCTTCCTCACGCTCTTCCTCGCCCCCGTCTACGTTCCGCTCGACCTCCTCTCGGGCTGGATCGAGGCGGTCGCGTCGGTCAACCCGGCCACCGCGCTGCTGGAGGCCGGCCGCTCGCTCATCTCCGGCCGCCCCGAGCACGTGGCGCTGGCCTTCGCCGTCGGACTCGGACTCATCGCGCTCTTCACCGTGTGGGCGCAGCGCAGCCTGCGCAGCGCCGAGCGCGCGGGCGCCTAGCGGCGTCGCGCTTGACCGCTCCCCTTCAACCACCCGCCCATTCGCCCGGGCCACCCCGCGCTCCGCGGAGCGCCACCGGCACGCCGGCTTCCGTGAATCGGATCGCGATTATGGGTACAGTCGACCCAACGTGGAGGAATGGCGGCGATGACCTGGGGCTTCATCTGGCTGATGTTCATCTTGAAGATCCCCATCTTCATGCTTTTCTACATCGTCTGGTGGGCAGTCCGCCAGGAGACCGAGCCCGTGGACGACAGCGACGACGGCGGCATCCGGCGCCATCCACACTGCCGCCCGCCCCGGCCTCCCCGTCCGCGGCGCCGCGGCCCTCACGGCGCACCCGCGCCGCCGGCACCCGCCCGGATGCGCACCCGCGCACACCGCGCGCGCACGCTGCACGACCGCTGATCGAAATGTGCGCGGCCCTCGTCGCGCTCCGGCTGGGAGAATCAAGGGCGTGAGCGAGCTCGCGCCCGGCGGCGTCCTCTCAGACGGCACCATCCGTCGACTGGTCGACGAGGGGCGCATCAAGATCGATCCTTGGGACCCGTCGCTCGTGCAGCCCGCGAGCGTAGACGTCAAGCTGGGGGGGTCCTTTCGGGTCTTTCACAACCACCGAGCGTCGGCCATCGACCTGCGCGAGCCGCCGCGCAACCTCACCGAGGCGATCGAGGTGGGCGATGACGAGCCGTTCGTGATCCATCCCGGGGAGTTCTGCCTCGCGACGACGCTGGAGTGGGTCGAGCTCCCCCACGACATCGTTTCCCGCGTAGAGGGGAAATCGAGCCTTGGCCGCCTCGGACTGATCGTCCACGCGACCGCGGGGTTCGTCGACCCCGGCTGGAAGGGCGCGCTGACCCTCGAGCTCAACAACCTGACCCGGATCCCGATAAAGCTCTGGCCGGGGATGCTCATCGCCCAGCTCTCCTTCATGGCCCTCGACGCGCCGGCGCAGCGGCCCTACGGCTCGGCCGATCTCGGCAGCCATTATCAGGGCCAGGCGGCCGCGACGGAGAGCCGGTACGAGGGGGCGCGGGAGCGCCCCGGCGTCCGGTAGGCTCGCGCGCCGTGCATGTTCTGAGCCTGATCGTGCTCGCGGCCGAAGAGGCCGAGCCGAGCAAGACGCCGTTCTACCTCCTCGGCGGCCTCTTCGCGGCGTGGGCCGTCCTGGTCTCGGGGATCGGGCTCACCCGGCCCGAGTTCCCGGGCTCGGAGGGCGCCGCCCGCGCCGTCTATGCGATCTCGGCGCTGCTGATGGTGGGCGCCGTCGGTACCGCCATCGCCTCCGGCTGACCGCCCGCGTGGACGACGAGGGCCTTCCGATCTCCTACAAGGCCCTCGAGCGCGGCGTGCGCGTGGTCGCCGCCGACGGAGCCGAGGTCGGCACGGTCGGCCAAGTGCTCGACAACCTGCGCGAGAACATCTTCGACGGCCTCGTGGTCGAGACGCCCGCCGCCGGCCGTCGCTTCGTGGACGCTCCCGAGGTGGCCCGCATCGCCGAGCGCAGGGTGACGCTGTCGATCGACTCATCCGAGGTCGAGCACCTGCCCGAGTACGAGAAAGCCGCGCCGGAATACCAGGCCGATCCTCGGGTCGGCCGCATAGGTCGCTTCCTCGGGGGCGGATGGCGACGAAGGTAGCCTTCCTACCAGCAGGCAGGACCTGGCGAGCGAAAGAGGACCACGCATGGGGGCACCTGAAGCCCAAACCCAGCAGCCCGGTGGACCGAGCCCCGATGGCCCGGGCCCCCGCGACTCGCTGAGCGTCACCGACAACCGCACCGGAAAGCAGTACGAGCTCGAGATCGTCGACGGGGCGATCCGCGCGCCCGCGCTGCGCCAGATCAAGGTCTCTGAGGAGGACTTCGGCCTGCTCAGCTATGACCCGGCGTTCATGAACACGGCCTCGTGTCGAAGTGCGGTCACCTATCTCGACGGCGAGGCGGGGATCCTCGAGTACCGCGGCTATCCCATCGAGCAGCTCGCCGAGCACTCCACCTACCTCGAGGTCGCCTATCTGCTCGTGCACGGCGACCTGCCCACCAAGCCCCAGCTCGAGGAGTGGTGTCACCAGATCACGATCCACACCTTCGTCCACGAGAACATCAAGAACTTCATGCAGGGGTTCCGCTACGACGCCCACCCGATGGGGATGCTGCTCGCGTCCGTCGGCGCGCTCTCGACCTTCTACCCCGACGCCGCCGCGATCAAGGACGAGCATGTCCGCTACATCCAGATCATCCGGCTGATCGCGAAGATGCCCACGCTGGCCGCCTTCGCGTTCCGCCACTCGAACGGGCAGCCCCTGGTCTATCCCGACAACGACCTGCGCTACCCGGGCAACTTTCTATCGATGCTCTACAAGATGACCGAGCTCAAGTACCAGCCCGACCCGCGCCTGGAGCGCGCGCTCGACGTCCTCTTCATCCTGCACGCCGATCACGAGCAGAACTGCTCGACCAACGCGGTGAGAAGCGTCGGCTCCTCGGAGGTCGACCCCTACTCCGCGGTCGCCGGCGGCGTGGCCGCGCTCTACGGCCCGCTGCACGGCGGCGCCAACGAGGCCGTGCTACGCATGCTCGAGCGCATCGGGACCAAAGAGAACATCCCTGACTTCCTCAAGGGCGTAAAGCAGGGCGACGAGCGCCTGATGGGCTTCGGACACCGCGTCTACAAGAACTACGATCCACGGGCGAAGATCATCAAGAAGACCGTCGAGGAGGTCTTCGAGGTCACGGGCACCAACCCCCTGCTCGACATCGCCATGGAGCTCGAGAAGATCGCGCTCGCCGAGGAGTACTTCGTCGAGCGAAAGCTCTACCCCAACGTCGACTTCTACTCCGGCCTCATTTACGAGGCGCTGGGCATGCCGGTCTCCATGTTCCCGGTCCTCTTCGCGATCCCCCGCACGAGCGGTTGGATCTCCCAGTGGCTCGAGCTGGTCCAGGATCCCGAGCAGAAGATCGCCCGTCCGCGCCAGATCTACACGGGCGCGCGTGAGCGCGACTACGTGCCGGTCGACCAGCGTTCCTAAGAGCCACTCGCACACGGCGGCTGGCGGGGTTAGGCTCTCCGGCCGGGGGATGGCCGAATCGACGCCAGCGCTGAAAGAGGCACAACTCATGCTGCGCGTGCAGCAGGCGATCGCCGGCCACATCGCCGGAGCGCGATCGCGTGCGGAGCTGCTCGAGAACGTCCTTGCCAGCCTCGGCGCCTCGCTCGAGTGGAGCTGGGGCGCGGCCTGGGCCCGCGACGTTGACGATCGACTGCGCTGCCAGGTGACGTGGGAGTGCCCGGGCTCACAGGTCGCTGACTTCAGCGCTGAAACCAACCGGCTTGCCTACGCGCGGGGCGAGGGGCTGCCGGGCCGGACGTGGGCGCTCGGGGGCCCTGCCTGGATCCCCGACATCGCCGCGGTGGACACCGTGACCCGGCGCGACGCCGCCCAACGCGCAGGGCTGGTCGCGGCGGTCTCCTTCCCGCTCGCCGTGGGCGAGCGCTTCCACGGGGCGCTCGAGTTCTGGTCGGCGGCGATCCGCGAGCCCGACGTCGACCTGCTCGCGATGTTCGCCGCCGTCGGCTCGCACCTCGGTCAGTTCCTCGAACGCTGGGCCGCCGTCGAGCGCCTCGCCGACAGCGAGGAGCTCAACCGCTCGGTCGTCGCCGCCCTGGAGGAGGGCGTGCTCGTCTACGACTCCGACGGGAGCATCGTCTCGGCCAACGCGAGCGCCGGGCGCATCCTCGGCCTGCCGGCGGAGTCCTTCTTCGGCCGCTCTCCACGCGACCTGGGGGCCGCCGGGGTCACGCCCGTCCCCCCCGAGGTGGTGCGCGATGACGGCAGCGTCGTCAGCCCCGAGACGAGCCCTGTGCTCCAGACCCTCGAAACCGGCGTCCCGCAGCACGACGTCATCCTCCGGATCTCGCACGGCGAGGAAGACGACGTGTGGGTCTCGGTCAACCTCCAGCCACTCAAGCGGCCGGGTGAGGATCGGCCGCACGGCGTCGTCGCGTCCTTGGCCGACATCACCGAGCGGCGGGCGGCGGAGCGCTCGCTGCGCGAAGAGCGCGACCTCGCCAAGCGCTACCTCGAGGTGACCAGCACGATGATCATCGTCCTCGACGAGAAGGGCTGCATCGTGCTCATCAACCCCAAGGGGTGCGAGGTGCTGGGCCGCGCGCGCGAGGAGCTGATCGGCAAGGACTGGTTCGAGGTGGCCATCCCGGCGCGTGAGCGCGACGACGTGCGCGACGCCTTTCGCGGCCTGCTGGCCGGGAGGACCGAGAGCCTCGAGTTCTTCGAGAACCCGGTGTGCACCGCCGAGGGCGAGGAGCGCACGATCGCCTGGCACAACGGCGTGCTTCGCGACGAGAACGACCGGATCAGCGGCACGGTCTCCAGTGGGGAGGACGTCACCGAACGGCGGGCCGCCGAGCGTCAGGTCGCCCACCTCGCCTACCACGACCGGCTCACCGGCCTGCCGAACCGGACGCTGCTCGAGGAGCACCTGGCGATGGCGGTGGCGCTCGCCTCGCGGCAGGAGAAGAGCCTCGCGCTGCTCTTCCTCGACCTCGACAACTTCAAGCTGGTCAACGACAGCTTCGGGCACACCGCCGGCGACGAGCTGCTGCGCGATGTGGCGGGGCGGCTGCGCGAGGTCACGCGGGCCTCAGACGTGCTCGCCCGACAGGGCGGCGACGAGTTCCTTCTGTTGATCACCGACCTCGGGGAGCACCCGCCGGCGACGGCCGCCGCGGTGGCCGGAAAGCTCGCAAGCGCCCTCGCGGAGCCGTTCGAGCTCGGCGGCTCCGAGTTCCAGGTCGACGCCAGCATCGGGGTGAGCATCTATCCGCGCGACGCGACGGACGGAGAATCGCTCCTGCGCCACGCCGACGCGGCGATGTATCAGGCCAAGGGTGCGGGCCGCGGGCGGATAAGCGTCTACGCGAGCGACGACCCCGACCTCCAGACGCTCTCGATCCGCGAGCGGCTGTCGGCGCCCACCAACCTCCGGCGCGCGATCGAGCGCGACGAGCTGGTCATGCACTACCAGCCCGTCGTCCGGCTGGCCGACGAGCAGGTCGTCGGCCTGGAGGCGCTCGTGCGCTGGCAGCACGCCGAGCGCGGCCTGCTCCTCCCCGCCCACTTCATCCCGCTCGCCGAGGAGACGGGCCTGATCTCTGCGCTGGGCGACTGGGTGCTCGCAGCGGTGCTGGCGCAGACGGCCGCCTGGACGCAGGGAGGGCTTGCGCCGCAGGTCTCCTTCAACCTCTCCCCCCACCAGCTGCGCCAGCCGAGCCTCCCCGACCGGATCCGCGAGCAGCTCGTGGCTTCCGGCGTCGACGCCCGCAGCCTGAGCGCGGAGATCACCGAGTCGGCGGCCATGTTGGAGTTGGCTGCGACGGCGCCCGTTCTGAGCCGCCTCTCCGCGCTGGGCCTCCGCCTCGCGGTCGACGACTTCGGTGCCGGCTACTCCTCGCTCGCCAGGCTGCGCACGCTCCCCGTGCACATCCTCAAGATCGACCGTTCGTTCCTTGCGGAGATTCCGGAGTCGCACGACGCCGGGGCGATCGTGTCCTCGATCGTCAGCCTCGCGGGCGCCCTGGGGAAGGTCGCCATCGCCGAAGGCGTCGAGACCCCCGAGCAGCGCGCCTTCCTCATCGAGCACGGCTGCCCCCTGGCGCAGGGCTTCCTGCTTGCGCGGCCCATGCCGGCCGAGCAGGCGACCGACGTGCTGCTCGAGGCGCGCCGCGCAACCGCGTGATGGCCGGCGCCGTCACGGTGACCCTACGTTTCAGCGGCGCCGGCGGAGCCCGGGTGCGGCGCCACCGTCTCCCGGGGCTCGACGAGGCGCTCGCCGTGCTGGAGGAGGAGCTCTCCGCGCTGGCGAGCCAGGCTCGCCGCGAGACGATCGACCTCAGGGTCCGGCGCTTCGAGCCGGTCGCGCAGGTCGCCGCCCGCGGCGAGATCGCCGGCCCGCGGCGGCTGCGCGGCGGCGTCGACCTCCGTGGCGACGGCTCGATGGAGGCATTCACCGGTCGCCTGCGGCGCCAGGTGGTCGAGCAGCGCGACGGCGAGTCGCCCTTCGACGCGCTGCGCCGCGCGCTTTCGCAGATCAGAGCGTGAGCGTCGAGCCGTAGCGGCGCAGCCAGCGCTCGTGCTCGGCGTAGCCCGGGCAATGGTCGGCGAGCATGCCCCAGAACCGCGGGCCGTGGTCGCAGACGCGCAGGTGGCAGACCTCGTGCCAGACGACGTAGTCGAGGACCGGCTCGGGGGCCAGGAGCAGGCGCCAGTTGAAGGACAGCGTCCCGGTGGACGAGCAGCTCCCCCAGCGGGTCTTCTGGCCGCGGATGGTCAGCCGCTCGTAGCCCAGGCCCGCGACCGCCGCCGCGGCGTCGACCCGCGGCGCTATCTCCGCGCGGGCCGCTCGGCGATACCAGCGCTCGACCGCGGGCCGATGATCTCCCTCTGGCACGAGCAGCAGACCGCCGCGGCGGTGGGTGCGGGTGCGACCGCATTCGGGCACGAGGCGCAGGTGCGCACCGAGGTAGGGCACGTGACCGGGAGGGGCGCCCGCCTCGATCCGCGCCCGTTCGAGCGCCCGCAGGCGGCGGTCGATCCACGGCGCCAGCTCCCGAACCGCGGCGTCGGCCTCCCGAAGCGCGGCGCGGCGCGGCAGCACGACCTCGACGGCGTCCCGCGCCGCGACGCTGACGCTTACGCGGCGAGCCCGGTCGGAGCGCCGCACCGTGTAGGAGATGTCCTTCACTCGAAGGCGCGTAGGAGTGCGATCGTCATCCAGGCGCGCGAGTGTCCCATACTGACCGGCGTGAACCGCTCACGAGTCAAGCTGCCCAAAGGGGTGCGCCCGCCCTTCGACGTCTACGTCAACGGGGTGCTCCAGCGCTCAGGCGACGACTATGACGTCAACGCCCGGACGGGCGAGCTGGTCTTCGGTCGCCCGCTCGCCCAGGAGGGCCGGCTCGGGCCGTGGCGGTGGTTCCTCGGCGCGTGGGGCATCGGCACCTACCGCAAGAACGACGTGGTCGACGTCCGCTACGAGCGCAACGGGCAGATGCTCGTCGCGCACGCGCTCGCGGTCACGCCGCCGAGCGTGAGTCCTCGGGAAGGGGGGCCTGGCGCTCCCACGGGCGAAGGAGCCTGAGCGCCGAGAGGATCGCCCGCGTGGAGGGCGACTTGTTGAGCGTGTAGAAGTGGACTCCGGGCGCCCCGCGGGCGAGCAGGTCGGCGCACTGGGCGGTCGCGTAGGCGACGCCGAGCTCGACGACCGCGGCGGGATCGTCGGCGCGCAGATCGAGCTGCTCGAGCAGGCCCGCGGGAATCGACGCGCCGCACATGGAGGTGAAGCGCTTGATCTGCTCGACGTTGGTCACGGGAATGATGCCGGGGATGATCGGCGCCTCGATTCCCGCGGCGCGGGCCTCACGCACGAAGTCGAAGTAGAGCCGGTTGTCGAAGAAGAGCTGGGTGATCAAGAAGCGCGCGCCGCCCTGCACCTTCTCGGAGAGGAAGCGAAGGTCGGAGGCGAGGTCGGGCGCCTCGGGATGGACCTCGGGGAAGCACGCCGCGCCGACGGCGAAGTCATAGCGCTCGGTGAGGAGCGCGATGAGCTGGGTGGAGTACTCGAGGCCGCCGGGCGTCGATCGCCATTCGGTCTCCCCGCGCGGCGGGTCGCCGCGCAGGGCGAGCACGTTGTCGATCCCCGCCGTGCGAATCTCCTCGACGATCTCCGAGAGCTGCTCCTTGGTCGTGCCGACGCAGCTCAGGTGGGCCATCGCCTCGATCCCGTGCTCTTCCTTGATCGACTTGACGATGTCGATCGTGCGCTCGCGCGTAGAGCCGCCGGCCCCGTAGGTGACCGAGGTGAAGTCGGGCTCGAGCGGGGCGAGCTCGCTCAGCGCCCGGCGGAGGTTTGCCTCGCCATCCTCGGTCTTGGGCGGGAAGAACTCGAAGGAGAAGACCGGCTCTCGCTTGGAGGCGAGGATCTCGTCGATGCGCATCTACAAACCTTACCACGACTGTGTCAAGGTTGGAAGCGGGTGCCGCCAGCATGGCGGGAGCGCATTCGGGTACTCGTAGACTCAGCGAACTTCGGAGCGAGGACGAGGAGGGGACGAGGATGGCCGACGCAGCGACGGAGGAGAAGCCCGCAGCGACGGAGGAGAAGCCCAAGCCCGCGCGGCGCGCTCGGCGCGGCGCCGCCGCCGAGACCGAGAAGGTCGCCAGGCGCTACTTCTCGGCGGCGGCGGAGCGCGACGTCGAGGGGATGGTCTCCTGCTGGCGCGCGGGCGGCGTCGACCGGATGGTCGGCCGCACGGCGCTGCTTGCTCCCGAGGGCGTGCGCGGCTACTTCATCGAGCTCTTCGCGGCCATGCCCGACTTCCGCATGGAAGTCTCAGAGCTCATCGCCGAGGGCGACCGCGCGGTCGTGCGCTGGACCGCGACGGCGACCTTCGCCGGCCCCGGAACGATCGACGGCGTCCAGCCGACGGGCTCGCGCGTGGAGTTCGAGGGCGTCGACGTCCTCGAGGTCGAGGGCGACGAGATCGTCCACAACGACGCCTTCGTCGACGAGACCACGGTGTCGCGCCAGCTCGGCCTCCTCCCGGCCGAAGGGTCCTCCACGCAGCTGCGCATCACCGCGGCCTTCAACACGAGGACGCGCATCGCCCGCCGGATAGCCGATCGGCCCGAGGAGATCGCCGAGGGCGTGTGGATCGTCCGCGGCGGCTTCCCGCGCAAGGCCTTCAACGTCTACTTCGTGCGCGACGGCGACGGCGTGGTCATGTACGACGCGGGGGTGAAGCAGATGACCAACGCCGTGGCGCTGGCCGGCGCCCGGCTCGGCGGCATCACCCGGGTCGTGCTCAGCCACTCCCACGTCGACCACCGCGGCGGCGCGGCGGGGCTGCGCGGGCTCGGAGTCCACGTCCACGAGGACGAGGCCGCCGACGCGCAGGGGGACGGGGGGCAGCACTATGCCGATCTCGCCAGAGTGGGAATTCCCGCTCGCTGGCTCTACCCGTCCCTGCTGCGAAGCTGGGACGGCGGGCCGGTCGAGGTGGCGGGAACGCTGCGCGAGGGCGACGACGTGGCCGGTTTCGAGGTCATCCACCTTCCCGGACACGCGCCCGGCCTCATCGCGCTGTGGCGCGCGGCCGACCGGCTCGCTCTGGTGAGCGACGCCTTCTTTACCGCCGACGTCGAGCGCTTCGGGGCCGGGCCGCCGCGCGTTCCGCCCGCCGGCTTCAACCAGGACACCGAGCAGGCGCGGGCGTCGGTGCGCAAGCTGGCCGCGATGGAGCCCGCCGCCGCCTGGCCGGGCCACGCCGACCCGCTCACCGGAGACGTCCGCGGGGCGCTCGAGCAGGCCGCGGACACGACGTAGTGGGTCCGGCGGGGGCCACTTAACGGTGGGGCGCCGTAACCGCGGGCGCGAGCGGCTGGCCGCCCCGAGCACCACCTACGAGGACGCGGACGGAAACACCCTCGAGCTGCGCGGCTCTATGACCCCCGGAACGCGGGAGACCTACCGCGCGGCGCTCGGCGGCTCGCCGCTCTCCCAGGAGGACGCGTGGCACCGCGCCGTCGAGCTCCTCTTCGAGCGCCTCGCGGTGCGCTGGACGGTCGCCGGCCTGCCGATCGAGCGCCAGAACGACCTCCTCGCCCGCTTTCGCTTCGCCTCCGAGCGCGAGCGGGCGTGGATCCGGGGCGTGCTGCGCGAGCACCTCGCCGACCACTTCCCCGAGCTGCCGGCGCCGTGACACCCGACCCCGCTCGCTTCGCCGACCTCCTGACCGACTACTGCCTCGAGGTCAGAGACGGCCAGCAGGTGCTCGTCCGCTCGACGACACTCGCCGCGCCGCTCCTCTCAGAGCTCCAGCGAGCCATCCTCGTGCGCGGCGGGTGGCCGCTGCTCCGCGTCGAGCTTCCCGGGGAGACGGAGGCGTTCTTCGCGCGTGCGCGAGAGGAGCACCTCGACGGCTTTCCCGCCGTAGCGCTCGCCGAAGCCGAAGGAGTCGACGCCTCGCTGCGAATCATCGCGCCCGAGAACACGCGCGCGCTGGCCGGAGTCGACCCTGGTCGCATCGCCCGCGCGGCGCGCGCCCGGCAGCCCGTTCGTGAGGCCGCCCTGAGCCGCCGGTGGTCGCTCACCCTGTGGCCGACGGCCGCCTCCGCGCAGGAGGCCGGGATGAGCCTCGCGGACTTCGGGGCCTTTGTGAACCGCGCACTCTTCCTCGACCGCGAGGATCCGGCGCGGGCATGGCAGGATCTGCGCGCGACCCAGGAGCGCCTGATCGAGCGCCTCGGCGACGCGCGCGAGCTGCACATCGAGGCGGAGGGGACCGACCTGCGCCTGCGCGTCGAGGGCCGCACCTGGGTCAACTCCGACGGCCGGCGCAACATGCCCTCCGGCGAAGTCTTCACCTCGCCGCTCGAGGACAGTGCGAACGGCACCATCCGCTACGGCGTCCCGTCGAGCCCCGCCGGGGTGCAGGTGAACGGGATCGCGCTGACCTTCCGCGACGGCGAGGTCGTCGGCTCCTACGCGGAGCGCGGCGGCGAGTACCTCGAGCGCACGCTCGCCACCGACCCGGGCGCCCGGCGGCTGGGCGAGATCGGCATCGGCACGAACACCGGCATCGACCGACCGGTGGGCAACATCCTCTTCGACGAGAAGATGGGCGGCACCGTCCACCTCGCCGTCGGTCGCGGCTACCCGGAGGCGGGCGGGGTCAACGAGTCCGCCGTGCACTGGGACATGATCTGCGACCTGCGCGAGGGCGGCAGGTTGACGGCGGACGGCGAGGCGATCGTCGACCGCGGAGCACTCGCCGACTGACCTCGAGCGCGCGCGGTACCGTCCTCGGGGTGCGCCGCACCAAGATCGTCGCCACGATCGGACCCGCCTCAAGCGATCCCGAGATCCTCGTGCGTATGGTCGAGGCCGGGATGGACGTCGCCCGGCTGAACTTCTCGCACGGCACGCCCGAGGGCCACGCGGAGACCGCCCAGCGCATACGCAGCGCCGCGAACCGCGCGGGCCGGCAGGTGGCGCTCCTCCAGGACCTCCCCGGCCCGAAGCTGCGCCTGGGCGAGCTGCGCGGCGGGAGGGTGGAGCTGCGCGTCGGCGACCTCGTGACCTTCACGTGCGACCCCGACGGGGGCCCCGGTGACGAGCGGCGGATGACCGTCGCCTGGCCAGGGCTCGCGAGCGCGCTCAATCCCGGTGACCACTTCTACCTCGCCGACGGCGCGGTACGCCTGGCGGTCCTCGAGGTGCGCAAGGGCATGGCCGAGTTCGACGCCTCGGTGAGCATCGGTGGCCCGGTGGTCTCGCGCCAGGGGCTCAACGTGCCCGGCGAGACCAGGGGCCTGCCCTCCGTGCCCGAGAAGGATCTCGAGCTGCTCGCCGACGGAGAGCGCATCGGGGTCGACCTCGTCGCGCTCTCCTTCGTCCGCCGCGCGGAGGACGTGGACTCGGTCCGCCGGCACACGCGCCTGCCGCTCGTCGCCAAGATCGAGAAGCCCCAAGCCGTCGAGAACGCGGAGGAGATCGTCTCCGCGGCGGACTGCGTGATGATCGCCCGCGGAGACCTCGGCATCGAGCTGGAGGTCGAGGAGGTCCCGATCGTCCAGAAGCAGATCATCGCCCTCGCCGGACGGCTCGCTCGGCCGTCGATCACGGCGACGCAGATGCTCGACTCCATGGCCACTTCGCGGCGCCCGACCCGCGCGGAGGTGACCGACGTGGCCAACGCGATCCTCGACGGCACCGACGCGGTCATGCTCTCCCAGGAGACCGCGGTCGGGCACTTTCCAGTGGAGGCGATCGCGATGATGGCCTCCATTGCCAGGCGCACCGAGCAGATCGCGCCCTATGAGGAGTGGAACGAGCACCGCGTGCGCCGCGGCGTGCGCGACCCCGCCTACTCCATCGCCCACGCCGCCTGCCACGCCGTGCGCGAGCTCAACCTCGCGGCCCTGGTGATCCCGACGCTGTCGGGGCGCTCAGCGCGCCTGGTCTCCGCCCACCGCCCGCAGGTGCCGATCTACGCGCTCTCGCCGGGCAAGGAGACGGTGCGCCGGTGCGGGCTGATGTGGGGCGTCCGGGCCGAGCGCATTGCCCGCCACCACACCACCGAGGCTCTCATCGCCGATGCCGTGAACCGGGTGGTCGAGCTCGGGTGGGTGGCGCCGGGCCAGCGCGTCGGGATCACCGCCGGGCTGCCCAGCGGCCGGCCGGGGACCACGAGCCTCCTCCAGGTCCAGACCGTAGACGCGCCCTGAGCGCCTCGTGACTTAAGTGATCCAGGTCGCAAGAGTATGCGGACGCATGAGGGCAGGGTCGAGACGCCCGCTTCCCGCCGGAGGCCGGCCGCGCGCTGGGCGGTGGCGCGGACGGTTGCGTTTCGTCCGAAGCAGTCACGCGCCGATTCGGCGACGACGTGATCGCTTTGCGCCGGCCGCGATAGGGCGGCAAGAGCGATAGTGGCCGGCGAGCGTGTCACCGCAGGCCGAGCTGATACGCGCCGTGATGAGTGTCGTGCGCGGCACGGGTGCCGGGCTGCTGAGGCGTTGGGCCGCGCGCTCGCTTAACCAGCGCTGACGCCGGCCCGGCGCTCCCACTACGCTGCCGCGATCGCTCGGCTGCGCCCGATGTTCTCCCGCAAGGTGATGACCGCGTTGGTCACGCCGCTCGCCTCGATCTTCGGCAGCGGCTTTCTGATCATCGTCCCGGTGCTCGAGCGGACCCTGGGCGCGCATGCGCTCTTCGGGATCGTGGGCGTGTGCGTGTTCATCTGGTTCGTCGGGACGGCGGTGCGCCACAACGTGGCCACGGCGGAGCCGCTGAAGGAGGCGGGGCGGCTCGATCCGACCACGCGCAGGGTCGAGCAGGTGGCGGACCTGGTGATCGTCGTGGCCTACGTGATCTCGGTGGCGCTGTACCTGCGGATCATGTCCCAGTACGTCGTCGAGTTCGCCGGGTCGGGGTCTGACTCCGCCGAGCGGGCGCTGGCCTCGGCGGCGGTGCTGCTGATCGTGGGCGTGGGGGTGATGCGCGGCTTCGCCGGGCTGGACCTGATGGAGCGGTTCGCGCTGGGGGCGGTGCTGGTCATCACGACGGTGGTGGGCGGCGCGCTGTTCTTCACAGATGCCGTGGACCTGCTCGGCAGCGGGATCGACCTCCCGCCTGTGCCGGGCGAGGGGCTCACCGACGTGCTCCTGGTGCTCGGGGGGATCGTGATCACCGTTCAGGGCTTCGAGACCGTCCGCTACCTGGCCGACGAGTACGACCGCGACACTCGGATCCTGGCCTGCCGGCTGTCGCAGCTCGTCGCAGCCTCGATCTACATC
The DNA here is from genome assembly GCA_038199375.1 of Solirubrobacterales bacterium. Classification (GTDB taxonomy): domain Bacteria; phylum Actinomycetota; class Thermoleophilia; order Solirubrobacterales; family Solirubrobacteraceae; genus JBBPZA01. The sequence goes on along the minus strand of JBBPZA010000040.1, from coordinate 2,365 downwards.
GGGTTCGTGGCCGTCGCGACGCCCGTGATGGGGCTCGGCTCCGCGGACGGGCCTGACGAGACCCTGCTCGATATCACCGGACGCGTGTTGCCGCTGCTGTCGCTTCCCTTGGTGGTGACCGCGGTCCTGAGCCAGTTCAGCGCGGCGACAGCGGACACAGTGGCCGCCGACGGCAACCTGCGGCGCCTGGTCGGCGGGCTGATGCGGGGCGCTCGCCCCTACGTGGTGAGCGGGGCGGCGGCGATCGTGCTGGTCTGGACTCTCCCGACCTTCACGATCATCGCCGTGGCGTCGCGGGCGTTCGCCGCCTATTACGCTCTGGAGTGCCTTGTGGCGCTGCGGACCTCGCGGGGCGTCCGCGCCAAGGTCGGCTTCGGGCTGCTCGCGGTAGTGCTGCTGGCGATCACGCTGCTGGCCAAGCCGGCGGGATGATCGCCTCGACCGATCGCGACGCGAGCCGCCGTATCTACGGCGAGCCCGCGGCCCTGGATCATCCCACGGGCCGTCTCCTGGATCGAATCCTCGATCGGCTGCGCGCCCAGCCGGGGGTCTGGCGCACCTTCACGCCGGCATCGTCGCTCTCTGTGATGTCGCGGCTGTCAACTGGCGTCGCGGAAGGTGGCGCTCGGCGCGGCTCGCCGCGGCGTTGCTGAGCACGACGCCCCCAACGCCCTCAAGTAGCCGTGTCCGTCAATCAGGGTGGAGCTACCGTTCCGTGCGCGGAGCTCATGGGCTACATCCTCATACCGGGAGCGAGTAGCGCGTCCGCGCCCTGGTGGCGGGGTGCGACCGGGGCCTGGGCGAGTACAGCCAGGTTCCGCCGGAGGCCCGCCCGAACCCGGAGACCGTGCTCGAGTCCTGATCGGGGTCAGGCGCTGTGCCGGCACGGAGTTGTCACCGTCGCGCCTTGAGCTGTAACCCGCCCGAGCGGAGGCTCGGAGGCGATGTCGCCCCCTGTCTCCCGTTTCCGCTCGGAGTCTGGCCAGGCGCTGGTGCTGTTGCTGGGGATCGCGGCCGTGCTGTTGGTGGGCTCGTTGTTCCTGGTCGGGTTCGGGCAGGCGCTGGGTGGGCGCAGCGCGCATCAGCGCGGTGCGGACCTCGCGGCCATGTCGGCGGCGCTGTCGATGCGCGACGACTACCCGCGCCTGTTCGAATCGCCGGTCTTACCCACCGGACTGCCCAACCCGCGCCATCTGTCGACGGCCGCCTACCTGGCACTGGCGCGGCAGGCCGCGGTACGCGGTGGCGCGCGCAACGATGTGAGGCTGAATCCGAGCGACGTCACCTCCGGTACCGGGTTCGCGCCGGTCCGCGTGAACGTGAGAGCCCGAGGCGAGGTGGAGATCGGCGTCGGCGAGGACGGCAAGCGCACCCGGCGAGTGGACGTACGCGCGCAGGCCTCGGCCGCGTTGAGCCCGTCGCTGGGCAACCCGCTCGGCGGGCCGGCGTTCGGCAGCGGCGGCGGCTATGACGGCCCGCTGGCCTACCGGATGGGCAAAGCTATGCGACCCGATGTCGCCGCGGCGTTCGACCGCATGGCCGCGGCGGCCCGCCGCGACGGGCTGGCGCTCTCGATCACCTCTGCGTTCCGCTCCGATGCCGAACAGGCCCGCCTGTTCGCGGCCAACCCCAACCCGAAGTGGGTCGCCCCGCCGGGAACGAGCCTGCACCGCTACGCCACCGAGCTCGACCTCGGCCTGCGCGCCGCCTACGGCTGGCTAAAGGAGAACGCCCGCCCCTTCGGATTCATCCACCGCTACGCATGGGAGCCGTGGCATTACGAGAGCACTTCACCCGCAATCACGCTCGCAGCTCCGCGGTGGAGCGCTGCTCGGTAAGCGCCGCGGTTGCTGCCTCTTCCAACGGGCCGAGGCGCAGTTTCTGGTTCGGTGATGCGCGAATTACTCCGCTGCACGGTTGAGGAGCAAGGCAGGGGTCGAGCCGATCGCCCGAGGCCGCCAGCGTAGCCGCCAAAATAAAGACTTGTCCTTTGGCCTACAAGAGCAGAAGCGCAGAGTCTTGACGACGAGGCTCCCCCTCGTCGTCGTGGCTGTTGCGTAAAGCGCGTTGATCGGCCTGTTGCGGCGGCGGTTTCCGCGGGGGGTGGTGTTTGACTGGTCGGGCGGTGGCGGCCCTTGCGGCCTCTCAGGCCGCTGCGGCGGCTCTCTGGTGCTTGTGGAGCTTGAGCAGGTGTGGCTGGCGGTGATCAGCCGCCATTCTGAGCGGCGGTGCGCGAGCGGCACCGCCCCATCGGCGGAGATCGTGAGCGTGAGCACGAACTGCTTGAGGTCGGGGCGATGGTCCTTGGAATGCCCGAGCGCCGCGGCGACGGTCGGCTTGCCCGCTCGCGCGCGGCCGTCGGCGG